>CAYPSE010000286.1:0-1502 GCA_964413305.1 uncultured Rubrivirga sp. | reverse complement strand
TCAAGGCTTGCCCCTGGACCAATGGCGAGAACGGATAGGCGGCGATCATCTCGCTTCCCGCCGCGTATAGCGGACGCTGCGGACCGGGGACGTTGATGATGGACACGTTATACGCGCGTTGCGACAGCGTGGCACCCACGCGCGAACCGAGCGCATGGAACGTGGCCGGCCCGAAGCCCGCAACGCCGGCGAGTGCTTCCGCGGCCACGAATCTCTCCTTGGTCCGCAGGTCGCGCATATGGAAGGCGATCTGGTGCAGGCGAACGATGGGATCGGCTTCACCGACGGGTAGGTCGATCAAGAACGCCCCGACGTCGCTGGTTTGGGGCTTGTCGCGACGCGATGGAGCCTCCGACTGGATGCTCACCGGCACCAGAGCGCGCAGCGTTGCCGAGGAGTCCAGCACCCGGCCGCGGTTCATCAGCCAATCGCGCAGCGCACCGGTCACGACCGTGAGCACGACGTCGTTCACGGTCCCCACGCTGGTGCCGTGCACCTCGCGCAGATCGGCTAACGGCAATTGGGTGGTGGCGAACCGGCGCTGAGCACCGATGCGGGTGTTGAGCGGGCTGTCGATCGGGGACCGGATGATCGAGGCAACCGTTCGCGCAGCATCGACGGTGGTGTCTCGAACCCAACTGCCGAGGGCTTCCGCCGCCGCCCCGGCGTCGCGGACCGCACTGGTTGCGAGATCCCAGGCCACCGCGGGCCTGGTCACCACGCTGGTCAACGCCGCTGCGATGAGTTCGGGATCGCTGGGTTCGGGATGAGGACTCCACGCATCGGGTGTGTCCTCGATCGCCTCGACATGGGTGTCCAACATCACCTGAGCGATGTCGATCGCCGCGGTGCCGTTCACCAGCACCTGGTGGCTCTTGGTGACAACCGCGAAACAACCGTCCTCCAGACCCTCGATCAGATACATCTCCCACAACGGACGCATCCGATCCAGCGGCCGGGCCATCAGCCGGGCCACCAACTCATCGAGTTGGGCTCGGGTACCGGGATTGGGTAGCGCAGATCGGCGGACGTGGAAGGCGACGTCGAAGTTCGCGTCGTCGACCCAGACCGGCCGGGACAACCCCCACGGAACTTCACGCAGCCGCTGCCGGTAGCGGGGAACGTGGGCGATTCGGTTGCGGATCAACCGGACCAGGCGCTCGTGGTCGAAGCCCCCAGCCGGTGGCCGGAAGATGGCCACACCCCCCACGTTGCGCGGAGTCTGCGCATCTTCGGCGAACCAGATGGCGGCGTCGATGGCATCGAGTCGATCCATGCACCACTCCGTTCCCGAGGCCTTCAGTGTGACACGCGGGCCTTCGCTACGCGGGCAAGTGGGA
This sequence comes from uncultured Rubrivirga sp., assembly GCA_964413305.1. Lineage (GTDB taxonomy): Bacteria > Actinomycetota > Actinomycetes > S36-B12 > S36-B12 > S36-B12. Next base: position 162 of record CAYPSE010000286.1, on the reverse strand, counting down.
AACCCCGTACCCTGATCGGGTGCTCCTTCCCCGATCGTCATCACGCGCGTCATCACGCGCCACCCGAGGCGCCACCCGAGGCGCCACCCGAGGCGTCACCCGGGGCGTTGCTGCCCTCGGGGCGACCATCGGGCTGGTCGGGGGGCTGATGGGGGTCGCACC
>CAYPSE010000285.1:0-1512 GCA_964413305.1 uncultured Rubrivirga sp. | reverse complement strand
ACCGCTTTGCGTGCCGGGGTTGATCGCTATCTCCTCGGCGCCATCGAGGGTGTCGAGTTTCACGTTCGTTCCCAGGGCGGCTGCGGCCATCGGGATGCTGACCACGCAATGCAGTTCATCGCCGTGACGTTCGAAGACTGGGTGCGGGGTGACCACGATCTCCACGAACAGGTCACCCACCGTGCCACCGTTCGGTCCCACTTCCCCTTGCCCCTGCAACTGGATGCGGGTGCCGGTGTCCACGCCCGCGGGGACCTTGATGGTGAGGGTGCGGCGGGTGCGCACGCGTCCTTCGCCCGAGCACGCCGGGCAGGGGTGCGGGATCGTGGTGCCGAAGCCCTGGCACTGCGGGCACGGACGCGCGGTCATCACCTGGCCGAGGAAGGACCGCTGCACGGATTGGATCTCACCGCGGCCCTTGCACATCACGCAGGTCTCGAGCTCGCTGCCCTCGGACATTCCCGAGCCCTCGCAGGTGGCGCACGCGGTGGCGGTATCGACCGTGATGTCGCGTTCGCCGCCGAACACGGCTGTTTCCAGGTCGACCTGAATGCGCACGAGTGCGTCTTGGCCACGGCGAGCACGGGTGCGCGGTCCGCGCTGACGTCCGCCGCCTCCCCCGCCGAAGAACGCATCCATGATGTCGCCGAAGTCGAAACCGGTGGCACCGAAACCACCGAAGCCACCGGACTGGCTGAGCGGATCGCCACCGAGGTCGTACATCTGGCGCTTGTCCGGATCGGAGAGCACCTCGTAGGCAGCGGTGACCTGCTTGAAGCGCTCCTGGTGCTCCGGATCGGGGTTGACGTCGGGGTGAAGTTCGCGGGCGAGCCGGCGGTAGGCCTTCTTGATCTCCTCGGGAGAGGCGTCGCGAGCTACGCCCAACAGGGCGTAATAGTCCGTTGCCACAGCCACCTACTGTCCCTTGAGGATCTTGCTGACGTATTGCGCGACCGCGTGCACCGCACTCATGGTTCCGGCGTAGTCCATATGCGTGGGCCCCATGACTCCCAAGGACGCAACCGGTTCCTCGCTTCGACCGTATCCGGCGGTGACGACCGATGTCGATTCCAGACCCTGCACCTCGGTCTCTTGACCGATGCGGACGGTCACAGGAGATTCGATGGACAGTTCGCCGAGCAGCCGCAGCAGCACCACCTGCTCTTCGAGGGCTTCGAGCACCGGCTGGATCGCCATCGGGAAGTTCTGTTGGTACCGGGCAAGGTGCACTGTGCCACCGAGCACCACGCGTTCTTCGATGCGTTCGGTCACTGCTTCGAGCACCGCGGACATGACCGCCTGGACGAGACGTTGATCTTGCTCTGCGAAGGACTTGTCGAGGTCCTTCAAAGCATCGGGCACGAACGCGAACGGCTTGTTGGCAACAGAGGCGTTGAGTTTGCTGCGCAGATCCGCAAGAACTTCTTCGGACAACGGCGCCGAGCACTCGATCACCCGCTGCTCCACCCGACCGGTGTCCATGATCACCACGAGCATCAACCGCGTCTCGCT
>CAYPSE010000284.1:0-1517 GCA_964413305.1 uncultured Rubrivirga sp. | reverse complement strand
AGGCCCGAGATCACGCATACGCCCCCTACTCCCAGCATCCGGTGGGCGCTGCCGCCTTGACGGACGACGGCCGCATCGTGTCCGGCTGCAATGTCGAGAACGCTTCGATCGGCACCACGCTGTGCGCCGAGTGCGGATTGGTGAGTGAACTCGCCAAGACCAGTCCACCCGGGCGCAAGCCGCGGCTCGTGGCCTTCGCATGCGTGGGTCCCAATCCCGGTCCGCTACTCCCATGCGGACGCTGCCGACAACTCCTCTGGGAGCACGGTGGCCCGGATCTGCTCATCGATCGTGCCGGTGGGCCAACCCCGCTATCGGTGCTACTGCCCGATGGATTCGGTCCTGAGGATCTGCCCGGTCATCGCTAGCCTGCACCCGTGACGAGTGCAGCCCTCGGCGTGATCGCCGGCACCGGTTTCTACGCCCTCGAAGACCTTCGTGCCCCCGAGGACGTCACTGTCGAGACCATCTACGGACCCACGCGCGCGCGTGTGGGAACCCTGCACGAGCGGCGCACGGTATTCATCAGCCGCCATGGCTACGACCACTCCGTCCCCCCGCACATGGTCAACTACCGAGCCAACATCCAAGCGATGATCGATTTGGGCGTGACCGAGATCCTCGCGGTGAACGTGGTGGGCGGTGTCGGAACGGACGCCGGCGACCTGGTGATCGTCGACGATTTCATCGACTTCACCAAGTCCAGACCGATCACCTTCTTCGATGGCTCCACTCCCGAGGGAGTGGTGCACGTGGACATGGGCCAGCCCTATCACCCGCGGCTGCGTCGTGCGTGGAAGCAAGCGGCCGAAAACCTCGGAGTCACCGTGATCGACGAGGGAATCTACGGCGCTTACGAAGGCCCGCGATTCGAGACGAAGGCGGAGATTCGTCTGGCGGCTGCTGCGGGCGTGACAGTGGTCGGCATGACGGGTGTGCCGGAAGTCGTTCTCGCCGTCGAGCGCGGCCTGCCGTACGCGAGCCTGTGCATCGTCGCCAACCCGGCCGCTGGTCAGGGCAGCGAACCGATCACCATCGAAGATGTGTACGCCGTGGTTGCACAAGGTGCGGCGACCGTCACCAAAGTCCTGTCCGAAGCAGCAAGGTTGCTCGCCTGATGAACGTTCCGACGATCGTCCAAGGTGCTCGATTCGTACTGACGTGTAACGACGATCGCGCAACGCTGGAGAACGCATCGATTGCGATCGACGATGGCCGCATCGTCGCGATCGGCGACCTAACCGGCTTCACTGCGGATCGCACCGTTGATGCATCGGGTTGCATCGTGCTTCCCGGCTTCGTCAACCTCCACACGCATCTTCCGATGACTCTCCTTCGCGGCATCGCGGAGAACGTCGACCTTCAAGGATTCCTCGAACGCGTCTGGGCCGAGGAGGCGCGCATCATGGGACCAGAGGGCACTTACCTAGGTGCCAGGCTCGGCGCGCTTGAAGCACTCCTGGGTGGCACCACCACCGCGTTGGACATGTACTTCCACCCCGAGGCCGCCCACCGCG
>CAYPSE010000283.1:0-1531 GCA_964413305.1 uncultured Rubrivirga sp. | reverse complement strand
CACTTCCCCGAGGGTTGGCGCGCACTCGGACTCAACGGCGCGCAGATCGTGTTCAACCCCTCGGCCACTTCGCGCGGCCTTTCGCAGTACCTGTGGAGCATCGAGCAGCCCGCAGCTGCAGTTGCCAACGAGTACTACGTCGGTGCCATCAACCGGGTGGGCATCGAGCCACTGGGCGACGACGACTTCTACGGACAGTCGTACTTCGTTGACCCTGAGGGCAACTACGTAGGTGAGAAGGGCGATCCCTACAAGTCCGAACTGATCGTCCGCGACCTGGATCTGGAACTGATCACCACCGTGCGCAACCGTTGGGCCTTCTACCGAGATCGCCGTCCGGATGCGTACGACGATCTCGTTCGGCCATAGTTGGAGGAATCAGGTTTCTCGAAAGAGATTCGAGCAGGAGGTACAGCCATGACCATCTTGATCAAGAACGGAAGCGTCGTCTCCTCGACCGGCGTGATCCAGGCCGACGTCCTGATCGACGGCGAGACGATCGCGGCGGTCATCGCCCCCGGCGACACTTCCTTGGGCGCGAACCTGGAGGCAACAGCCGACCAGGTCTTCGATGCCCGCGGCAAGTACGTCATTCCCGGTGGCGTGGACGTTCACACGCACATGGAGTTGCCCTTCGGAGGAACGTTCGCCTCGGACACCTTCGAGACCGGAACCCGCGCGGCTGCCTGGGGTGGCACCACCACCATCATCGACTTCGCGGTGCAGAAGTTCGGCGAGCGGGTGCAAGACGCCCTCGCCGCGTGGCACGCCAAGGCCGATGGACAGTGCGCGATCGACTACGGCTTCCACCAGATCATCGGTGGCGTCGACGAGGACTCCTTGAAGGCGATGGACGAGTTGGTCGACGAAGGCATCACCAGCTTCAAGTTGTTCATGGCTTATCCGGGCGTGTTCTACAGCGACGACGGCCAGATCCTGCGCGCGATGCAAACGGCCGCCAACAACGGCTCGACCATCATGATGCACGCGGAGAACGGCATCGCGATCGACGTCCTGGTGCAACAAGCCCTCGCGGAGGGCAAGACCGATCCGAAGTACCACAGCCTCACCCGCCCCTGGGAGACCGAGGCCGAGGCCACCAATCGCGCGATCATGCTCGCCAAGATGACCGGCACGCCGCTGTACATCGTGCACATGTCCGCCAAGCAAGCCGTGCAGGTCGTGCAGCAAGCTCGCGACGAAGCGTGGAACGTGTTCGGTGAGACCTGCCCGCAGTACTTGTACCTGTCGCTGGAAGACCATCTCGCCCAGCCGGGATTCGAAGGTGCGAAGTGGGTGTGCTCCACGCCGCTTCGCTCCAAGGCCGAGCACCACCAAGAGGAGTTGTGGCGCTACCTGCGAACGAACGATCTGTCGATTGTTTCCACCGACCACTGCCCGTTCTGCATGAAGGAGCAGAAGGAACTCGGACTTGGAGACTTCTCCAAGATCCCCAACGGCATCGGTTCGGTCGAACACCGCATGGACCTGATCTACCAAGGTGTGGTGGATGGCCAGATCACCCTCGAGC
>CAYPSE010000282.1:0-1533 GCA_964413305.1 uncultured Rubrivirga sp. | reverse complement strand
CGTCGACTGATGCGCGAATCGATCGGGTGGTGTCCGCGTGCACCGGCTTCGTGTACGCGGCGTCGACTATGGGTGTCACCGGAGCACGTGATCAGGTCAGTTCTGCGGCCCCTGAACTCGTTGCGCGTGTTCGTCCACATACCGATGCCCCCATCGGAGTGGGACTGGGCGTCTCGAATGCCCAGCAGGCCGCGGACATCGCGAGCTACGCCGATGGCGTGATCGTGGGCTCAGCCTTCGTCCGACGGATTTTGGATGCGCCGGATCTGGAATCGGCCAAGGTGGCGGTGCGTGACTTCGCGGCGGAATTAGCTGCTGGAGTGAGGTCGGGTGTCACGCGGCATTGAGCACGCATACACCTCCCGCCGGGGATCGATGAGCGTTCAACTACTCTAAAGACGGCTCGGATGGATCGAGCAAGTGGCCCACTTACGTTCGAAAGAGGCAACATGGCAGCCGGAAGCAAGGACAGGCGGGAACGGGCAGCCGCAGCGCGGGCTGCGGCGCAGGCAGGAGAAAAGCGTCGCGAGCGCACGGTGCGCATCATCGGTGCTCTCGCTGTTGTAGCCGTCGTCGCCGGAATCATCGGTGTTGCCGTGTACGCAAGGAGCACCGAAGGAAGTGTGACCGGCGTCGAGGTCGTCGAACCCGATCCCAGTGCACCGGTGCCCGAGGGCGCACTTGGTGCTGATAGCGAATGGGCCTTCGGAGTTCCTTACGGAACCGGCGGAGAGAACGTCCCTGTTCTCGAACTATGGGAAGACTTCCAATGCCCGGCCTGTGCGGCGTTGGAGGAAGCCAACGGTGCGGGCATCGCCGAACTCGCCGAGACCGGTGTGGCACGACTCATCTACCGGCCCACGGGCTTCTTGGATCGCAACCTCGGCAATGACGCTTCCAATCGCGCTATCGGCGCGTGGGGCTGCGCCATGGACCAAGGCTTCACGAGGGAGTTCCACGACGCCGTGTACGCCAATCAGCCGCAGGTGGAAGGGGATGGTTGGCCCAACGAGGACTTCGTCGCGATCGCTGAGGAAATCGGCATGGGCGGTGAGCAACTCGATGAGTTCACCCAGTGCGTCAACGATGGCACCTACCGAGTGTGGGCCGCCAACTCCACGCAAGCCTTCTACGACGAAAACATTCCCGGAACTCCGTACGGCCGTATCGATGGGGTGGAGATCGATAACGCCACACTCGCGGACAAGGCCGCCCTCCTTGCTGCTTTGACCGCAGCCGCAGGTAACTAGCTCATGCTGCTTGCGAGCATTCCCAGCCCGGAGCAGGGCGCGTGGAATATCGGCCCGATTCCTCTGCGCGGCTACGCCCTAGCGATCATCCTCGGCATCGTCGTTGCAATCTGGCTGGGCAATCGGCGCTACGTCGCTCGCGGCGGAAAGCCGGGGTTGATCACCGATATCGCGTTGTGGGCGGTGCCCTTCGGCATCGTGGGTGGGCGGATCTACCACGTACTGACGGACTGGCAGATCTACTTCGGGCCCGATGGCCGCGGCTTAGTGGCCGCCCTTCGCA
>CAYPSE010000281.1:0-1545 GCA_964413305.1 uncultured Rubrivirga sp. | reverse complement strand
CTCATCGCGCTGGACATCGACGACACCCTCACCGTGCACCTGGGTGAGATGAAGCCGCGCGTGATCGAAGCGATCGGTGCAGTCCAGGCCAAGGGGATCGATGTAGTCCTCGCCACCGGTCGCGCCTTCGACACCACCAGCCCGGTTGCGAAGGAAGCGGGCATCGACGGATACGTGGTGTGTAGCAACGGCGCCATCCTCGGTGATGTCGCCAAGGACAAGATCATCGAGGCCGTCACCTTCGACGCAAGCCCGGTGATCGAGCAACTCACCGAGCTCATCCCCGATGCCGTCTTCGCCGTTGAAGACATGCACGGCGTCTTCTACACAACTCACTTGTTCTCCACCGGCCCGCTCGGACTGAAGATCCACGAAGTTCCGCTCGAGGATCTCACCAAGGAACCCGTTGTGCGTCTGGTGATGCGCAGCAACCGTCACACAGAAGAAGCGTTCGGCGAAGCAGCCGCGCAACTGGGTTACCACCAGGTGGTCTACGGCGTTGCCGACGTCGCCTGGATGGACGTGGGCCCGCACGACGTCAGCAAGGCGTCGATGCTGCACGAAGTGTGCGCGCGCAAGGACATCCCGGCCGATCGCGTGGTCGCCATCGGCGACAACTGGAACGACGTACAGATGCTGAATTGGGCCGGACTCGGCGTTGCCATGGGTCACGCGGTTCCCGAAATCCAGGCCAAGGCGAATCTGATCACGCTGGACGAACCGGGCGACGGTGTGGCCGCGGTCCTGGAAGCCATCGCTGCAAGCGACCGGTGAAGGCTGGGGCTTCCCCAAAGAGGTATACCTGACGTATACTTAGCGGGTGAGTACGCCAACCCACACCACCATCAAAGTCACGACCAAGGTCCGCGATGACTTGAACGAGGTGGCCGCCGCCGAAGGACGGACCGCCGGAAGCATGATCGAAAAGTTGCTGGCGGACTACCTGTGGCGGTTGGAAGTGGAGGCAGCCAAAAAGGCTATGCGCGAAGCACCGCAAGAGGTGTGGGACGAATACATGCGCGAGTTCAATGCATGGGACGCAGCCTCGATGGACGGACTAGAAGACGAACCTTGGGACGAAGATTCTTCGGCACACGAAAGTCCCAGCGCATGAACCTCGAGGCCGGGACGATCGTGTGGTGTGATCTTGATCCCGTAGTCGGAAACGAGCAGGGTGGCAGGCGACCAGCCCTAGTCATATCTTCCATTGACTACTCAGAAGCAATGACACGCATGACTCTCGTTGTACCCGTCACGACTCGCCAACGTCCGTGGCCCAACCACGTCGCTTTGAGTGGTCCTACGGGCCTTCGTACTCAGTCATATGCGATTACCGAACAGCCGCGCGCGATCAGCATCATGAGAGTACGAAAAATTGCCGGTCGAGTGGACGGGGACAGTTTGGCTCGTGTCAGCAGGTGGGTTCACCTGTGGCAGTACCAAGCAGCCTGATCAGTCGAACCCGCGCTGCATAGCCTCGGCGATGGCTTCGCGCCAATCGCGCATTTCCGACAAGCCTGCATCAGCCCACCGCTGGTGCCCCAG
>CAYPSE010000280.1:0-1556 GCA_964413305.1 uncultured Rubrivirga sp. | reverse complement strand
GCATGCTAACGAAGGCCGGGCCTAGCGCACGTAACCGACGATCTTCACATTCGCTTTCGTCTTGGCTGACGACGCCAGAGCGATGAGGCCCTTGTCACCGATTTCCGCAACCAACAATGTGGAATTCCTACCGTCCACGGGAACCGCCGCAGATGTTGCTCCGCGATCCACGCCACCTACGGCGTAGGCAGCAAAGCGTCCCGCTTCGCCGCGACCCTTGGTTGTCACGCGAAGGATCACGGCACTGACCTTCTTCTTTTTCTTGGGAACTCGGCCCACACCGCGCGCCTTCACGACCTTCACTTCGCCCGCGTCGAATCGGCCCTTGTGTAGGCCTGTGGGAGGCAACCCGATGGCTCGCGCAGGCTCGGCGCCCACGCTGTATCCGAGAACGTCCACACGCACCTGCACTGCCGTCTTGTCCGGCGCCTTGATCTGCACCGCTCCCCCGGAGACAGGGACAACACGCATCGTGGTGCGAGCACCGCGCTTGGGAACCTTCACGCCCGCGCTATTCGTCTTCTCGGTGCCCACCCCGATTCGCAAACGACCTCGCGCGTCGGCTTCACGTGTAGTAATCGCCACCAAAGCGCTACTGGCTTGGGGTGCAACGCCCGTCAAGGCGACCGTGCGCACCTCCCCTGGCTGGAACGGACCGAGTGCCGCGGACTCGTAGCCGACCTCCGCGCCGATTCCATAGAAACCCTCTTCCACCGCCTCAGGTGGTGCCGGTGCCGGCACTGCTGGCTGTTCGGGAGTTGGTGTAGCAGGTTGCTCAGGCGCGGGTGCCGCCGGTGCCCCCGGAATCTCGCCGCGAGCGCCCGCCCATGTCAACGAGATATGGATGTGGTTGCGATGGCAGTAGTTGTCGTGCTTCTCCTCCGGTTTGGCAAAGCAGCCCTTCAACTCGGTCCATCCGCGATCGATGCCGTAGCCGCGCCAGAACCGGTCGTGCCAACCGATGTACATGATTCCCAATTGCAGCGCGTGACCATAGGGACGACCATTCGCGTCCGGTCCAAGCAGCCAGTTCAAGAAGGCTTCGGCGTTTGCGCGTTGTTGCGGATCGCGTACATCGACCATCCAGTCGATCGCGCGACCCTCCTTGTGTTCGCTGCGGCCGCCGCGATCACAGTCGCGAGGGATCCAGGTGTACTGATCTGCGCCGTAGGTGCCCTTGATGATCTGTTCAAGGCGCAAGGCGCCGGGCTTGGGGGAGTCTTCGCAGGTGGTCTGAGGTTCGTATTCGATGGTCACCGCAACGTCGGGCGGCAAAGGTGGCAGCGGCGCTGGCATCGGAGCTGGCGGAAGACCGTCACCGGGAACCGGTGCCCCGGCTACCGGCCCGGTCCAGGTGGTGGGTTGCCAGGTGAGTTGTCCTTGGGTGGCGCTTGCAGGGGCGATCAACAACGACGACGCCACGGCGATGCCCATCAGGCCGGCGAGTGCTCCCCTGACGCCCGGCCGCGCACGGCGGTGCCGCACGGCAGAATGTGGGAAGGGCCGGGGAAGCACCCGCCTACTGTGTCACGAAAGTGTCACAAGTTGCCAATGGT
>CAYPSE010000279.1:0-1559 GCA_964413305.1 uncultured Rubrivirga sp. | reverse complement strand
TCGAAGTGGCCGGCGCCTTCCACACCGAACACATGGGTCCGGCGGTCGGTCGCCTAGGTCGGATGGGCAACGCGATCACCACGCACGATCCACGCATCAGGCTGATCTCCAACGCCGACGGCGCAGTGGTGCACGACGGTCGCGACGTGCTGCGCAGGCTCGTCAATCAGGTGAGCAACCCGGTTCGCTGGGATCTGTGCATGCAGACGATGGCCGACCTCGGCGTGACGGCGATCATCGAGATCCCACCCGCGGGCACCCTCACGGGTCTGGCCAAGCGCGCACTCCCCGGCGTGGAAACCCTCGCGGTCAAGACCCCCGACGATCTGGACGCGGCCTGGGCGATGATCCAGGCGCACGGCACGATCTCGCATTTGGATGCCAACCCCACCTGGCGGATGCTCGTTGCGCCGGGCAAGGGGATCTTCCGGCGCGCCCTCGATGCCCAACCCGGTGACAGCCTCGATGCGTCGAGCATCGTCGGCAGCGTCGAGACGCTGCGCGGTGCCACACCCATCAATGCTCCGCACGGTGGCGTGGTGGTGGAGTGGTTGGTCGAGGACGGTGATCCGGTTTCCCCCGGACAGCCCATCATCCGACTGCACCCATCCCCCGACCATTCGGTGTTCGCATGAGCGCCCCGATCAACGCACCCGTGGGTGCGCCGTTCGCACGGATCATGGGAATCGGCAGCTTCCGACCGGCACGGATCGTCACCAACGACGACATCTGTCAGAACATCGATTCCTCCGATGAGTGGATTCGCGAACGCTCCGGCATCACCGAGCGGCGCTGGGCCGACAAGGACGAGAACGTCGTGACGATGGGCGCATCGGCGGCGCAGAAGGCCCTCGCCACTGCGGGCATCACCGCCGACCAGATCGACACCATCATCGTCGCCACCTGCACGCATCCGTACCAAACACCGTCCGCGGCATCGGAGATCGCCGACCGCATCGGTGTCCCCACCGCGGCCGCGATGGACGTGAGTGCCGCCTGCGCGGGATTCGCCTACGGACTGGCGATGGCCCAGGACATGGTTCGCGGCGGTAGCGCCGGACACGTGCTTCTCATCGGAGCGGAGAAACTCAGCGAGTGGACCGACAAGCACGACCGCAGCACCGCGTTCCTATTCGCCGACGGCGCAGGCGCGGTGATCGTCGGGCCGTCGGATTCTCCGGCCATCAGCCCGGTGGTCTGGGGCGGTGACGGCTCGCAGTTGCAGGCGATCAACATGACCCAGAACTGGGTGGAGTTCCGCGACAACGGGTACGACTCCTTTCCCGCCATCGCGATGAACGGCCAACAGGTCTTCCGCTGGGCCGTCTCGGAAATGGCCCGCGTGTGCCGGGAATCGCTGGACAAGGCAGGCATCACCGCCGATGAGCTCGACGCCTTCATCCCGCACCAGGCCAACAACCGCATCACCGACGCACTCATCCGCGCCCTCGACCTTCCCGCCCACGTTCCGGTGGCGCGCGACATCATCACCACGGGTAACACCTCGGCCGCCTCGATACCCCTGGCCATGGACCGGATGCTGGAAGCCGGGGACATCC
>CAYPSE010000278.1:0-1569 GCA_964413305.1 uncultured Rubrivirga sp. | reverse complement strand
ATCACCTGCGCCTTCACTTCGAATCTGCTCAGCGCCTTGCGATAGGCGCCAACATTCGCCCAGGAAGTGGACACCACCATCAGGTCGGCATCGTCTGTTGCCTGCGCGATCTGTCCGCGTAGGAAGCCCGCCGATTCACCGAGGACACCGAGCGCCGTTCGCATCCGCGCGAGCCACTCGCTGCGGTCGGATTCGACCCGGTACCGGGACACCACCAGAACCGGTGGCGCTTCGGCCAGAGCGCTAGGCTCGAAACTCGATAGGTCGAAGCTCCGGGCGTCCATGACCGCGACGCTAATGCACCCCGAAGGATCCGCAATGGCTGACAAGAAGCGCCGAAAGAAGGGGCAACTGCCCCCGGGCGTGAAGGGGCCGTCGCCCCAGCCCGGCAACCAGCGCGGTGGGAATCCACGACCGACGAATTCGCGTCCTTCCAACCCATCCGCCGGCACCCCACGCGGCAACCTCGAACGCGCGAGTATCCCGATCCTGTCCCGGCTCCTGGCGATTCCCCGCTGGCTGCTGGTGGTGTTAATCGCCTCGTGTCTGCTGCTGGGCCTTGCCTTGACCGGTCCGCTGGCACCTGTCGGTGCACTGTTCTTGTTGATCGTGGCCACCTTCTTGGGCTGGCTGCTGATGCTCGCCTGGCCCGTTTTGCCTGTGGGCAGACGCATGATCCGACTGGTCGTCGTGTTCGCGATCGTGGGGCTGGCGGTCCTGAAGGCCCTCGGCCGCTTCTGATATTGACAATCATTTCCATTAAGCGCATAATCCCCCTATGCGTATTTCCCGACTCGCCCTGATCCCTGCCGCTGCCCTCGCCTTCGCCGCTCCGCTCACCGCGTGTTCGAGCGACGACGCCTCAACCGACACCGAGTCCGCCGAGGTGATCGCCGAAGAGACGACCGAACCAGCGCCTGAAGAGACTGAGGCCGCCACCAGCGAGTCGGACTCCTCCCCCGTGAACGTGGTCGCCACCACCACGATGCTCGGCGATGTCGCCGCGCAGATCGTGGCGTGCGCCAACCCTGAGTCCACCGCCACCACGTTGATGCCGATCGGCGCCGATCCGCACGACTTCGCGCCCTCATCAGCGCAAGTAGCCGAGATGGTCACCGCCCAGGTTGTCATCGCGAACGGCCTTGGACTGGAGGCCGGTCTGGACGACGCCCTGGAGAACGCCGCATCCGATGGCGCAACGGTCATCGAGGTCGCCGACATGGTCGATCCGATTCCCTTCGGTGAGTCAGGACATAGCCACGACGACGAGCACTCGCACGACGAAGCCAAGGAAGACGACCACGACCACGGTGACGAGCACTCCGAGGACGATCACTCGCACGACGAAGCCAAGGAAGACGCTCACTCCGAAGATGAACACGACCACGGCAGCGAGGACCCGCACTTCTGGTTCGACATGAATCGGATGGCCACCGCTGCGCAGATCATCGGTGATGAACTCGCCGTCGACAACGGTCAGGCTTACGCCGATTGCGGCGCACAGGTGGCCGACGAGATCCGTGCGGCCGAAGCGGACGTGCGTGCACTGTTGGAATCCGTGCCTAGCGA
>CAYPSE010000277.1:0-1583 GCA_964413305.1 uncultured Rubrivirga sp. | reverse complement strand
GCACGCGACGCCTTCTGATCACCACCGAAGTACACACCATCACCCACGGGTTCGGTACGCGCGCATGGCCCTAGGCTACGGATCCATGTCCAAAGTGCTGGCGAGCTTGCCCGTCGGTGAGCGGGTGGGAATCGCGTTCTCCGGGGGCCTTGATACGTCCGTGGCGGTTGCGTGGATGCGCGAGAAGGGCGCTATCCCCTACACCTACACCGCGGACATAGGTCAGTACGACGAACCCGACATCGAATCGGTACCCGGTCGGGCCACGCAATACGGAGCTGAGGCCTCGCGGTTGGTCGACTGCACGGGGCCTTTGGTGGAGGAAGGTCTGGCCGCCATCGCCTGCGGGGCCTTCCATATCCGCTCTGGTGGGCGTCAGTACTTCAACACCACTCCCCTAGGTCGAGCCGTCACCGGAACCATGTTGGTGCGGGCGATGGCCGACGACGGTGTTTCGATCTGGGGCGATGGGTCCACCTACAAGGGCAACGACATCGAGCGCTTCTACCGCTACGGCTTGATGGCAAACCCCTCGTTGCGAGTGTATAAGCCGTGGCTGGATGAGGATTTCGTGCGCGAGCTCGGCGGTCGTGCGGAGATGAGCGAATGGTTGACCCAGCGCAACCTCCCGTATCGCGACAGCGCGGAGAAGGCCTACTCCACCGACGCCAACATTTGGGGTGCTACGCACGAGGCCAAGACCCTCGAGCACCTGAACGTGTCGATGGAGATCGTCGAACCGATCATGGGTGTGCGGTTCTGGGATCCGTTAGTGGAGATTCCCACCGAGGACATCACGATCACCTTCGAGCAGGGTCGACCTGTCGCAATCAATGGGCAGACGTTCGAGTCCCCCGTTGCGCTAGTGCGCGAAGCCAACGCGATCGGGGGGCGTCACGGCCTTGGCATGGCCGACCAGATCGAGAACCGCATCATCGAGGCCAAGAGCCGAGGCATATACGAGGCACCGGGCATGGCATTGCTGTTCATCGCCTACGAGCGGTTGCTCACTGCCATTCACAACGAGGACACCATCGCGAACTATCACGCTGAGGGTCGTCGTCTAGGAAGGCTGCTGTACGAGGGACGCTGGCTGGATCCACAGGCTCTGATGCTGCGTGAGTCCCTGCAGAAGTGGGTCGCGAGTGCGGTTACCGGCACCGTCACGCTACGACTGCGCCGTGGTGATGACTACACGATCATCAATACCGAAGGCCCGGCATTCAGTTACCACCCAGATCGCTTGAGCATGGAGCGGACCGAGGACGCCGCGTTCGGACCGGACGATCGCATCGGACAGCTCACGATGCGCAACCTGGACATCTCGGATTCGCGCGCGAAGTTGGAGATGTATGCGGGTCTGGGAACTCTGCGCGATGGTCACGTGGAACTCGTGGGCGACATCCGTCCTGGAATCGCCGGACGGATCGCAGAGCGGGACACCGAAGCCCACGATGTCGAGGCCGAACGTGGTGTGGACGAGGCGCTGGATCGTGCCGCTTTCGACGCCGGAACCGATTAGCCGGAACCGTCTCCACTGACGAGCCCACCTTCGTGTAATCCTGGATCCATGACGACCTCTC
>CAYPSE010000276.1:0-1605 GCA_964413305.1 uncultured Rubrivirga sp. | reverse complement strand
TTGCCGAACACGTGTCTCGTCCGTTGACCAGCATCCAGTCGGAAGTCACTCGACTCGAGGTGGGAGGTTTGCTGCGCTCTCGCAAGGTCGGGCGCTCCCGGGTTGTTCGACCGGATACCGAAAACCCGATCGTGGCACCCCTCACGCAAATCATCATGCTGACCTTCGGCCCGCGCATGGTGATCGCCGAGGAGTTCACGGGCCTCAACGCCGATCAGGTGGTGATCTTCGGGTCGTGGGCTGCACGTCTCCAGGGCGAACCTGGTCCCCCACCGCAAGACATTGACGTTCTGGTCGTCGGCGAGAACATCGCGCGAGATGACGTCTACGCCGCAGCCGAGCGTGCCGAGACCCGGCTCGGCCTTCCGATAAACCCAGTAGTGCGAAGTCGTCACGCTTGGCAGCATGCCGCGGATGATCCACTACTTGACGAAATACAACGTCGTCCGACTATCGCCGTAATGTCCGACCCAGCTGAGACAGTGGGGGCATGACCTGGCAGCGTGGTGCGAGCACGGTTGAAGACCTGTTGACCCAAGGTGCACTCGAGCGCGTAAGCGGCGCAGCGGCTGACGGATCATCGTTGCTCGAATCATCCACAGGACTTCTGGAATCAGCTGAACGTGAGTTGTCCAAGTACCCGGAGGCGGCTTACGTGTTGGCGTACGACGCCGCACGAAAGGCGTGCGTTGCTCTCCTAGCTCAGCAGGGTCTACGAATCAAGTCAGGTGGCCATCACGTCACGACCGAGCAAGTGGTCCGTGCACAGTTCGGTGGCCCCTTTGAAGCCTTCTCATCTCTTCGACGAAGGCGCGCTGAGATCGAGTATCCGCGTTTTCCTGGCGATGTAGTAACCACCGGCGAAGCTGCAGAAGCAATCGAAAAGGCCCGTGCAATCCATGATGCTTCGACTGAGTTGCTGACGCGCCTCAGTCCTTTTCGTCGGTAGCGAGAACCCAACGAATCGCAAAGCCGCAACCCAAAGTTGCCTTCTCCCCACTCATTCACTCGTCGACTCCTCGCGGCGATTTGGAATTTGAACGAACAAGCCCTACCCTTAGAAGGCGCCGCAACCGCGGTCACTTCCTGGATCAGAATCTGATCCCCCTGCGAGTCTTCTACTTCCGACCGGAACGCGCGGTCGGCTCCACGAGACTCTCTCGGTCTCGTGATGAATAGGTAACTCATGTCTTTCGATGAATTGGGCATCAATCCTGCCCTCAGCACGGTCCTGGCGCGCCAGGGCATCACCTCACCGTTTCCGATCCAAACGGCCACGCTGCCCGATGCGATCTCTGGTCGCGACGTCCTCGGCCGTGGCCAGACGGGCTCGGGCAAGACGCTCGCGTTCGGCTTGGCCATGCTCACTCGCCTGGCGAACCGTCGCGCGAAGCCGCATCAGCCCCTGGGCTTGGTCCTGGCGCCCACACGCGAACTCGCCATGCAGATCAACGACTCTCTGGCGCCCCTCATGGCTGCGGTGGACCTCAAGTCACGGCTCATCGCCGGCGGCATGCCCTACGGCAAGCAGATCGACGCACTCCGCAAGGGCGTGCCGATCCTCATCGCCACACCCGGTCGCCTGATCGACCTCATGGAACGCGG
>CAYPSE010000275.1:0-1626 GCA_964413305.1 uncultured Rubrivirga sp. | reverse complement strand
AGGCTGCCCGGGAAGAGGGAGACCTCAAGGAGAACGGCGGCTACCACGCGGCCAAAGAAGAGCAGGGTAAGAACGAGGCCCGCATTCGTCAGCTCAAGCAACTCTTGGAAAGCGCGCAAATCGGGGCACCCGAGGCAGCTGACGACGAAGTCGCCGCTGGCAAGGTTGTCACGATCAAGTTCGTGGAATTCGGAGACGAAGAGACATTCCTGCTGGGCTCACGCGAGGAAGCCGCGCATGCGTCAGTCGAGGTCTACTCCCCCACATCGCCCTTGGGCTCGGCCGTGAACGGCAAGAAGGTCGGCGACGTCGCGACGTACGAACTCGCCAATGGCAAGTCGATGAGCGTGGAGATTCTGAAGGTCGAGACCTACGGCGGCTGACTACTTGCTTGCCGCGGTCCGGTACTTGCGCACCGCCAGTGGCGCGAAGATCGCGATGACAACCACGCACGAGATCACGGTGTAGAGCGCGGCGTTGTTGAGCGTCCAGAAGTCCGTGGGTGCACCCGTGGGATTGCCGAATAACTCACGAGTGGCTTGAACCAAACTCGATATCGGATTGAACGCCGCGAACCACTGCAGCCAACCAGGCAGCGACGTGATTGGCACGAAAGCGTTGGACAAGAACGTGAGCGGGAAGATCCAAATCAATCCCGCGGTGTTTGCGGTTTCGGTATTGGGAACCGACAGACCCACGAACGCGCCAACCCAGGTGACTGTGTACGCGAAGAGCAAAAGCAGCAGGTAGGCATAGATCGCGTTGAGGATGCCGTCGTTGATGCGCCAGCCAACGATGAATCCTGTCACGCTCAAGACGGTGAGAACGAGAATCTGACGCAGCGCATTCGCGAGCGTGTTGCCGAGCAAGACTGCCGGCTGGGACATTGGCAATGCGCGATAGCGATCGATGATGCCGCGCTGCATTGCCTCCGCCAGTCCGACGGTGCTGGCGGCAGCTGCGAAAGCAACCGTCTGACCGAAGATTCCGGGCATCAGGTACTGCCGGTACAAGGACGCATCGGCGGCACTTCCGGGCTCAGCACCGGGAATCGGGATCGCTCCACCGAAAACGTAAGCGAACAACAGCACAAAGATCACCGGCTGGATCAATTGGAAGAACAGTGCCTCAGGAATGCGGAATGAGGCGGTGATAGTTGCGCGCGCGATGATCAGCGCGTCGTGGACGGTCCAGCCAAGAGCTGGTCGCTTCGCCTGGATTACCGGGCTACTCATCGACGACCTCCTCGACGTCCGCGCCTGGTAGTACTCGGTTCCGGACGTTGATCTTCCTCGGTGCCGTGCCCGGTGAGGGTCAAGAAAACGTCGTCAAGGGTAGGACGTCTAAGACCGATGTCCGCGACTCCGATGTGTTGCGAATCGAGGGCACGAACAGCCTCGATCAGGACAGGTGAGCCACCGCTCACCGGTGCCGAATAGCTCGCCCCGTCGATGGAAGCGTCGCCCGAGACGATCGCCGCAAGCGCAGAGATGGCTTCAGAAGCCTGTTCGGGGTTGTCGAGCGTGATCTCCAAGCGATCACCGCCGATTTGATCCTTGAGTTCGCTGGACGTTCCGTGCGCAATGACCTTGCCGTGGTCGATGACCACGATGTCGTCGGCTAGTT
>CAYPSE010000274.1:0-1647 GCA_964413305.1 uncultured Rubrivirga sp. | reverse complement strand
ACGTCCCATTCGAATGGCCCGGGATTGGTTTCGTCGAAATCGTTGAGGTCGAACACGAGAGCCCGATCGGGTCCGGCGAAGAGGCCGAGGTTGGACAGGTGTGCGTCTCCGCAGAGCTGAACGTTCAGGCCGGTGCTGGGCATCGAACCGAGGTCGCCGGCCATGAGCGCAGCCGCGCCGCGAAGGAATGCGAACGGATTCGCGGCCATCCGCTGGTGGCGAATGGGCAACAAAGACTGGATTCGTACTTTTTCTTGGGATGCCAGAACCGCCACCGGATCGGGACGATTGACGGCGGGTTCGTAGCTGCCCAAGGCGGATCGAGGGATCACCTTGCGTACTGCCTTGCCCGAGGCCAGTCGGTCTACCACCGAGGGCCATTGCTGGTCGAAGAGCCTGGACACCTCGAAAGCCTACGTTCGACGGACCCCCGCTGTGAAGCGGCGAGGTCGTCACTCGTGACAGACCCGTACCATGAGCGGCCGCGTAGAGGAGACACATGCTTGGCCTCGGGACCTTCATCAATGTTGCCGCGATCCTGGTGGGATCGGCGGTTGGCGTCCTCGTGGGTCATCGGTTCCCCGAGCGCACGCGGGTAAGTGTCACCGACGCTCTGGGACTTGTGGTGTTGGTCGTCGGTGCGATGAACCTGTTCGCTCTGGCCGACTCGGACTATCGCGACGCCGTGACCGAAGCGGGCACGCTTCTGGTCGTCCTCTTCTCGGTTTTGATCGGCGGAATAATCGGCTCGCTGCTGCGGATCGAATACCGACTCGAACTCATCGGTGGCTGGTTGCAACGCAAGTTCACGCGAGGTGATGAACCGCGCTCGAGATTCATCGAAGGTTTCGTCACCGCCTCGCTTGTGTTCTGCATCGGACCGTTGGCGATCCTTGGTTCGTTGAGCGATGGACTTGGTCAGGGCATCGATCAATTGACGCTGAAGTCGATACTCGATGGATTCGCCTCCCTGGCATTCGCGGCGACCTTCGGTTGGGGCGTAGCGGCATCGGCAATCTCGGTCGGAGTGTTCCAAGGACTGATCACCGTTATCGGCTTCTTCGCGGGATCGGTATTACCCACGGCGCTGATCGCATCGATCACCGCCACCGGAGGTGTATTGCTGCTGGGTGTGGGCATCCGGATGCTCAACATCCGCGCGATCGCCGTGGGTGACCTGCTCCCGGCTCTGGTTGTTGCTCCGATTCTCACCGCGATCACCGCAACCGTCCTCGGCTGAAGTCACCGGCGAGCTGTGCATGCGTAGTGTTGTGGCATGACGAACGTGTCCGGCACGTTGCTGGGAAGCGAACCCATTGACACGTCTATCAAGGGGGCCCGAGCCTGGCGGGTGCGTTACGCCTCTCGAGACACCAATGGTGTTGCCACCGAGTCGACGGGATTGGTCATCGCACCTGCATCAGCTGGCACCGATCGCCCGATCGTGACGTGGGCGCACGGCACCACCGGCCTTGGAGACGCCGCGTGCCCGTCCGCGCAGCCCGATCCGGCACGCGAACTCACCGTCTACTTCTCGATAGGCGCCACCCAGTCGATCGACTACGGCGTACCGGGACTGCAGGACTTCATCGACGACGGCTGGGTCGTGTGTGCCACCGACTATCAAGGTCTGGGGACACCGGGGAT
>CAYPSE010000273.1:0-1658 GCA_964413305.1 uncultured Rubrivirga sp. | reverse complement strand
CCCCCCGCCAGCAGGCCATCTTGCGGGTGATCCAGCAGACCACCGCCGAGCGCGGCTATCCACCGAGCGTCCGAGAGATCGGCCAGGGAGTGGGCTTGACCTCCCCGAGTTCGGTCGCGCATCAACTGCGCACCCTCGAGGAACTCGGCTACTTGCGTAAGGACCCGAACCGCCCGCGTGCCCTGGTCGTGTCCCGCCCGGATGAGTCGTCGGTGAGCGACTCCGCTCCGCAGCGTTCATCTGCCTCGACGTCCGCGGTCGATGTCCCACTCGTGGGACGTATCGCCGCCGGTGGACCGATCCTCGCCGAGCAGCACACCGAAGACGTCATGCCGCTGCCCCGCGATCTGGTGGGCGAGGGCGAGTTGTTCATGTTGACCGTCGTCGGCGACTCGATGGTCGATGCCGCGATCTGCGACGGTGACTTCGTGGTGGTTCGCAGGCAACCCACATGCGAGAACGGCGACATCGTCGCTGCTCTTCTCGACGACGAAGCCACGGTCAAGACCTTCAAGCGACGCGATGGTCACGTGTGGTTGATGCCGCACAACCCCGCGTACGAGCCGATTTTGGGTGACAATGCCCAGATCCTCGGCAAAGTGGTGAGCGTGCTGCGCAAACTGCGCTAACCAGCGTTGAGGTTTCGAAGCGACTTACGCACCACTTCCCCATCGGTGGTGAACCACAGCGGTGGTAACGATGCACGCAACGTGGCGCCGTACCCCGCTGTGGCCATGCGTGAATCCAGCACCGCCACAACCCCGCGATCATCGACCGAACGGATCAGACGCCCAGCTCCCTGTGCTAGCAGTAGCGCCGCCCTGGCAAGTGCGACTTCACGAAAGCCCGATCCACCGGCCTTATCGACTGCGTCCTGACGTGCCGATACCACCGGATCATCGGGGCGCGGAAAGGGAATTCGGTCGATCGCGACGAGCGTGAGGGAATCACCGGGAACGTCGATGCCTTGCCACAAGGAGACAGTGCCGATCAACACACTCGCTGGCTCAGCTGCGAAACGTTCGATCAACGGAGCTACCGATTCACCGCGCCGCTGCACCAGCAACTCCCCTACTTCCCCCGCCTCGATCGCCGGTGCCAGCCGCACGCGCAGGTAGTCCGCGGCCTTGTCCACCCCGCGCCAACTCGAGAAAAGGGCCAGGGCGCGCCCGCCTGCGGCTTCGATGAGCTCGGCCAGCTCATCGAGTGC
The DNA here is from genome assembly GCA_964413305.1 of uncultured Rubrivirga sp. Classification (GTDB taxonomy): domain Bacteria; phylum Actinomycetota; class Actinomycetes; order S36-B12; family S36-B12; genus S36-B12. The sequence continues at coordinate 448 of CAYPSE010000273.1, read as the reverse complement.
CTCCATCGATACACCGTCTCGATCCGGCGGCGGAAGGTGGCGGGCCACATACAAGATGCCTTGACGGGCGTAGTCGAATCCCGCACCCACGTCCAGGCATGTCGTATCAGGTGCCAAGCCCAAGGACGATAGGAGCGAATCGAAGGACCCACCGGTGGTGAGGGTTGCGCTGGTGAGTGCGACGGGCTGAGACACGAACAGCGATTCGGCCAGTTCGTCTCCCACATCCAGTGGTGCCACACGCAGTACGGGGCTGCGGCCGGCATCGGCCGACCACCACACGACATCGGCATTCGACAACGACAACAATCGACCTGAGGCTTCGAATACCTCCTCGACTCCGGCCCGCACACGCTGGATGGCGGGGGCATCTTCACCGGCGGATGCGGCAACCGTGCTCAAGCCCGACACCATGGCGCGCGCGGAATCACGTATCCGAGTCAAGGCC
>CAYPSE010000272.1:0-1658 GCA_964413305.1 uncultured Rubrivirga sp. | reverse complement strand
TAGGTCGAGTGCCGGGTGAAGTGCATCCACAGATGCTCGCGTGCGGACTCCGCCAGGGAGTCGTAGCCGGACTCGGTCACGTCTTGCGGTGTGGTTGTCATCGTGTTCCCCATGTGTAGATCTGTTTACGTAATTTCAGATAGACGAACGCTTCGGCTCTCATCACGCCCGGCAGCGACCGAATGTGGTCGTTGATGACGGTCAGCAAATGGTCATCGTCCTCGGCGAGGACCTCCGCGAGGATGTCGAAACCCCCCGCGCACACAACCAGGTAGTTGACCTCGGCGAGATTCTCCAAAGCCTCGGCCACCTGCTCGATGTCCCCCGACACCGTGATGCCCACCATGGCCTCCCGTGGGAAGCCGACCTGCATGGGGTCGGTGACCGCGACGATCTGCATCACGCCAGAGTCCAGGAGTCGTTGAACGCGTTGGCGAACCGCAGCTTCCGAGAGCCCAACGGCCTTGCCGATCGATCCATAGGAGCGTCGACCGTCCTGCTGGAGCTGCTCGATGATGGCCTTGGAGACGTCGTCGAGCACCGGTGCCTTGCTCGGTGCTCGAGTGGACATACCGCCACCCTCTCCCACCGGAGGTCGAATAGCAAGTGATTTAGTGGTGAAGTCAAGAAAATACATCGAAATCCGTACCTTGAAGACCAAAGGACTATCGAAAAGCATTGATCTCCCCTAGCGTGGTGCCCGTCATCCAGTACCCGCCGAGGAGGCAACCCGTGAACATCCGCAACTTCATCAACGGCGCCAGCGTGGACGCGGTCGAGGGCGCCCGAAGCGATCTCGTCGATCCCACCACCGGTGAGGTGTTCGCCAGTGCCCCGGTCTCGACGAAGGCCGATATCGACTCCGCGTACGGGGCAGCCGCCACCGCTTTCGAGACCTGGGGCAACACCACGCCCGGCGAACGTCAGCAGGCGCTGTTGAAGATCGCCGATGCACTCCAGTCTCACGCCGATGAGTTGATCGCGTTGGAGAGCCAGAACACCGGCAAGCCGCTTGCCGTAACGGCATCGGAGGAGATACCGCCGATGCTGGACCAGATCCGCTTCTTCGCCGGTGCAGCCCGGGTGTTGGAGGGTCGCTCGGCGGGTGAATACATGAGCGGGTTCACCTCGATCATCCGGCGCGAACCGGTGGGCGTGATCGGCCAGGTCACTCCGTGGAACTACCCCATGATGATGGCGGTGTGGAAGTTCGCTCCCGCGCTGGCGGCAGGCAACACCGTCGTCCTCAAGCCCAGCGACACCACGCCGGTCTCGACCGTGCGCATGGCGGAGATCATCCAGGAAGCCGATGCACTTCCGCCGGGGGTGTTCAACGTGGTGTGTGGCGACCGCGACACCGGTCGTGCTCTGGTGGAACATCCGACCCCACAGATGGTTGCGATCACGGGATCCGTCCGAGCGGGCATGCAGGTTGCCGAATCAGCCGCCAAGGACGTCAAGCGCGTGCATCTGGAACTCGGCGGCAAAGCTCCGGTGGTCATCTTCGACGATGCCGATGTCGCCGCCGCTGCCGAGTGGCTGGCGGTTGCGGGCTACTTCAACGCCGGGCAAGACTGCACAGCGGCAACGCGGATGCTCGTCGCGCCCAAGATCTACGACGACTTCGTCGCGGCGATGGCTGAGCAGGCCAAGGGAAC
>CAYPSE010000271.1:0-1680 GCA_964413305.1 uncultured Rubrivirga sp. | reverse complement strand
GAGGTTGATGTCGTGGCCTTCCGTCAGGAATGCCGCAAATTCGCCGAAGGCTGGATCGACATCCAGCGCGAGGAGTTCAAACGCCTTGGCGTGACCGGCACATGGGACAAGCCCTATCTCACGATGGATTTCCGCGCCGAGCGGATCATCGCGGAGGAGTTCCAGAAATTCCTGATGACCGGGACTTTGTATCAGGGGTCCAAGCCCGTGATGTGGTCGCCGGTCGAGAAGACCGCGCTGGCCGAGGCCGAGATCGAATATCACGACCACAAGTCGCACACGATCTGGGTGCCATTCAAAGCCACCAATGGTGCGGGTGATCTGCAAGGCGTTAAGGTCGTCATCTGGACCACCACCCCTTGGACGATCCCATCGAACAAGGCGGTCGCGTACAACAACACCATCGCCTACGGTCTCTACGAAGTCACCGGCCGCCCCGAGGAATGCTGGGCGCGGATCGGCGACCGCTATCTCTTGGCCGATGCGCTGGCCGAAGACGTGCTGGCCAAGGCGCGGCTGGAGCCGTCGATGTACCGCCGCCTGCGTGATGTGACGGCGGACGAACTTGGTGCATTGACCCTCGCGCACCCGTTCCGGAATCTCGACGGTGCGGAAGGCTTCTGGGATTACGACGTGCCGATGATCGACGGCGATCATGTGACCGACGACGCGGGCACGGGCTTTGTCCATACTGCGCCCTCCCACGGTCAGGAGGACTACGACGCCTTTGTCGCGCGTGGCTGGATGGACCGGATGACCCACAATGTGGGCGAGGAATCCGAGTTCCTGCCGCATGTGCCGTTCTTTGCGGGTCTCAAAGTGCTCGATCACAAGGGCAAGGAAGGCAAGGCCAACACTGCCGTGATCGACAAACTGGTCGAGGCAGGCGGCCTGCTGGCGCGTGGGCGGATGACGCACAGCTATCCGCATTCATGGCGCTCCAAAGCCCCGGTGATCTACCGCAACACGCCGCAATGGTTCGCCGCCATCGACCGAGAGGTTGGCGACGGGCAGGACACCTATGGCAAAACGATCCGCGAACGGGCGCTCACAAGTATTGACCAATTGGTAAAATGGACGCCGCAGACCGGGCGCAACCGGCTGTATTCGATGATCGAAGCCCGCCCCGATTGGGTGCTGTCGCGCCAACGCGCATGGGGTGTGCCGCTCACCTGTTTCGTCAAGAAAGGCGCGTTGCCGACCGACGCCGATTTCCTGCTGAAGGACGACACCGTCAACGCCCGCATCCTCGAGGCGTTCGAGGCAGAAGGCGCGGATGCGTGGTACAAGCCGGGCGCGAAAGAGCGGTTCCTGGGCAATGACTACGATCCCAGCGAATGGGAACAGGTGTTCGACATTCTGGATGTGTGGTTTGACTCAGGTTCTACCCACGCGTTCGTTCTGCGCGACCGCGAGGACGGGTCCGAGGATGGCCTCGCCGATCTCTACCTCGAAGGCACCGACCAGCATCGCGGGTGGTTCCATTCGTCGATGCTGCAATCCTGCGGCACGCGGGGCCGTGCGCCCTATCGCGGCGTGCTGACCCACGGGTTCACGCTCGACGAGAAGGGCAACAAGATGTCCAAGTCGCTGGGCAACACCGTGGCCCCCGAGGATGTGACCAAGCAGTATGGTGCGGACATCCTTCGCCTCTGGGTGGCTCAGGCCGATTATACCGCT
>CAYPSE010000270.1:0-1705 GCA_964413305.1 uncultured Rubrivirga sp. | reverse complement strand
TCGAGTCCGAGCAGATGAAGGCGCGCGCCCAGTCCTTGGCCCACGGGGGTGCGGCATGAAGCGCTTAGTGGCGACTCTTGTTATTCCCATCGTGGCTGCGACCCTCGCTTCGTGCTCGCAAATCGATGCGCTTGCTCCGGTGGGTGGCGCGGCCATCACGACCGTGCGGAATGCAACCTACGACGTCCTGATCGCAGAGGGCATCGAGATCTTGGTGGCGCCGCAATGCTCGGCAATTTCGTCAGGATTCACCTGCGAAGGAACGACTGTCGATGGCGCACCGATCCTCGCCGAAGCCGGCCCCGCAGCGCCGTATGAACTCACGATCATCGTGGGTGAGGAAGTGATCTTCGAAGGAAACGCGCGTGACGTCCTCCAGGCCTCAGTGCTGGAGGCATCATGACTTCGGTCGCCTCCGCGTCCACGCGTCTCTACGGATTCAGTGTCCTGGCGAGTGCCTTCGTGCGGATGTGGCGGGCGTGGCGCATTCTGCTCCCGGTGGTCACGGTCAATGCGCTAGTTCAAGCCACATTGCTCGTCCCCGGACTACTGCCCTATCTCTCGGTCTCCTTCGTACTCGCCTCGTTGTTGTCCTTCGTCGTCTTGGTGCTTTCATTCGGGGCGGTAGCCGCATCGATGCTCCAGGCAGCGCAGGGATCAGTAGATGCCCGCGCGGTGTGGGGCGAGCTTCGGGCGCGATGGTTGCCGTTGCTCGCGTGGTCCCTGGGGATCGTCATCATTGCGACCATCGGGTTCTCGCTCTACCTGTTGCCCGGCTTCGTTGTGCTCGCCGCCGTGCCCTATCTGCTGCTCGCGGTGGTGGACGGTCGAAGCAGGCCACTGCGCGTCAACTTCCGGACGATCGGTGCACGGTGGGTGCGTTGGTTGGTAACGGTGGGCGTACTGGCAATCGTGTGTCTTGTTGTCTGGGTGCTCGCGCTCGTGGATACGTTCTTCGTCGGGGGAGTAGGCGGTTCGTTCATCGGTTGGATCGTCTTGGGGATCGTTGCAAGTTGGTTCGTCTGCGCGTGGGCTCTGATCTACCGCGCGGTGAATCCGCTTGATGATGCAAGCTGAATGGGACCCCGCAGTTTCATTGGTGAAGGCGAGGAACTAAGTCCCGGCAGTCCCATCGGAGATCGCGCAATTCACCAGGCCATACGTCCCGTCGGCGGTTTGGCGGGCCACAACCTTGCCGTCTACCTTGAGCGTGCATGTCGTCGTGGTTGATGTGGCAGCTCCCATAGCGGTTACCGACAGTTTCGCGAGGTCGAAATCATCACTCTTGGGCATCTGGATGACGTGGGCGAAAGGTGGGGGCGATCCCAGGCTTTCCTTCATTACCGGTGCTCCATCAACAACGTCCACGTAGGAAAGGTGTGTGACGCTCATGCCATCTGTGATGACTTGGTATTCGATCGTCAACAGGCTTGGATCGTAGGTGAACGGTTTTGACGATCGTGGAGTCGCTAGGACGGCGTTGGACGGCGACGGCACGGCAGCGGCCGTCGTTTCGGACGATGATCCGTTAGACATGACAAGCCACAAACTTCCAGCCCCGACCATCACACCGATGGCAAAACCCAGGACCACGGCGCCGAATACTCGTCGGTGAGGCACGGGCGATCGTCCCTTCGGGGTCAGGAGCTCTGGCCATGCCTTCCGGCACTGCAACGAGTTCCAGTATCCACGCTCTCGAGCGAGG
>CAYPSE010000269.1:0-1735 GCA_964413305.1 uncultured Rubrivirga sp. | reverse complement strand
ACCCGCAGTGGTTCGTGATCGGCTCGGTCTTCATCGGCATCGTGCTCGCCGCGGTGATCCAGCAGCTCACCGCCTACTTCACCGAAACCAACCGCCGTCCGGTGGACGATGTCGCGAAGACTTCGCTTACTGGGCCGGCCACGGTGATCTTGTCCGGCATCTCGCTGGGTCTGGAGTCGGCGGTCTACACCGCTCTCGTCATCGGCGCCGCCGTGTACGGCGCGTTCCTGCTTGGCTCGGGCACGATCCTGCTGAGCCTGTTCGCCATCGCGCTCGCCGGTACCGGTCTGCTCACCACAGTCGGCGTCATCGTGTCGATGGACACCTTCGGTCCGGTCTCGGACAACGCGCAGGGCATCGCGGAGATGTCCGGCGACGTCGAGGGTGAAGGCGCGGCCGTGCTCACTCGCTTGGACGCGGTGGGTAACTCCACCAAGGCCATCACCAAGGGCATCGCGATCGCCACCGCGGTGCTCGCGGCAACCGCCCTGTTCGGTGCGTACCGAGAGGCAGTCTTCGGAGCCGCGGTGGAGACGTCGGCCACGCTGAACACCACGATCGGTGACATCGCCGACCAGATCCAGTACTACGGCGTACTTGACGTCGCGAACCCGGCGAACCTCGTCGGTTTGGTGATTGGCGCGGCAGTGGTGTTCTTGTTCTCCGGCCTGGCGATCAACGCGGTCTCCCGCGCCGCCGGTGCGGTGATCTTCGAGGTGCGTCGTCAGTTCCGCGAGATCCCCGGAATCATGGAAGGTACCGCCAAGCCCGAGTACGGCAAGGTCGTGGACATCGTCACCCGTGATTCGCTGCGCGAGCTCATTACTCCGGGTCTGCTCGCGGTGCTCACCCCGATCGCAGTCGGCTTCGGCCTCGGTGTGGGCGCTCTCGGTGCCTACCTGGCCGGCACCATCGCAACCGGCGTGCTGATGGCGGTGTTCTTGTCCAACTCCGGTGGCGCCTGGGATAACGCGAAGAAGTTCGTGGAGGACGGCCACTTCGGTGGCAAGAACTCCGAGGCGCACTCGGCCACCGTCATCGGCGACACCGTGGGCGATCCGTTCAAGGACACCGCTGGCCCAGCCATCAACCCGCTCATCAAGGTGATGAACCTGGTCGCGCTGCTCGTGGCACCGGCCGTGGTGACCTTGAGCATCGGCGATGGCGCCAACCCGACCATCCGCTGGGCGATCGCCCTGGCCGCCGCCGCCGTCGTGGTGGTTGCGGTGATCATCTCCAAGCGTCGCCCGATCGCGGTCGGCGACCAGGAGAGCGCCCACGCCTGAGAACACCGATTCCGATTATCGGACGACCGCCCGGGTCCCTCATTCCCCTTCGGGGAATGTCCGGGCGGTTGCCCATTTCGGGGGCGGTGCGAAGTTGACAACCGGCGGTGTCCTACCGTCAGACTCCGCCGCTGAACGGGGGACCTACCGGAGAGTCCACCCGAAGACGGGAAGGAAGACCAGGTGCCGGACAACACATTGGTGATCGTCGAATCGCCGGCCAAGGCGAAGAAGATCGCCGGCTATCTAGGCGACGGCTACACCGTGCTGGCATCGGTCGGCCATATTCGGGACCTCGCTTCCAAGGCCTCGGAGATTCCGGCCGAGGACCGCAAAAAGCCGTGGGCGAAGCTCGCGGTGAACGTCGACGACGCCTTCCAGCCCTTCTACATCGTCCACGATTCCAAGAAGGCGACCATCAAGGAACTCAAGGCGGCCTTGAAGAACGC
>CAYPSE010000268.1:0-1742 GCA_964413305.1 uncultured Rubrivirga sp. | reverse complement strand
AGCAGTTTCTCCATGAACGGATCGCCCACCTGCACGCTGGGGCGTTTGGCCGGACCTTCGTCGTCGAACGTCTCCGAGGCCAGAACTGACACCCCGCCGATGCCGTCGCCACCGGTGCGCGCGCCGTAGAGCACAACGAGGTTTCCCACACCCTTGGCACTCGCCAGGTGGATATCCTCGTGCTTCATGGCACCCACGCACAGTGCGTTGACGAGCGGATTACCGGCGTAGGACTCATCGAAGACGATCTCACCGCCGATGTTCGGTAGACCTAGGCAGTTGCCGTAACCACCGATACCCGCCACCACTCCCGGCAATACGCGCTTGGTGTCCTCCGCATCCGCCAGTCCAAAGCGCAGCGGATCCATCACAGCGAGGGGACGAGCACCCATCGACAGGATGTCGCGCACGATGCCGCCCACACCGGTGGCCGCACCCTGATACGGCTCGACGTAGGACGGGTGATTGTGACTTTCCACCTTGAAGGTGACCGCCCAGCCATCGCCGATGTCGACAACACCGGCGTTCTCACCGATACCCACGAGCAGCGCGTCGGTCTCGGGCTTCTTGTCACCGAACTGGCGCAGGTGCACCTTGGAGGACTTGTACGAGCAGTGCTCGCTCCACATCACCGAGTACATCGCAAGTTCGCTACTGGTGGGCCGGCGGCCGAGGATGGCCCGGATGCGCTGGTATTCATCGGGCTTCAGGCCCAACTCGGCGAACGGCTGCTCGACTTCGGGTGTTTGTTCCGCACGATCGACGGTGTCGATCATCCGCGCGCTCCAGACATCAACGACGTCAACGCCGACGCGAAGAAGAACAGGCCATCGGTGCTCGGTCCGGTGAGGTCCTCCACCGCGTGCTCGGGGTGGGGCATCAGTCCCACCACGTTGCCCCGCTCGTTGCAGATTCCGGCGATATCGCGGTAGCTGCCGTTGGGATTCACCTCGAGATAGCGAGCAATGACTCGACCATCGCCTTCGAGTCGATCGAGTGTGGCTTCATCCGCGACATAGCCGCCCTCACCGTTCTTCAAGGGGATCACGATCTCCTGACCAGGTGCGAAGTCCCGTGTCCAATCAGACGACGTGTTCTCGATGCGCAACTTCTGATCGCGGCAGATGAAGTGCAGGTGATCGTTGCGCGTCAACGCACCTGGGAGCAGGTGCGTCTCGCACAGGATTTGGAAACCGTTGCAGATTCCCAGCACCGGCATGCCGACTTGCGCTGCCTCGACCACTTTCGTCATCACCGGCGCGAAGCGCGCGATCGCGCCGCAGCGCAGGTAATCGCCGTAGGAGAAGCCGCCGGGGAGGACTACTGCGTCGACCTTCTTCAGGTCATCGTCGCCGTGCCAGAGCGCCACTGCCTTCCCGCCCGCGATGCTCACCGCGCGCGCGGCGTCGGCGTCGTCGAGCGATCCGGGGAAGGTGACGATCCCAACCCGAGCGCTCACGCGCCCGCCTCGTCGTTCGCCACGGTCATCCGATAGTCCTCGATCACCGGGTTGCTGAGCAACTCGCCGGCCAACTGTTCGAGTTTCGCGCGCCGTGCATCATCGAGGTCACCGTCGATGTCGATCACGAACTGCTTGCCCTGGCGAACATCGGCAACCCCGGAAAGGCCCAACCGACCGAGTGCACCTTGAACGGCACGACCCTGCGGGTCCAAGATCTCCGGCTTGAGCATGACGTCGACTATGACGCGAGCCACGAGCACTCCATCCCTCGTAAAAGAAA
>CAYPSE010000267.1:0-1749 GCA_964413305.1 uncultured Rubrivirga sp. | reverse complement strand
CGTGCGCTGCGCAAGCTCGGATACACCGAGGAGACCATCGAGGCGATCGTGGAGTACATCTCCGAGAACGGTCACGTGGTGGATGCCCCCGGTCTGAAGACCGAGCACTACGCCATCTTCGACACCGCGATGGGCGCGCGCTCCATCTCGCCGATGGGTCACGTGCGGATGATGGCGGCGGTTCAGCCGTTCATCTCCGGTGCGATCTCCAAGACGGTCAATATGCCCGAGAGTGCCACCATCGAAGAGGTCGAGGAGATCTACTACGAAGGTTGGAAGCTCGGCTTGAAGGCTCTGGCGATCTATCGCGACAACTGCAAGGTGGGACAGCCCTTGTCCGACGCCAAGGCCGCCAAGGTCGATGCGCAGGTGGAGGCCGCGATCGAGGGGATCGGCCAGCCGATTCGTCGCCGGTTGCCCAAGTCGCGACCGAGTCGCACCACGAGCTTCTCGGTAGCCGGTGCAGAGGGCTACCTCACTGCCGGCACCTATGACGATGGTGAACTCGGCGAGGTGTTCCTTAAGCTCGGCAAGCAGGGATCGACCCTGGCCGGTGTCATGGACGCCTTCTCGATCGCTATCTCCATCGCGTTGCAATACGGCGTCCCGCTGGATGCTTTCGTGTCCAAGTTCGTGAACATGCGCTTCGAGCCCGCGGGCATGACCGACGATCCGGACATCCGTATCAGCCAGTCGATCATGGACTACATCTTCCGTCGGCTGGCGCTGGACTACCTGCCGTACGACAAGCGCGAAGCACTCGGCATCTTCACCGCCGACGAGCGCGCAGCAACTGTCGCGTCGTCTTACGAGACCCCGCAGATCGCGGCCCCGGCCGCCGACGTTGTGGTCGAGGATGCGGTGGTTGCCGAGTCCGCGCCCGCAGCTCCGGCCGCACCCAAGGCCAGTACGGCCCACTCCAGCGCAGAACTGTTGGAGGAGATCACCGGGACCGCGTCCGATGCCCCGCTGTGCATGACCTGCGGTATCAAGATGCGCCCAGCGGGCAGTTGCTACGTCTGCGAGGGATGTGGAAGCACGTCCGGCTGTAGCTAAGCAGCTGATGATGTGAAAAGTGGCGGGGCCCCACAGCCCCGCCACTTTTCGTTTGTGTCTTGTCGGTAGCGATCGCCCTCGGGCGATGGATATCAATCGATTTTGGCATTGGGCGCAACCGTCACCCCTACGGTCCGGTTGGAAATCACGGTAGGCAACCGATGTTTTCCCATCGTTGACATGGAGGGTGCCCTATGACTGGACGGGAATCGAGTACCCCGAAGTTCCTAGCTTTCGCCGTACCCTTCCTGGGCATTCTCGGCGCTATTCAGGGCTCATCACCGAACGTCAACAGCACGGCCCTGGTGAGTCTGTCTAAGGACCTCGGCATGACCCAAGGCGTGGTGGCCCTGGCGGCGAGCGCGCAGACCATCGCGATCGCAGCCACGGTCATCACCACCGGACTCCTTGCCGACCGACTTGGCCGGCGCAAAGTCTTGTTGACCGCTCTCTTGATCGGTGCAGCGGGAAGCGCCATTTCCGGTCTGGCACCGGCATCGCTGATCTACCTGCTGGGGCAGGTCGTGATGGGCGTGGGCATGGGTGCGGTGTACGGGTCCGCATTCGGTTACATCTCTGCGGTGGCCAAACCGGGCAAGCTGCCCGCAGCGCTGGGAGTCTTCGGAGCGTCGGTCGGCCTGACCACTGTGGTCTTGACCTTCGCGGGCGGTCTTGCGGTGGGTGTCAACTGGC
>CAYPSE010000266.1:0-1756 GCA_964413305.1 uncultured Rubrivirga sp. | reverse complement strand
TGGGTTTCGCTGGTGGTGACGTCGTGGACGGTGCAGGCGATCGCGTCGGACTCGCCCATGGATGTGGGCATGTCTTTGCGGAACTCCAAGGGCTCAACGATCAGGAGGTGCCCTTCAATGTCGGCGGGCTTGAGTACGTTGCCGCCGCTTGCTGGTGCATCAAATGCGATTGTCATGTTCTTTCTTCTTTCTTCTTGGGTTACCGGCTCGCAGGGTTACGGCGCCGGGGTGTAGGGGGTGAGGGGCTTGTTCTTGAACATGCCCCGCACCATGACGGCTGTCTGCGCAAGCGTCCAGCCTTGCGTGAGGTCGAGGAGGTACAGGTCGCAGCGGGCTTGACCGGCCGGAAGGTGGATCAGCAAACCGACGTCGGTGCTGACGCCGACGTCGGGCAGATACGCGAGCCTGCCTTTGTCCGGGTCGTACAGGTGCCCGTGCGCGTAGATGCTGGTTTGGATGGTGACGCCTTGCGGGTACTGCGGCTCTTTCTGCCCGGTCTTGATGTCGGCGATGACCATCCGGCCGTCGGGTAACTTCACGAGCCGGTCGAACGTTCCGGCGGCGCCGACTTCGTCGCACACGATGAACTGCTCCATCGCGATGACTTCGAGCTGCTCGGTGGCTGCCTTGTATGCCTTGAGGTCGGCGGCGGTGGTGGGGTCGGCTTGCTTAGGCCAGCCGCCTTTGTCGACGACTTCGGTCCAGGCGTGGACGATGGTGCCGACGTTCGCGGCCCGGTCCGATTCGGCGGCGCTCATGGCGGCCTCAACGACTTCGGCGATCTTGCGTTCGTCGTCGGCGCACGCGGCGGCCATCTGCGCGAGGTCGGGGCGTTTCCCGATCCCGATCGCGGTCTGTCGTTGCATCCACTTCATAAGGGCTTCTTTGTTGTCGAGCGTCTTGCTGAGGGTGCTGACGCGTGTGTAGGGGATGGGTTTGCCGCCTTCGGGTGGTGGGATCATGGGGCGTCCCCACCGGTCGCGTTTGATGCGCTGGTCGTCGATGCGTTGGAATGTTGGCGTGGTCATGCTGTTCCTCCGAGGGTGGGGTTGTGGCGGCGTACTTGTCGGCGTTGTTCGGGTGTGAGCCCGGCGTAGATGCCGTGCTGGTCGGTGTGCTTCAGCGCCCATTGGAGGCATTTGTGTCGGACCGGGCACATGTAGCAGATTCGTTTGGCTTTCTCGGTTTCGGGTGCTTCATATGCGACGGCGGTTTCGGGGAACCACCAGGTGGGTGGCCAGCCGATGCACGCGGCCTTGGACATCCATGACTCGTGGAGGGGTTCGGCGTGGTTGATCATGCGCCTGACCGGTGGTGTTTCGCGTCGATGATCTTGGCGAGGGTCCAGATGGTGTCGGCGGTTTCACCGTCGGTGAGCATCAGGTGGTTGTTCAGTAGCCGCAGGGTGTCGGCGCGTTCGTCGTCTCGGCCGCGCCAGTAACCGAGGTTGACGAGTTCCTCGGCGGTGACGGTGCCAGTGGTGGGTCGTGCTTCGGTGAGGTCGTTCATGTTGTGTCCTTTCGCAGGGTTACAGGAGCACGGGTTCAATGGGTTTGGTGACGCGTTGCCGTATGAGTGGCAGATAGTCGTCGGTGATTTCAATGCCGATCACGTTGAAGCCTTCGATGATGCAGGCTTCGAGGGTTGTGCCTGATCCGGCGAACGGTTCGAGCACCGTGCCGCCTGGTGGTGTGACGAGCTTCACGAGGTAGCGCATGAGGTCGAGCGGCTTGACGGTGGGGTGTGCGGTGTCGCC
>CAYPSE010000265.1:0-1775 GCA_964413305.1 uncultured Rubrivirga sp. | reverse complement strand
TCATCGCGATCATCCTCGGCTGGGATCCGATTCTGAACCTCTTCTTCTGGTTCGGCGCCGTTGCGGTGATCGCGATCGTGCTCACCGAGATCCTGGTGAGCCTCGCGGTGATCGTGTACTTCGCTCGCACCAAGGAAGACACGCGCTTGTGGCACACCAAGATCGCTCCGATCTTGGCGATCATCGGCCTGGTCATCGGTGAATACATGCTGATGGCGCACTTCAACCTGTTCTCAGGTTTGTCGTCGACACCCGATGCCCTCGCGTGGGAGCACAACACGACCGGATGGATCTTGATCCTGCTGCCGTTCGTGATGTTCGTCATCGGCTTGATCGTCGGGACCGCTCGCAAGAACAAGGAGAATTACGACGCGGTGCACAACTTCGCTTCGTAGTTCTCAGTCGGACGATAGTTGGGGCGCCCTTCGGGGCGCCCCAACTCGTCGTGGGGTCATGACCGAAGAACTCGACCTGGTAGCGAGGCTATTCCGTTGACGAAGTTCGACCGCGTGCGAACGGTGGGCCCGGCCTCTTCGAATCGAATCCCCGCTGCGACGATCTCTTCGAGCAGCACCCGAATCTCCATCCTGGCCAGCGGTGCCCCGAGGCAGTGATGCGGGCCCTTCGCGCCGAACGAGACCTGGGGCGGCTTGATCGGACGGGTGATGTCGAATGCGAGTGGATTCTCGAACTCTCGTTCGTCGAAGTTCGCCGACGCATACCAAATGACGACCTTGTCGCCTTCCGAAATACCCACTCCGGATAGTTCGGTGTCGCAGGTGGCCGTCCGACGCATGTGCAGGACCGGAGTGGCGAAACGGATGATCTCCTCCACAGCCTGCTCCACCAGTTCGGGTTGCTTGTGGAGCAACTCGAGTTGCTCGGGGTTGTCCATGAAGGCACGAATGCCATTGCTTATGGCGGTCCGCGTCGTTTCGTTTCCTGCGAATACCAGGACGTGGAACATATTCTTGAAGTCGCTCTCGCTGAGTCGGTCCCCTTCGACCTCGGTGTGCACGAGCGTGGTGACGAGGTCGTCTTGCGGGTGGTGCCTGCGCTCGTCTCCCAGGTTGGCTCCATACTCGAACAGCGCGTGGGATGCGGGGGAGCTGAACGGTAGGAGTTCCAAAGGTGTGGTGTTGCCGTAGGCATCGGCCGGCACTCCGCTGGAGTCGATGAGTTCATCGGACAGCTGCACCAGGAAGTCGGTGTCCTCCTCAGGGACTCCCAGGATGCCGACGATCACCCGGATCGGAAGGGGTGCGGAGATCGCCGACACGACATCCACCGTCTGTGCCTCGAGTGCGCTACTGAGGAGTGCCCGGGTGATGTCGCGGGTCGTGTCCTCGTAACTGCGCACTTTCCGACCGGTGAAGGCAGGAATACCGAGTTTGCGTAGGCGCACGTGTTCGGGAGCGTCGGTATCGATGATGGAGCGTCGAGCGTTCATCTGCTCTTCGGTGAGGTCCGGAAGGTTGGTCATGCCTCGCGCACTGGAGTAGGTTTTCGGATCGCGGGTCACGGTCACCAGATCCTCGTATCGAGTAATGGCCCAAAACGGGCGTCCCTCGTACATTCGTCGAGCGATCGGCTCGTTGTCTCGCATCTCCTTGAACACCGCGTGGGGGATGCCATCTCGGTAGCTGTCGGGATCGGTGATGTCGATCATGGCTACCTCCGCGGATCCAAGACCAGGCGGCCTGCCACGTCGCCCGCGGCCAGTCGATCGAGGGCATGTTGAGCGGAGTCCAATGCAAGGACCTCCACAGGAGAGG
>CAYPSE010000264.1:0-1782 GCA_964413305.1 uncultured Rubrivirga sp. | reverse complement strand
CCCCTGGGTGGCGCTGGCGGGGGCAATCAACAACGACGACGCCAGGGCGATGCCGGTGACGCCGGCGAGTGCTGCCCGCACGCCCGGCAACGTGCGAGGAGGTCGCACGGCAGAATGGGGCGAAGGCCGGGGAAGCACCCGCCTACTGTGTCACGAAAGTGTCACAAGTTGCCAATGGTGTTTGTGGTGCGTCGCACACCCGTAAGGAGTCTTCGTGGAGGAGCAGGGGTCGATCGAACGCGTGCTGGCCATCATGGCCCACCCGGACGACGTGGATTTCGGCGCAGCAGGAACCGTGGCCCAATGGGTTAAAGCGGGCATTTCGGTCAGCTACGGCATCGTGACAGACGGCGATGCCGGGGGGTTCGACCCCACCGTGCCCCGATCGGACATTCCAGCGATTCGCCGCGCGGAGCAGCGGGCCGCGGCCGCGGAGATAGGCGTGAGCGACGTCCACTTCCTCGGTTACAAGGACGGCGACGTCACGGTCACCCAGGACCTGCGGCGGGATATCAGCCGATTGATCCGCCAGGTGCGCCCGCAGCGCATGCTCATCCAGTCCCCGGATCGCAACTGGGAGCGAATCCCCGCCTCACACCCGGACCATCTGGCCACGGGCGAGGCGGCGATTCGGGCGATCTACCCCGACGCTCGTAATCCCTTCGCCCACCCGGAGTTGCTCCAGGACGAAGGCCTGCAGGACTGGGTGGTGCCGGAAGTGTGGTTGATGGCCTCCCCCACCCCAAATCACTACGTGGACGTCACCGACACATTTGCCGACAAGATGCGCGCTATCCACGCACACGTATCGCAACTCCCCGCGCCGGACGCGGTCGAAGATCGAGTGCGCACGTGGCTGTCTGCAGCGGCCTACGAGGCAGGGCTACCCGAAGGTCGCCTTGCCGAGTCCTTCCAGATCGTCCACATCCCCTGACGCTTTTTCAATCCAAAGGACGCCAAGGCGAATCCTCGAGCGGCAAGCGGCTACCAGAGGACGGCGATGAAGATGTTGGCGATCGCCAACGCGCCGATCGCAGCCCACAGCCCGGTCTGTGGCAGCGGCTTACGTCGACCGACGAACGCCAGGATCGTCACGATCACCGTGATAGCGAGCTTCACGCCGATCTTGGCGTGATCGACATCCTCGTCCTGCATCTCGGCCAGGCCAACGAGGATCACGCCCGTCACCAGTTGCGTGAGCGCACCGTGCAACATCGCCGGATTCACGCCCTTGTCCGCCGACCTCATCTGCACGAGGAACCCGCCGACCACGCTTGCTAGGCCGATGAAGTGCAAGATCAAGATGAGGTTGTAGACGAAATCCATCGGATCACTCCCACTCGATTGTGCCAGGCGGCTTACTCGTGACATCCAACACGACCCGGTTGACATCCGGCACTTCATTCGTGATGCGAGTCGAAATCCGTGCGATGAGGTCATAGGGCAGCCGTGACCAATCGGCAGTCATGGCGTCCTCACTGGAAACCGGCCGCAGCACGATCGGATGCCCGTAGGTACGTCCGTCACCTTGCACTCCCACCGAGCGGACATCCGCCAAGAGCACCACAGGGAACTGCCAAACATCACGATCCAAGCCCGCGGCACTGAGTTCCTCGCGGGCGATGGCATCTGCCGCCCTGAGGATGCGTAGCCGGTCTTCATCGACCGCCCCGATGATCCGAATCGCCAAGCCGGGTCCGGGAAATGGGTGCCGCCACACGATTTCCTCGGGAAGCCCGAGGTCAAGACCCAC
This sequence comes from uncultured Rubrivirga sp., assembly GCA_964413305.1. GTDB lineage: Bacteria > Actinomycetota > Actinomycetes > S36-B12 > S36-B12 > S36-B12. The sequence goes on along the minus strand of CAYPSE010000264.1, from coordinate 29 downwards.
GCGTCGCACCTCATCTTTGAAGAGCGTGC
>CAYPSE010000263.1:0-1785 GCA_964413305.1 uncultured Rubrivirga sp. | reverse complement strand
TGCTCAACGGTATGAACGAGCGCGAGATCGTCCGCTGGACCGAGGCGATGATCGCAACGGGTACGCGTATGGACTTCTCGGAGTTCGATGCACCGAGCGTTGACAAGCACTCCACCGGCGGAGTGGGAGACAAGGTCACCCTTCCACTCGTCCCGATCGTCGCCGCGTGCGGCGCGATCGTTCCGCAGCTGAGTGGTCGCGGTTTGGGCTATTTCGGTGGCACCTTGGACAAGATGGAATCCATTCCCGGTTGGCGGGCGCTGCTGTCCAATCAGGAGATGACGCACGTGCTGCACCAGGCCGGCGGAGTTATCTGCGCCGCCGGCGATGGCCTGGCGCCGGCGGACAAGAAGCTGTACGCACTGCGCGATGTGACCGGAACCGTCGAGGCCATCCCGCTGATCGCCTCCAGCATCATGAGCAAGAAGATCGCCGAGGGCGCCGGCGGCCTTGTGCTCGACGTGAAGACCGGCAACGGCGCGTTCATGTCGGATCTGCCGCGTGCGCAGAAACTTGCGCGCACCATGGTGAAGATCGGCAACGATGCTGGAGTTCGCACTCGCGCACTCATCACTGCGATGGACGTACCGCTGGGCCTGGCAGTGGGCAACGCGATCGAGGTCACCGAATCCCTCGAAGTACTCGCCGGTGGGGGTCCGAAAGACCTAGTGGATCTAGTCCTCGCGCTGGCACGCGAAATGCTCGACATCGCAGGTCTAGATGCTGATCCTGAGCAAGCCATCACCAGCGGTAGGGCGATGGACCACTGGAATGCGATGGTCAGTGCCCAGGGCGGAGATCCGCACGCGCCACTCCCGCGGGCCAAGCACGAGCACGTGATCACCGCACCTGCCACGGGAACCCTGACCACACTTCAGGCCTACGGCGTGGGTGTGGCGGCCTGGCGCCTGGGCGCCGGCCGTGCGCGCAAGGACGATGCGATCGCGCATGGCGCCGGCATCTGGCTGCACGCCAAACCCGGGGACCACGTTGCCGAAGGACAACCACTCATGACCTTGCTCGCCGATGACGAATCCAGATTCCCTGCGGCCATCGCCGAACTCGAGGGAGCATTCGACGTGGGCGGTCAGCCGATGGACCGGCTCCCGCTCATCATCGAACGCCTCGACGAAAGCACCCATTGAGTCGAATCGAGGAGAACCGTGCCCGAGATCATCATCGCCCCGACACTCATCCCGGTTCCCGGTGGCAAGACCATCGAGGAGTTCGTGGGCCGGGCATCGAGCAAGGACGAAGCAGTCTCGATCGCTCACATGGTCGCGCCGGCCGGTTGGGATGAGCCCTACCAGCAGCCGCGCTTCGATGAGTTCACCGTCGTGCTCGAAGGTGAGCTCTTGGTCGATCACGACGACTCGACAATGAAGGTCCCCGCAGGCCAGGCCATCATCACTCGGGCCGGAGAGCGCATCCGCTACCGAACCGAACAAGGAGCGAGGTACGTGGCCGTGTGCCTTCCCGCGTTCGGCATCGACTTAGCCGGTCGCGAGGACTGACCGGTCCGGTCAATCCACAGGGCAAGTGACCTTCGCCTCTGGACGGGCGTCCATGCGCGGTGAATGCTGGTGTTCAACGAATCACACAACGACGAGGGGAAGGCCATGGGCAAGCTGGATGATGCGGTGATCATCGTGTCGGGTGGATCACGGGGCATCGGTGCGCAGGTGTGCCGCACCCTCGCCGGTGAAGGGGCGAAGGTGGTGGTTGCCGACGTCCTGGACGACGATGGCCGGTCCGTAGCCGACGAGATAGGCGGCACGTACGTAC
>CAYPSE010000262.1:0-1800 GCA_964413305.1 uncultured Rubrivirga sp. | reverse complement strand
GGCAGGACAGTTTCGATATCAACGTCTTCGGAATGGTGCGCGTTACTCGCGCCGCTCTTCCCTTCATGAGGAGCCAGGGTTCAGGCTTACTGGTCTTCATCTCAAGTGCAGCCGGTCGCATCGGCTTCCCGTTCTTCGGTCCGTACAACGCGGCGAAGTTCGCCGTCGAAGGCCTTGCGGAAACGTGTCGATCGGATCTGTCAAGCCTCGGCATCGAAACATGCGTCGTCGAACCAGGTCCGTACCCGACGAACTTCATTGGTGGTCTCATGACCGCCAGCGACTCAAGCCTGAACGACAGTTATGGGGATTTCATCAACGCTCCGCGCTCCATGATCGAAGGCTTCGAAGTCGCCATGAGCGGCAATCCGGATCAGGATCCTCAACACGTGGCCGATGCCGTGGTTGCGCTTCTTGCCACGCCTGCTGGTGAGCGCCCGTTCCGGACTGTCGTGGACGGTATGGGTATCGCCGATGCCCTGACGCCGTACAACGAAGCGGGAGATGCGGTGAGCGCAGGGCTGTACGGGGCGTTCGGTATGGGGGACCTGCTCAAGCTCCCATCAGGTAAGTAGTTGTCTGCGCCGTCGTTTCATCGCAGCAACCTCCGAGCCGATCGAGATGGCTGCGTCGTTATCGAATGAGACACGAGCATTGAGCCTGGGAGGGATCCAATCTAGGGTGCCGTGATGGTGCGAATTCGTCGGCTGGTCATCGCGTCCGCCTCACTCGTTTTCCTGTCATCACTCAGCGCGCCTGCTTGGGCGGAGGAACAGGCAGACGTCAACACAGAGCTGGCGCTTCTCAACTCGGAATTTCGAGAGTGGTACGGGGACAGGCGGGCCGAGATTCTTGCTTCTCAGCCGCTCATCCTCGTCGTGAACAACGCTGGGGTCACGGCCATCCAAGGCGACGAATCCGCCACATACTCGGTGGACCTGACGGCTTACACCCAGGTGAAATCCATTTTGCATGCGGTTCTTGGATATCAAGGGCTCATGCGATCAACGATCGCTGCTGGCGCAGGCGCCGATTGGGCGCAGGTGGACGATCTTCTCGCGTCATTGCGTGAAGCAAAGGCTCTCATCCCGCAAACCGCACTCCCAGCCAAACATCAGACGCAGGTCATCGCGGCCTACGACACTCTCATCGATTCGGCTCAACGAGCCCGAGATCGTAAATCAATCACACTCGCCCAGGAGCAAGCTGCACTGCGTAGCGCTCGAGAGAACGTCTATCCCTCTGTTCTCTGGGCAGGGCGTCAACATGCCCGCAACATGAAGTCGGTGCTGCAGACCGTTAAGCGCGACGTCACACCTCGCGAGTGGGCTCGGGCGGTCGCAGTGGTAACCGGACCCATGACTCCTCGCCGAAATAATCTCGAGACAGCGGTAACCGCGAAGATGCTCGGCCCGGACAAACTTGGCCGCCGGATCTTCTACTCCGAGAACCTCTTCACAACGCAGGATGCGCTCTCTTATCTGGGTTCCGTTCTAGGTGACTCCCAGTTCAGCAAGGACATGTTCGACTCCTGGACGCGGATGTGGCAGGACCTCTTCGCTGATGTCAGCAGTGAGTACGTCGCTCGGGACTTCTACACGGCCCTGGCGACGTCCTAGATGCAAGTCCTCGTGACGACGCGGCGACCCACCGCAACAAAGAAAGAGGGCCTCCGGATGGGAGGCCCCCTTGGATCGGTGGAGGTGCCGGGAATCGAACCCGGGTCCGTGCAGGCTTCTTCCGTCCTTCTACGTGCGTAGCCGTGCTGTCGCTGTCTCGGCCCCCGCGCTTTGTACGGCA
>CAYPSE010000261.1:0-1820 GCA_964413305.1 uncultured Rubrivirga sp. | reverse complement strand
ATCGAAGAGGAACTCAACGAATCCGTCGAGACGCCGGTAGGTGACCTACCGAAACCCAAGGAGATCTACGACTTCCTCGATCAGTACGTGATCGGTCAGGACATCGCCAAGAAGGCCCTCTCGGTAGCGGTCTACAACCACTACAAGCGCGTTGCGGCCGAGGCGCGGGAGAAGCCGCGGGACGATCAGGTCGAGGTTGCCAAGTCCAACATCATGTTGCTCGGCCCCACGGGATCGGGGAAGACGCTGCTCGCGCAGACCCTCGCTCGCATGCTCAACGTCCCCTTCGCCATCGCCGATGCCACCGCCCTGACCGAAGCCGGCTATGTGGGCGAGGACGTCGAGAACATCTTGCTCAAGTTGATCCAGGCTGCCGACTTCGATGTCAAGCGTGCCGAGACGGGCATCATCTACATCGATGAGATCGACAAGGTGGCCCGCAAGAGCGAGAACCCATCCATCACTCGAGATGTATCCGGTGAGGGCGTGCAGCAGGCGCTGCTGAAGATCCTCGAGGGGACCACGGCCTCCGTGCCCCCGCAGGGTGGCCGCAAGCACCCGCACCAGGAGTTCATCCAGATCGACACGACCAACGTGTTGTTCATCGTCGGGGGAGCCTTCGCCGGCCTGGATTCGATCGTGGAGCAACGTCTGGGCAAGAAGAACCTGGGGTTCACCTACGACCTCGTCGATGGCGAGCGCGAAGCCAAGGGCGAGATCACCGACGTGTTCGCCCACGTGATGCCCGAGGACCTGCTCAAGTTCGGCATGATCCCGGAGTTCATCGGTCGTCTGCCGGTGTTCACATCCGTCACACAGCTCGACCGTGAGGCGCTCGTGCAGGTGCTCACCGAGCCGAAGAACGCGTTGGTCAAGCAGTACCAGCGGCTGTTCGAGATCGACGGGGTGGAGTTGGAGTTCGACCAGGACGCCCTCAATGAAGTCGCCGATCTTGCTCTGTTGCGGGGCACCGGTGCCCGCGGTCTGCGCGCGATCCTCGAAGAGGTTCTCTTGCACGTGATGTACGACGTCCCCAGCCGCGAGGATGTGGCCAAGGTGGTCATCACCGGAGATGTGGTTCGCGACAACGTGAACCCGACGATCGTGCCTCGGGATATCGATGCGGTGCGCGAGACTCCTGCCCGTCGCGAGAAGTCCGCCTAACCTTCTCCCCGCGAACTGTCAAATTTTCGAGGCCGAACTGCCAGATCTGAAAGCGCGAACTGCCACGAGTGGCAGTTCGCGTTCAGATATTTGGCAGTTCGCCGAGTGAAATTTGGCAGTTCGCGGGCTAAGGGTGGGGTGGGGTTAGGCGAGGGGGGCGAGGATGGCGTTTACCGTCAGCGGGGCGTCGTCTGAGGCCGGTACCAAGATCAGCTCGGCGATCGAACCCGCGGCCGCGAGATCGGCACGCGCCTGCGAGATTGCCTCGATATCCGCAGGCGTTCCCTCCACCGTCGCCTCGCTGACTTCGGCCTTCATCGACGCCTTGGCATCGGACTTGGCCTTGCGCACGCCGCTCAGTGCCGCGCCGGTCCGCTCGAGCACCTTGGCGTTGTGACCTTCGGCAACGGTGAGTTCCTCCAGACTCGGCCACGCGGATCGGTGGATCGAGGAATCGTCGTCGTGCATCCACGACCACACCTCCTCGGTGGTGAACGGTAGGAACGGTGCGAAAAGCCGAAGCTGCACCGATAGCGCCAACACCAGCGAAGCCTTTGCGCTGTCCGCGGCCTCTTCGCCCTGTCCGCCGTAAGCGCGCTCTTTGACCAACTCGACGTAGTCGTCGGTGAACGTCCAAAAGAACGTCTCGGCGAGTT
>CAYPSE010000260.1:0-1823 GCA_964413305.1 uncultured Rubrivirga sp. | reverse complement strand
TTCATCGTCACGTACGTGCAAAACGTCGTCGACGTAGTGTCGACGGACGTCGCCAACTTTTCTTCGCTGGCGGTGATCATCGCGTCCGCCCTCGCGGTTGCATCCAGCATCGGCGCTGGAACCTTGGCTGCCAGGAGCGGGCGCACTATGGGCCTATGGATCGCTGCCGCATCCTTGTGTTCCCTTGCATTGCTGGTTCTCGTCCTCGTCCCCACACCCGCGGCGGTGGTGGTCATCGGCGCGTTGTTCGGGATTGCATTCGGAGCAGCAAACGGATTGGAACTGTCGGTTGTGATCCTCGTGCGCAGTCATCACGACCGCCTCGGTCGAGACTTCGGGATTCTGACGGCCGTTACGACCGTTCCCTTCGTCCTCGTACCCGCTCTTGCGACGGTCGTGTTGCGCACCGATGCTGGGAGCGGCGTCCGACTGCTGTTCGCACTCGCGTGCGCGTTCTCGGCGTTGGCCGCGCTGGTCGTGGCCGTTGCAGCCCTGAGGGCTCGAGGCGAAACGAGCGCCCGCGGTTCGTTCACCTAAAATTCATTCAATTTAGATTGAACTATTTTGTGGCACCCGTCAGGGTGCTGCCATGGCCACCGACTGGACGGACTTGGCACGCATCCACGGGGTGTTGGCAGACCCGCATAGGCTGGCGGTCCTGCACCATGTGGCGCTCGGCGATCGAACGCCCAAACAGTTGGCCGAGGTTCTCGATATCCCGATGCCGCTGCTGTCCCACCACTTGAACGTCCTCGATGAATCGGGGCTGATTGTTCGAACCGCGTCCGAGCACGACCGACGAAAGCGCTTCATCACGTTGCACTCCTCGGCATTCGGGTACGTGGATCGCTCATGGTTGCGAGAGCGTGTATCGGCACCGTCGGGTCGAGTGGTGTTCGCGTGCACGCACAACTCAGCCCGGTCGGTCCTGGCAGCCGCCTTATGGTCTGAGCGCTTTCATCGACCCACCGCAGCCGGTGGCACCACCCCTGGATCTCGGATTCACCCAACGACGGTGCGCACGGCACGTCGCCATGGGCTCCCTCTCCTGCAGACCAAGCCCACATCACTCAGTGACGTTTTAGGGCAAGACGACTTGTTGGTGACTGTCTGTGATGCCGCCAACGAACACGTGGAGCCCCATCCCCATCGCTTGCACTGGTCCATTCCCGACCCAGCAGCATCCGGTGACACCCCATCCTTCGAAGCGGCCTTCGACCGTCTTCGCGAGCGCATCGACCGACTGGGTGTTGCGCTCATCCAACCCACCAGTGAGGAGAGCACGGAATGAACGAATTCGATTCAACAGAGCCCGATTTGGGCCTTGAGCAGAAGATGGCATTGCGCAATGCAGCGTCGCGCCTGCAAAAGCAATTCGATGGTGTGTTCAACACCGAGACCATCGAGCGATTCTTGTACTCGTCCTACAACGAGTTCGCGTCGCGGTCGACCGTACTCACCTGGCTGCCGCTTCTTGCGGAGAAGTTCGCACGTCAGCGCCTCTCAGCCCTGGCCAAAGTCGAGGGCAAGAGCGATGACTCCCGGCCCACCGTTTTGTTCCTGTGCGTGCACAACGCAGGCCGTAGCCAAATGGCAATGGGTTGGTTCCAAGCTCTCGCGGGAGATCGCGCAGTTGCCTGGTCCGGTGGTTCGGAGCCGAGCAGCCAGGTCAATCCCGCTGCAATCGAGGCGATGGCCGAGGTGGGCATCGACATCACGAACGAGTTCCCCAAGCCGTGGACCGATGAGATCGTCCGCGCAGCCGATGCCGTCATCACGATGGGTTGCGGGGATGCGTGTCCGATCTTCCCGGGCAAGCGTTA
>CAYPSE010000259.1:0-1825 GCA_964413305.1 uncultured Rubrivirga sp. | reverse complement strand
GCGCGGGGGTCGTCGTCGTTCCAACGTCCCTCTTCGATGGCCATCGCCAGGGCGTCGTAATCGCTCTGGATACTGGAAATCTGGATGGTGGAAATCTCGGTTGTGCGGAGCATGGTTGCCCTCCCTTCTGCGCCGAAGGTAAGGGACTCAGATCATAAAGAAAAACTATTGATTTCGATCGTGTCGATCGTATTATTCAATAGTGACTCTGTCCCAGGCATCGTTCCGTCAGTTGGCCGCGATGGTCGCCGTGGCCCACGAGGGATCCTTCGGCGCCGCGGCCGACGAACTCGGGTTGTCACAGGCGACGGTCAGCCAGCAAGTGGCCGCCCTCGAGCGGCTGATCGGCACCGAGTTGTTCGATCGGCCCGGTGGCCCCCGACCAGTGAGTTTGACTCCTGCGGGACGGGTCCTCCTTCCTTCCGCCGAACACATGCTCGGTCACGTCCGGGCAGCCCAACGCGACGTTGACGACACCCTTGCCGGAACAGCCGGACGCGTGTCGATCGGGACTTTCCAAAGCGTCTCGGTACACCTGCTCCCCCGCGCGGTGCAAGCGCTGCGCGAAGTGGCACCGGACATCACCGTGGCCCTGTACGAGGGGCCGAGTTCCGAAGGCCTGATCGACGATCTGCTCGGCGACGAACTCGACGTCACCTTCATCGAGGGCACGTACACCGATCCGCGCGTAGACGTGACGGAACTCGGTCGTGATCCCTATCTACTCCTGTTGGCGAAGGACAGTCCGCTCCTCGAACACGTGAGGAAGGGTGGGTTCCCGATCGAGAAGTTGGATGGGGTGGCACTCATCGGGCAGCCGCCCATGACCTACCAAGACGATGTGGACGTCATCTTGCGCAGCCACGGCATAACTCCGCGCTACCTGTTCCGAACCGTGGACAACGGGGCGGTTCAGGCGATGGTGCGCAGTGGCGTGGCACCGGCGATCATGCCGCGGCTGGCCGTAGACCTGTACGACGACGATGTGGTGAAGCTGCCGCTATCACCTGCCGTGGAACCGCGCATCATCTCCCTCGCGATTCGATCCGGCGACAACGTGCTGCCCGCTGCCCAGGCGTTCTCCACTGCAGCGCAGGACGCTGCCCGGCTCGTCCTCGAACCCCCCGTTGCGGCGTCAGTTGTTGCATCCACCACTTGACCCCAAGCGGCGTGTCGGCCCAACAGCTGACGCCGCAACGGGGAGGGGTTAGGAGTTGAGGTCGACCATCACGTGCTTGATGCGCGTGTAGTCCTCGAAGCCGTACATCGACAGGTCCTTGCCGTAACCGGAGTGCTTGAAGCCACCGTGCGGCATCTCCGCGACCAGAGGGATGTGCGTGTTCACCCACACCGTGCCGAAATTCAGACCCTTGGCCATCCGCATGGCCCGGCCGATGTCCTTGGTCCACACGCTCGACGCCAAGCCGTACTCGACTCCATTGGCCCAGCGCAGTGCTTCGTCTTCGTCGGTGAAGCGCTGGATGGTGATGACCGGACCGAAGATCTCGTTTTGGATCATCTCGTCGTCTTGCTTCAAGTTCGCGACGACCGTCGGCTCGATGAAGAAGCCACGATCACCTTGGCGGACGCCGCCCGCGACGATTTCCGCGTGCTTCGGCGCGCGCTCGAGGAAACCGAGCACCCGGTCGAGCTGGTTCGCGTTGTTGACCGGCGGCACCATCGCCTCTCCACCCGGTCCATCCTGGAAAGTGGTGGCGGTGCCCTTGGCTTGCTCCGCTAGCGCGGCGACGAAATCGTCGTAGATCTTCGGTGCAACGAGCATGCGGGTGGCCGCGGTGCAGTCCTGCCCGGCGTTGAAGTATCC
>CAYPSE010000258.1:0-1827 GCA_964413305.1 uncultured Rubrivirga sp. | reverse complement strand
TGATGCCCACCACCTGGACGTCGGCGCCGCTAGCGAGCAGGGCGCGGAAGAAGTTGCGTCCGATGCGTCCGAATCCATTGATGCCGACCTTGATGGTCACGACTAGCTCCTCGAGTTGGTTCCTACCGTTGATGTCTTCTTGCGGTGTGTGTGGATGTGCCGAGCTGGCAACGAATTCCGCACGACAGCGCTTACATCCTAGTGATGCACGTTACGTTCAGGTGAACGAGGCGGGTCAGTCGTCCGACAGGTCCGCATCGACCAGGGCGGCCTCGGTATCGGGTATCCCCAATTCGGCGGCGCGCTTGTCGGCCAGGGCCAGCAGCCGCCTTATCCGCCCCGCTATCGCGTCCTTGGTCATCGGTGGATCTGCCAAGGCCCCGAGCTCCTCCAAACTCGCCTGCTGGTTATCCATCCGCAGACGTCCGGCCACCACCAGATGATCAGGCACCTCATCACCCAAGATCTCCAGCGCCCGCCCCACGCGCGCGCTCGCGGCAACGGCCGCGCGAGCCGACCGCCTCAAGTTGGCGTCGTCGAAATTCGCCAGCCGGTTCGCCGTCGCGCGGACCTCACGGCGCATGCGACGTTCCTCCCAGGCGAGCACGGACTCGTGGGCGCCCATCCGGGTCAACAGGGCGCCGATGGCGTCCCCGTCTCGGATCACCACCCGATCGACCCCTCTGACCTCGCGGGATTTGGCGGGGATGCCCAAGCGACGGGCTGCGCCCACCAGGGCAAGGGCGGCTTCCGGGCCCGGTGCGGTGACCTCGAGTGAGGACGATCGGCCCGGTTCGGTGAGCGATCCGTGGGCCAAGAAGGCACCACGCCAGGCGGCCTCGCAGTCGCACAAACCGCCCGCCACGATCGCTGGAGGCAGACCCCGGACCGGTCGACCACTGCCGTCCACGATGCCGGTCTGTTTCGCCAGCGCCTCTCCGCCCGTGGTGACGCGTACCAGATAACGGGTGCCCTTGCGGATACCCGAACCCTGAACCATGACCACTTCGCTGTCGTGGCCGTAGATGTCGAAGATGTCCTTGCGCAGGCGTCGGGCGATGGCACCGGCATCCACTTCGGCTTCGATCACGATCGAGCCACCCACGATGTGCAAGGCACCGCCGAAACGAAGAAGGGTCGAGACCTCCGCCTTGCGGCAGCAGGTCTTGGTGACCTCAACCCGGCTGAGTTCATCCTTGACTGCGGCGGTCATCGCCATAGTGGCCGTTCCTCCCGTCATCCGGCGAGAACCGTACCGAAAGCACCTGCCAACTTCACCGGGTCGTGTCTATCCCCGAGCCCGGCGACGTCGAACTCATGCACTTTCGCTCCCCATCGGCGACAGGCCGCGCGCAGTTCAGCACGCGCAGCGGCGTCTCCCACGTGCCGGACATCGGCGATCACATGATCGAAACGCATGGACGGAGCGTGCGAGGAAATCGCTTCGATGTGTTCGGCGGGTGAAAAGCCGTCTGTCTCGCCGTGCTGGGGATCCAAATTGAGCACGAGAATCCGCATTCCAGGTGCGTCGACGATGTGCTGACCTTGTTCGGGCATGAGCAAATGCGGCATCAGCGATGTGAACCACGAACCAGGTCCCAACACGATCGCATCGGCGGAGTCGATCGCCTCCAGCGCCTCCGGGCACGGTCGAGCATCGGACGGTTCGATGCGAACGTTCTCGACTCGCCCGGGCGTGGTCGCCACCTCTACTTGCCCCCGCACCTGCACCACATCGTCAGAAGAGGCGAGCTCGTGTCCCGTGATGTCAGCGACGATCTCCAACGGATCCAGGCTGCAGGGAAGGACCCGACCAACCGCGCCCAC
>CAYPSE010000257.1:0-1830 GCA_964413305.1 uncultured Rubrivirga sp. | reverse complement strand
GACTCGACTGCGGTGTCGCTCTGCCAGTTGCCGAACCATCCGGAGACGTAAGGACCCGTGATGAGTCGCGGCGTCATCGCTTGGGCTGGGGCCGCGAGCGCGAGCGTGGCAGCGATCGCTGTGGCAATCGCCAGCAAACGACCACGGGTCAACATGCTTCGACAGTACGCCCGAGTGCCCGGCCGTGAGCCCGTAGGAAGGTCAGGATTTTCGCTGAGTGGCCCCGAGAGGATTCGAACCTCCGACACAAGGTTTAGGAAACCTCTGCTCTATCCCCTGAGCTACGGGGCCGGGGCGCCCCAAGTCTAGGCGGTGTCCGGCGTCTCCGGGGAGCCCACCTCGTCGCAAGCGGGCAACACCGTGTGCCGCGCACGCCCTGCTACGGTCGCAATCCTGCGGCGTCATCCGACGGTGCTGACCCAAGCAGGGAGACTCGTGTTGATCCGATCTGCGCTCGCCGCCATCGTTGGCACCGCCCTCATCATCTTCCCCACACCGGTTGCGTTCTCAGGTCAGGCGGCGGATGTGTCGCAGACGATCATCGTTGACAGCCTCGCTGATGCTGGTCCAGGCTCGCTGCGGGCAGCGCTCGAGACGGCGATCGCCCAGGAGGGCGCGCGCATCACCTTTGCCCAGGCGGGCACCATCACGCTCGCGTCCGCCTTGCCGGAGGTGACCGTGCCGCTCATCGTCGATGGCACTCAGACTCCCGGCTACGTCGAAGGCGGGGCGCCTCGCACGGGCATCGACTTCGCCGGCTCGGCCGGATTGGTCTTGGGTGAGGGTGCCGATGGATCCGAGATCCTCTCGCTGGCGTTGGGCAATGCCAGTGGTGACGGCGTGGTGATCCGGGCAGGCGGAGTGACGATCACGGGCTCCTACATCGGTCTGTCCACGGATGGTTCCGCGGCACCAAATGGAGGACATGGAGTGCGACTGGCTGCCGGATCCGATGGCTCGATCGTGGGCACTAATCCCCAGACCACGTCGAGCTGGGTCTCCAACGTCATCTCGGGCAACGGGGGCAGCGGCATCGCCATCGTGGATTCCTCCAGCAATGTCGTCGCAGCCAACCGCATCGGCACCGATCCCGCGGGTCAGGTCGCGGTGCCCAACGCCGAGCACGGAATCGTCATCAGCGGCATGTCATCGGCCAACATGATCGGGGGCACGGCCTCGGTCGACCTCGTCACCGGCGTGGAGAACAACCCGACGGGTGACAAGGGCAAGGCCGAGCCCACCTTCACGCGACCGCCGCTCGGCAACGTCGTCAGCGGCAATGCTGGTTCAGGTATCGCTGTCCTCGCCGGTGCGGAGGGCAACACTCTCGCGGGCAACTTCGTCGGGACCTCGGCGTCAGGCGAGGAGGACCTCGGCAACGGAGCCCAGGGCATTCTTGTCTCCGAGGCCGACGGCACGGAGATCCTCGGATGCTCGATCACGACCGAGCCCTTCGTCTACTACAACGTCGTCAGCGGCAACGGCTCGCACGGCATCGAGGTGCGCGACGCCGACGACGTGACCATCCAGGGCAACTTCACCGGCGTCGCCGCGGACAACGCGACATCGCTTGGCAATGATGGCAATGGCCTCCTGGTCGCGGGGACATCGACCAATACTCAAGCCGGTGGGGTTATTCCCCTCGGCAATGTCACATCGGGCAATGCGCGCAATGGCATCGCCGTCACCGGTTCCGTGACGGGCTTCGTATCCTTCAACAATTTTGCCGGGCTTGTCGCCTTCGGGGGCGCTGCGCCCAATGCGCTGAGCGGCATCTACGTCAGTGCGACAGGTGGGGACAACCTCATCCGCACGAGCGTCACCAGCGGC
>CAYPSE010000256.1:0-1838 GCA_964413305.1 uncultured Rubrivirga sp. | reverse complement strand
CCTAGAACAGCTTCATTTCGCGGGCAGCCTGCGTGAGCTGTTCGCGGGCATCGGGATGCGCAGCGTGCTCGATGATGTTTCGTGCTTGCTCGGCTTGGGTGTAACCGAAGACATCGGCGATGCCCTGCTCGGTTGCAACAGCGCTGTGCTGGAAGCTCGTGACGGGTTCATCGAGCTTGGGGACGATGGTCGAGACGTTCGCCCTGGGATGCCAGGACGGTAGGGCGATGAAGGCTTGGCCGCCGCGTGCATGCATCGCACCCACGATGAAGTCGGTGCTGCCACCGAAGCCGGAGTAGATCTTCCCCTTCATCCGGCTCGCGTTGGCTTGGTCGTAGAGATCGACCTGTAGCGCCGCATTAACGCTGGTCATCTGCGCTTGCCGTTCGATGTTGCCGGGATTGTTGGTGACTTCAGTGCGCATGATGCGCACGCGCTTGTTCTTGTCCAGCCAGTCATACAGTTCGCGCGATCCGAAGATGAAGCTGGCGGTCAAGGGGACGTCGTCGTCCAAGGAACCCGACTTATGCAAGCCCAGGACGCCATCGGAGAACATCTCGGTCCAGATGCGAAAGCCCTTCTTGTTGTGAAGCGACTGGACCACTGCGTCGGGAACCGCACCGATGCCGAGTTGCAGGGTGGAGCCGTCGTCGATGCGCGTGGCGATGCGCTCACCGATGTGTTTGCTGACATCGTCGAGCGGACCGGGTTCGATGGTGGTGAGTTGCTCGTCGACTTCGATGAGGAAGTCAATCTCGCCGTCATAGATCTGGGCGTCGCCGTAGGTGTAGGGCATCTGGGGATTGGCTTGCGCGATGACGAGTCCGCCGTGTTCGCGAACTTCCTCGATCGCAGCCGGGATCACGTTGCATTCGATGCCCAAGGACACGGTGTCGTGGTGACGCGGTGATGTCTGAATCAGCACCACGTCCGGTCGGTACTGACTACGCAGTAGCAGGGGAAGTAACGAAAGACGCGCAGGGATGTAGTGGGTGCGAGGGTGGTGGCGCATGGCCGGGCCGAGGAAGGCCGTTTCGTACGTAACACCTTCGCGATCGGGAAGTTCACCGTGCGCGTTGAGCATGTGCAGGCGGTATTCGGGTAGGGCTCGGTCAACAGCGTTGAGGAGTGTGTAAGGGGTGGCGAAGTTGCCCGATACGAATACCCGCGGGTTGGCGCCCAAGCCACCGAGGATCGAGGGCAGTTGCTCGAGTGTGATGACACGCATGGGCATTCCTCCACTGTGTTGACCACCTCGACGAGGCTACCGGCCCTACCTGCTGTGGCAGGATGAATTCATGTCCTTCGACTGGTCGAGCAAGAAGGTCTACGTAGCCGGTCATAACGGGCTCGTCGGATCGGGTTTGGTGCGTGCGCTGAAGCGCGCCGGTGCGGGCGAAGTGATCGGTTGGCGCTCGGCGGAGTTGGACCTGCGCGATCGCGACGCGACGTTCACCGCGATCGCCGAGGCGAAGCCCGATGTGGTGATCGATGCCGCTGCACGGGTGGGCGGCATCATGGCCAACTCGACCTACCCGGTGGACTTCCTGCAGGACAACCTGCTCATCCAGACGAACGTGATGGACGCCGCGCATAACGCGGACGTGGAACGGCTGCTGTTCCTCGGTTCCTCGTGCATCTACCCCCGGCACGCGACCCAACCCATCCGCGAGTCTTCGCTGATGACCGGCCCCCTCGAGCCGACCAACCAGGCGTACGCGATGGCGAAGATCTCCGGCATCTTCTATATCGAGGCGTTCCGCACGCAGTACGGGCGGCGCTGGATCTCGGCGATGCCCACGAACCTGTACGGCCCGAACGACAACTTCGATCTGGAG
>CAYPSE010000255.1:0-1845 GCA_964413305.1 uncultured Rubrivirga sp. | reverse complement strand
ACCATGAACGACCTCACCGAAGCACGACCCACCACCAGCACCGTCACCGCCGAAGAAATCCTCAAACTCGGATACGACCAAGGCCGAGCCGACGAACGCGAAGCCATCCTCCGCACCATCAACGCCATGCAAGTCGTCCACGACCCCGCCACCGCCGACGTCCTATGGACCATCGTCCGCATCATCAAAGCAGGCGGCCACTACCAGAACCTCACCCCATGATCAACCACAACGAACCCATGCACGAAACGTGGATGAGCCGCGCCGCGTGCCTAGGGCACCCACCAACCTGGTGGTTCCCCGAAGGCGCAGCCGGATACGAAACACCAGAAACTGAGAAGGCGCTGCGCATCTGCTACACGTGCCCCGTCCGACACAAGTGCCTCCAATGGGCGCTCAAGCACACCGACCAGCACGGCATCTACGCCGGGCTCACACCCGAACAACGACGACAAGTACGACGCCGAAACCCTGCGCTAGGAGAAACCGCATGAACCAGCCCGTGTTCCAACGAATCAACGACGAGAAGATCAAACGCGACCGGTGGGGCCGCCCACTCATCACACCACCCGACGGCGGCAAACCCATCGCCTACACCCGCGTCAGCACACTCAGCAAAGCCCTCGACAACAAAGACGGGCTCATGAAGTGGAAGCAACGCATGACCGCGATCGGCATCGGCAAACGCCCCGACCTCGCACAAATGGCCCTAGCGTGCGCCGACGATAAGCGGAAGATCGACGAGGTGGTTGAGGCCGCCATGAGCGCCGCCGAATCCGACCGGGCCGCGAACCTCGGCACCACGCTGCACGCGTTGACCGAGGTGATCGACGCGGGCGGCTGGCCCGAACAAGTCAGCGCCGAGATCGCCGCCGACCTCACCGCATACCAGCAGGCCATGAGCGGGATCGAGATCATCGCCGCCGAGCAGTTCATCGTCTGCGACGAAGTAACCGCCGCCGGAACGTTCGACCGGCTCGTGCGGCTACCCGACGGGCGCATGGTCATCGCCGACATCAAGACCGGCCAAGACGAACCCAAATACCCGCAAGGCGTCACCACGCAGACAGCGATCTACGCCCACGGGCACCTGTACGACCCCGACAAAGGCCGACTCGCCTACCTCCCCGAAGTCGGCGTCAGCACCGACGTCGGGCTACTCATCCACATGCCAGCGGGTCAAGGCCGCTGCGACCTGTACCTGTTGAACTTGACCGACGGGTGGAACCTCGCCCGCACCGCGGTCATGGTGCGCGACTTGTTCAAGAACAACAAGCCCACCCCCTACACCCCGGCGCCGTAACCCTGCGAGCCGGTAACCCAAGAAGAAAGAAGAAAGCAACATGACAATCGCATTCGACGCACCAGCATCAGGCGGCAACGTACTCAAGCCCGCCGACATCGAAGGGCACCTCCTCATCGTTGAACCCAAGGAGTTCAAGGAGAAGATGCAAACCGCGATGGGTGAAAGCGACGCCGTCGCCGTCACCGTCCACGACGTCACCGAAAGCACCACACACGAGGACGTGTTGTGGTTCTCCCGCGTGCTCGTCGGCAGCCTCAAGACCCGCATCGGGTCCAAGGTGCTCGGGCGCATGGGCAAAGGCAACGCCAAGCCCGGGCAGTCAGCGCCGTGGATACTCATCGACGCCAGCGGTGACGAAGCCGACGTCGCCGCCGCCACCGCCTACCTCACCGGGGCGGTGCAGTCCACGCTCGAACCCGCCGCGATGACCACGGAGGAACTCGCGCAGGCGTTGAACGCCACCGTCAAGAAGTAACACCCCGAACCGCTGGTGGGCGTCGGTGCCAGCATGATCGGCGCCCACCAGCACCCACAACAAC
>CAYPSE010000254.1:0-1847 GCA_964413305.1 uncultured Rubrivirga sp. | reverse complement strand
GCGGTCGCCGCGATCCGCTCCGCCGATCCACTCCTCGACGCGGCGTACAGAAAGGCGAAGTAATGGAATCCTTCCTCGGTTCGGTCTGGTTCGCGCTCCTCCTCGGCGTCGTGGGCTACGTCCTCGGCCAAGCGTTCCCGATCTTCAAGCGCCGCGGATGAGCGGAGCACGCTGCTGCTGCACACCAGGCGACCCGTCCTGCTGCGAGCAAGCGGGTCTGTCCTGGTGGAACCGCTACTGCCTCTACCTCGAGGCGAGCACGTACTACCTGCTGTCGTGCGACTGCGCGACGTGCGACAACCAAGCAACCAGCTGCGAGGAATGCGTGGAAGGCGGCTACTACTGCTGCCGGGAGACGGAGTTCAACTTCTGCGTGCGCGGGGCGATCTTCCGAATCCCGAGAAACTCATCAGTCTGTCCAACCGAGCAATCGGGGAGCACGTACGTGACGCCGTGTTTCGGCGACAACCCAACGCCTCCGTGGATCGCGCCTGACTGGGGATCGGATGAGGGTGGAGAGAACTCGTACTACGTGAGTCCAATCGATCCAGGCTCCCCGTGCAGTTCATGCTCGATTGCTCCGGTGGCGGCTCGCATCCGCTACCAGTGCCACTACCGCCTGGAGAACTACGCTGGCGACGAGTGCACCTACACGCAGGACGGCAACACGTACCCGCTCGAGGAGTTCGATGAGACGTACGTGGTGGAGGGGCTTGCCGTTCTGCAATGCGCCAATCCTCCAGGTGAGTGCCAAGTGCTCTGTAGCTGCGACGAAGCAACCACACTTCCGACGCCGCTGCACGTCCTCACGATCTATCCGTGCGAGACGCCGGCGACCGGCCTGCCGACGCCGCCCACCCTCACCTATTACGCCCAACTCGACAACAAGACGCCGCCGCACCTGGCGACGTGGACGCTGGGGCGGATCGACGGCTTCGGAGCGAGCAACTACTGCGACCTGATCGAGCCTTACGGAACTGCGCCGACCTGGTGCTTTGATGCAGGGCCGGGAGGGAACAGCGCCTGCGACTCGTACACGTCGGGCGAGAGCTGGTCGATGGGCGACCTCAACCTGTACTCGTACCCGTGCCAGGATCAGGACTGCACCCTATGAGCTGCAACTGCAAGAAGGGCGCGGTGGGCATGCTCCAGGGCGCCGCCAAGCTCGTCCGCTCCGAGCTCGGTCTGGTCATCCTGAAGGACCTCGATCTGATCGCCGCACGCCGGCGGGCGTGCGAAGGCTGCGACCGCTGGGACCATGGCAAGTGCACCGAATGCGGGTGCTACACCTTCGCCAAGACCCGGTTATCGCGCGAGGTCTGTCCCTTGGGTAAATGGCCCCAGACTGCCGGCGACGCTGGACAGGACGCGGATCGGTGACACCTTCCCGGCATGATCCGGGAACAACCACAACACAGTCGGCAATGGTGGGCCTGTTATCTCCGTGAGCGTGGGGGGCTCTGGGAGGTGCACCCAATGTCATCTCCGCCAGAGCGTTACGAGTTCTGGTGGCGGGCTGGGTCCAAGGCTTTTGCCGAGCGCACGGCGAACGAATGGAACAGGGCTCGGGAAAAATCTCAACGAACGCCTGCACAACCGCCGAAGGTTGGGGTACAACCCCCCCGCACCTCGCCGTTGGTCCGAGAATCCCCGTTATCGGAACGTGGACCGGACCAGCCGGCGGGTGCCTCGGAGAGCACCAATGGACTGGTACGGACTGGCAGCACTAAGCCTGTTCATCGGCATGATGGCCGCGTGGCTGATCGCGTTTGCGATCGACCCGGAGGCGTTTCAGAAGGGGGCACGCCGATGACGCTGTTCCAAGCGCTCGCGAAGGCCCAGGCCAA
>CAYPSE010000253.1:0-1857 GCA_964413305.1 uncultured Rubrivirga sp. | reverse complement strand
CCTCGCCGAGCAAGAAGAAGACGTGATGGTGTTGCAGAACGTCATGGACTACGCCGAACTCATGCGGCGCGCAGTCCTGCGAGCCGGCGACGCAAACGTGCAGGCCGAACTGCATCGACGCTTCGCTGCGATCTACGTCGATGAGTTCCAAGACACCGACCCACTACAGGTCGAGTTGCTCCGACGCATGAGTGGCCCGCGCACGTGCGTCGTGGCCGTCGGTGATCCCGACCAAGCGATATACGCCTTCCGCGGGGCGGACGTCACCGGAATCCTGGATTTTCCTGCTCGATTTCCGCAAGCCGATGGGCAGCCGGCCCCGGTCATCGCCCTTCGCCACGTTCGCAGGTACGACTCCGTCATTTCCTCCGCGGCTCGAGCAGCCTTGGCCCCTGCAGCGCTGCCGGGGCTTCCCTCGTTGGCCCAGCGGCAGCACCGCGACCCAGTGGTCGAGGTTCGCGACGCGCACAGTGCGGCACGTCTCGACGTTCGCACCTGTCCGTCGCGGTCTGCGCGAGATGCCTATGTCGCCCGGCAGATCCGCGCGAGTCATGTTCACGACCACGTTCCTTGGCGCGACATGGCCGTCCTGGTTCGCAGTTCCGATGATCTGGCCGGGCTCCATCAGGCATTGCACATGGCCGCCGTACCCGCAGCCATCACCGCCGATGAGATTCCGCTGCGCGCTGAGCCCGCCGTGGCGTATTTGCTCTCCATCATCGAATCGGCCGCCGAACCCTCGGCGGTTCGAGTCGACGAAGCGGTGGATTTGCTGACCGGTCCGGTAGGCCGACTGGACGTCGCCGATATGCGGGTATTGGGCCGCGAACTACGAGCGGCCCGTAAGGCGGAGGGTCTGCCGGTGCTGGCTGCCCGCGATCTCATCCGGGGCCTGCTAGCCGGTGACGAGCCGGTACCCGTCCCGCCGGACTCGGCCATCGCCGCCGGGGTGCGCCGCGTTCGAGATGTCATGAGCACCGTTCGCGACCGGATCGAATCGGGCGCAGCGATCCAGGACGTGCTGTGGGCTGCGTGGACCGGCGGCTCCGTGCCGCACGGCTGGCCGGATCGGTTGCGGGATGCGGCGCTCGGTGGATCGGTGCGGGCAGGCCACGACCTCGATGCGGTCATCGCGCTGTTCGACACCGCCGAGCGAATAAGTGATCGGTACCAGGGTGTGTACGGAGTGAGCGCCTTCATAGCGATGCTCCGTGATCAGGCGATACCCGCTGAATCGATCGCTGGGGCCGGAATCGGTCCCGATGCCGATCTCGTGCAGATCATGACGGTCCACCGCGCAAAGGGCCTGGAGTGGTCTCGAGTGTGGGTCGTGGGTCTGGAAGAAGGAGGTTGGCCGAACCTCGTGCTGCGGGGTTCGCTCCTGGGCGTCCAGGAACTCGACGAAGCCATACGGGCAAGCGACGTCGATCAGGTCGCTGATTTGATGCGAGAAGAGCGCAATTTGCTCTACGTGGCCTGCACTCGTGCGAAGGATCGACTCTCGCTCCTTGCGATCGATGGCCAGGACTCCGGTGAGGATCGACCCAGCCGCTTCATCGATGATCTCCGTTCTGTTGGCTTCGAAGCCTCCCCGTTGTCCCAAGCGCCACCGGTGTTGGCTCAATGGTCGGACCTGGTGGTCGACTTACGCACCGCTGTCATGGACGACTCCGCACCCGAACCCGTGCGCGCGCAGGCAGCAGCGCTGTTGGCAGCCGCGTCCGAACTTAACGACCACTCGGGTGCGCCGCTCGTGCCCGGTGCCGATCCACAGCAATGGTGGGGGCTGCGCGAGTTGTCCCAAGGACCCACGCCGCTGCGCGAAGCCGATGAAGTGATCGCGCTGTCCGGATCGAG
>CAYPSE010000252.1:0-1859 GCA_964413305.1 uncultured Rubrivirga sp. | reverse complement strand
CGGGGTGAGCATCGCCCTCGGTCTATCCGCGATCGCCATCACCCTCGGTTTGATCGTGCATTTCCGCAGGCGCCAGGTGCTCCGCTTCATCGGCGAGGAACCGCCCGTTCCCAGCGGACCGATCATCTTCGACCGCATCTGGTTCGCGCTGGTGCGGCTGGGTACGAGTGTGGGGCGTTCGGCACACAACACCTCGGTGGGCGTTCACCTGTTCGGTGTGGGCGTGTTCATCGTGGCGCTCACCGCGATCGGTCTAGCGATCATCCCCGGCGCCGCGGACGGCTTGGCCCCGGTCATCCCGGATGCGATGCAACCGGTGGACTTCGCCATCCTCGCTCTACTGATACCGGCCGTCGCATTCCTCACCCGCGCGCGCACCACCATCACTGCGCTGGTGCTCGCGGGATTCGTCGGCTTGATCATCGCGGTGTGGCTGATCCTGCTCGGTGCCCCCGACGTCGCACTGACCTTGTTGCTGGTCGAGTTCCTTACCGTGGTCGTGGCAGCTCCGGTCCTCGCCCGCCTGCCGCGCCACCGCGATATCGGTCGCCCCACCCGGGCGGCGATCGCCGCCGTAGTGGTCGGTGCGATCAGTGGTCTGGCCGTGTGGGCGTTCACCGGCAGACGCGGACCATCGGATCTGTCGGCCTACTTCCTGACTCAAGCCGAGGAGTTGACCGGCGGGACCAACGTGGTGAACACGATCCTGGTCGATTTCCGCGGACTGGACACCCTCGGTGAGATCACCGTGCTGTTCGCAGCAGCCCTCGGACTGCTCGCCGCAACGGCCGTAACGGTGCGGGCTCGTAGGGACGCCATGAGTGAGGTGCTCGGTCGCGGTGAGCAAGCGATCTTGCGAGTCGGTGCACGCATCGTCATTCCGCTGCTCGTCATCGCAGCCGCCGTGCTGTTCTGGCGCGGCCACGACGAACCTGGTGGCGGCTTCATCGCCGGCCTTGTCGCTGGCGCGGCCGTGGCCGTCGCCACGATCTCCGGAATCAAGGTGAAGTTGCCGAGTTCGGGCGTGATGCTCGCCGTGGGTCTGGGAACGGCCCTTGCCTCCGGCTTCATCGGTCCCCTCACGGGTGGAGCAGCGCTGGCACCGGTCAAGATCGACGTGCCGATCCTCGGATCCTTGACGTCGTCGTTGATTTTCGATCTCGGCGTGCTGTTGATCGTCGTCGGGCTCGTGCGCGTTGCGCTCGAGCGTCTCGACGGCATGGACCTCGACGATCAGGAAGAACTCGAGGACGAGCACAGTGATGCCAACTCAACGGGGGTTGCATCATGACGCTCGCTATCGCCGTTGCACTCCTGACGGGAGTGGGCACCTTCCTGGTGGTGCGCGGGGGAGCCGTTCGCTTGATCCTCGGATTCATCTTGCTCGGTCACGCTGCGAACCTGGTCATCATCGCCGCGGGGGGAGCCTTCCGCCGCGAAGCACCGCTTGTCGACGGCGGAGCAGTGCTGGACACCATGGCCGATCCACTGCCGCAAGCATTCGTGCTGACGGCGATCGTCATCACCTTCGGTGTGACCGTGTACTTGTTGAGCTTGGTCGCTCGTACCGCGAAGCAGGCGTCCAAGGCCCAGAACCCCGTACTCGACGAATCGAGCGAGGCAGGAGATGGTCTCGATGGTTGACGTCTCCTTCCTTTCCACCTGGGCATTGCCTTTGGTGTTCGTGGGACCGCTGATCGCGGCGGTCGTCACCTTCATCCTCGGTGCGCGCTGGAGCAGTCGCTTGATCGGATTGCTGGTACCGATCCTGGTGTTCGTCGTAGCAGTGCTGATGGTGCTGGCCACGATCGATGGTCAGGTTGTGGTCTCGCAGATCGCCGGATGGCCCGGGGGTGTGT
>CAYPSE010000251.1:0-1860 GCA_964413305.1 uncultured Rubrivirga sp. | reverse complement strand
TTGACGATCTGGTGACGTGTGCGCAGGTACTCGCGGACGTCATTGTGGAGTTCTGCAGCTGACCGCACTACACCACCATCCCTGTGGATCGCATCTGGCTTTCCACAGGCAATTGGGCGCAGCGTCGCCTCATGATCCAAGACACACACCATCGTGGGCTTCGGTGGCGGGCGGGAATCCCCTTGCTGCCCGTCACCGAGCAGACCCTGTACGTAGGCGATCGACGAATATCGCTGAGCCTTTCCGATGCGGAATTGCAGTGGCTGACGTCGATAGTGCGAACTCGATCCAACCTTGAGGAGACCTGTCCCAGCGGAGTAGATCGCGCGCGCATGATCCTCGACGCCCTACGCGCTACCGGTGCCCTGGCGGCGGCAACCGAATGTTGGTGGCTGTCCCCCACCGATCGAGAACGGTTACAACCGCACCTGCTCTCGCTGTCGGAATGGCACGCTGATCCCGAAGCCGCCATCGCAGCGCGCACCTCGTGGCGGATCGCGGTGCAGGGCTTCGGATCCACCGCCGACGCCCTCAGTCGTGTGCTGCATGCCAGCGGCCTCGCGCTCGCAGATACCCGCGATTGCGATCTGGTCATCGTGGTGGGTGCACAAGGGATCCACGCCCCCGAAGCATTGATACCCGAAGAGGACTTGGACGCCCATGCCCTCGATACTCGGCCGCACCTTCCGGTGAGCGTCTACCGCGCGCACGCCAGCATCGGACCTCTCATGATCCCCGGTCGGACTGTGTGCCTGAACTGCATGCACTTACACAGGCGTGACCGTGACCCCCTGTGGCCGACACTCGTCGAGCAGTGGCGGGCACTCGACGCAGCCCAGATGGCCGATGCGGATCCACTCCTCGCCTGGCAAGCAGCCACCACGGCGGTGGCCATGGTCCGGAACTGGATCGACACCGCGCAGGCTGCCCACCCGCATCGCATTCGGTGGAGATTTCCCGATCCAGTCCCGACCTACGAAGCCCTCACGCCGCACCCGTCATGTGGATGCGGGTGGGCTGGACAGTCCCGATGACCCGCAACAGGCGGGCTGGGACGTACTCGGTGACAATGGAGGGGTGCCGGACATTCCCAAGAACGCCCTGACGCGCGGGGTTCGTATCGCCACGCTGCCCGCGTCCTATGCCGGGCGTGCAGCGCTGGGCTTCGGAAAGCGAGTCGGTGGCAAACCGGCTGAGGTAGTCACCGCGGAAATTCAACAGCGCACAGCCGAACAGATCTTCTCCGTTCTCGGCGAACTCAAGGGCGGCGCGATGAAACTCGGTCAAGCGATGAGCATCTTCGAGGCCGCCTTGCCCGAGGAGGTCGCCGGGCCGTACCGCGCAACCTTGACCAAACTGCAAGACGCCGCACCCGCGATGCCCGCCTCGACCATTCACGCGATCTTGGCCGACTCCCTGGGCAGCGATTGGCGTGAGCGTTTCGCGGAGTTCGATGACACACCCGCTGCGGCCGCGTCGATCGGCCAGGTACACAAAGCCGTCTGGCACGACGGGCGCACCGTTGCCGTCAAGGTTCAATACCCCGGAGCCGACAAAGCCCTCATCGCGGACTTGAATCAGATGGCACGTATGGGGCGACTCTTCGCGTCGTGGGTACCGGGATTGGATATCAAGTCCCTGGTCGCTGAACTCAAAGCTCGCGTCATCGAGGAACTCGACTACCTTGGCGAGTCGAAGTATCAACGGCAATTCGCGGTGGCTTTCGAGGGCGATCCGGACTTCCACATCCCGCACGTACTCGCGGCCGCACCCCATGTCCTGGTGAGCGAGTGGGTGGACGGCCGCCCGAGGTCGGACATCATCGCGAACGGAACTCAAGAAGAGCGAGATCACATCGGG
>CAYPSE010000250.1:0-1894 GCA_964413305.1 uncultured Rubrivirga sp. | reverse complement strand
GCTCGGTGACGAAGGTGCGTCGAGCGATTTCCGCATTCGAAAACCCCTCAGCGACCAGCCTCATGATCTCGACTTGATTGTCACTGAGCTTGATCGGCGGGGGCGAAGACTCCTTTCCAGGAAACGCATTGCGACGCGCGCTCGGACTCTCCAACACCTCTCGCACGGTGGCAGCAAGAACATCAGCGTCACCCAGCAGTCGCTTGGACATGTAGACCGAGCCCTCCGGTAACGGACGATTCGCCCCCAACAGGCGTGGATCCTGGTAGGACGACAACATCACGATCGCGATCTTGGGCGATAGCTTTCGCAGGGCATGCGCGCAATCAATGCCGTTGGGGCCGGGACCGAGATCCAAGTCCAAAATAGCCGCGTCCGGAACCGCCGAGCGTGCAGATGCAAGCGCCTGAGCGGCGGTGGGCGCATCCGTGACGTGCTCGAAACCCAAATCATGAAGGGTTCGTACAAGAAGGAACCTGGTGAAGTCATCGTCGTCGACGACCAAGATCGACTCATGTGGCACGCCCCGACGTTAGCGGCGGAGGCCACTTTCGGGTTCCGTTCTCGACAGAACGGGGTGCTGTCACCCCATCGCACGGGGTGGGCCGGGGTTCACGGCGCATCAACCAAGCGCCAGGGTCACGATGACCCGCGTCCCCGGATCCAGGTCAAGTACCTCGAAACTCGCTGCGGACTTGAACCGCTCAAATCCCATGCCATCGCCCCGGTGATCGTCTCGGTGCCCGAGGTCCTCTCCGTCATCGACCACTTCGATGCGCACACGATCCGACCGCTGACCTGAAACGTTGATGCCGATCGTCTGGGCGTCCCCGTGCCGGCACGCGTTTCTGACGGCCTCGTCGACGATAGCAACAACATCGTCGTACAAGGCTACGTCGATACCGCGATCCTGACAGTCGACCTGAATCTCTGCGAGAGCTCGCCATGGCTCCACCACGGCATCGATGCGGCCCTGGAGTGTGAGTGACCATTCATCACGTGGTGACGTGATGACGCTTTCCGTCCAGTCGAGGATGCGGCGGGCGTGAACGACGTCACTTTCGTTCTGGACTCGCTGCACGCCACTAGCGCACGCTGCCATTGCCGCCGACCCTGCCAGCGCGGAGATGTCGGCCATCTGAGTCACCACAGACGCAAGGGAGGAGAGCACCGCGGCGGACTCATCTTGCCTATGGCGAATCAATCCATCAAGCTTTCGCAATTGGCTGTCGCGAGCATTCATGACCGACCCGACCCACGACGTGATAAGCGTTGCGGACGCAACTGCAAGAACTGTGGTGGTCAGAGGTTCGAGGATTTCACTAAGAGATAAGCCGGTGGAGCTTGCAAGTAGTGCGGTCCAGACAGTGACCGCGAATAACGCCCACAGACCCAGCGCGGTGTAGACGACGGGTGACGGAAATCGAGTACTCCCTGCGCGAAAGGCATTGGCGCGAATGATCAGGTAGATCCCGATACCCATCGGCAGTGCTAAGGAAAGCGCCCGAGGTGAGGCAAACGACGGCGACAGGAACAACCACATCAAGAAGGTGGCGAGAATCGACGTGGCCCATGGATGATCGGGTCCCTTCATCGTCGCTCGCTTCAACTCGTGTGACCATCGAATGGCAGGAAACTCCTTCGACACCTGGTTGCGGATCGACTTCGAAAACAGCAGTGACTTGACATCGACACCGGTGCCCGCCAGTTGCCCTGGTGGGCCTGGCACCGGATCGGCTCGGTGATGAGTGAGCGATGCTTCCCACCACTGCTCCGTTGTCAGTTTCGTATCGTCACTCAGCTCCAACGCATCGAGGCGCTCGAGGACTAAGTCACTGCGCTCATCGCCTTGTACCTCGGACACCAAGGAGCGCAGTGCACGCCGCAACGACCA
>CAYPSE010000249.1:0-1901 GCA_964413305.1 uncultured Rubrivirga sp. | reverse complement strand
GTGAGCGTGGTCGCCCGAGGTCCCGATGAGACCGTCGGCGTCGTTGGTAACGGTGCCCAACCTCGATGGAATGACCCTGGAGCAAGCCACCGAATCGTTGGCAGCGTTCGAATTGCGACTTGGTGCGCAGACCCCCGAGATCTCCGACCGGGAACCGGGAACGGTCATCGCGCAACAGCCCGCCGCGGGAGAGAGCATCGAACAGGGCCAAGCAGTGAACGTCACGATCAGCACCGGGCGGGAGCAAGCAACGGTGCCGCAGTTGATCGGGTTGACGTCGTTGGAGGCCGTGCGAACCGCCCTCAGTGACGCGAATCTGCAACTGGGAGACGTCACCGAGGAAGACTCCAACCAGCCGGCGGGCTATGTGTTGGCGCAAGACCCAGCCGAGGGGGCGCAACTTGCTGCCGGAAGTGCGGTGGGTGTGGTCATCTCATCCGGCTTGGTCGAGGTGCCCGATGTTCGCGACGTCACGCAGGCGCAGGCGCTCAGCGATCTCGCGCAAGCCGGCTTCGAAGTTCAGGTGGTGGAACAAGAATCGACGATCGAGCCACCGGGCATCGTGCTCGCGCAGTCGCCGCAGCCGGGAACGTCGCTGGAGCGCGGCTCGGTAGTCACGATCACGGTGTCGATCTCCGCCGCGCCGGTCGAGCCCACTGTGGATCCGAATCTGCCGACCGATCAGCCCATCGATCCGACCCAACCAACAGACGCTCCCGTGGATCCAACGCAGCCGACCGATCAGCCTGTGCCGGAACCCACCGGGATCCCCGAGCCGGTCCCGGCACCAACGGTCCCCGTCGAATAACCCCCTCCCCCGGATTGTCTTGGCTCAGTGTTCCGGCTGGGGGCGACTTTGTCGCAGTTAGTTTGGGTAAGGCCTGGCATGTCAGTTCGTTGGGGCCGGTATTCACGGATCAAGTGGGAAAGCAAGCCCCTTGCGGGTGTGGCCACCTGCGGGTGATACTCGTTCTCCCCTCAAGAGGAGACGACATGCCTCAGCAGCCCATCAACGTGCCGAGTGCCCGCCCGAGTACTGACCGGTTGGGATTGACGTCGGAATATGTGCGAAGTCCAACGCCGAGCGCAGTGCCACCCCCCGGTGTGCCAGTCCCGTGCGCGGTCTTTTGCTTCGACGGTGAGCCCTCTACCTGGGTGCCGCAGGGCTGGGTTGGCAGCTGTTTCGCTGGTGACTAGTTTCCTCGCTGGATCAGGTGTCGCCGAGACGACTGCCCTTTCGATGCTGAAAAAGTGCCCGTTCGCGGGGGAAGGGAAGGGGTAGTCAGTCTTCGGGATCGTCCTCGACCTTGCCGATCACCGGCTGCAACGTCTTCGCCCGATCGCGCGCCTGCGGGTAGCCGCACTCGGCCAACCAGTTCGCCAGCATTTCGTGTCCACCTTCGGTGAGCACCGACTCCGGGTGGAACTGCACACCCTCGACCTTTGCAGATGTATGGCGCAGCGCCATGATCACACCGGAGTCGGTCGAGCCAGTCACCTCGAGTTCCGCCGGCATAGTCGCGGGGTCAACGGCCAGTGAGTGATACCGCGTCGCAGTGAAGTGCTGCGGTAGTCCGGCGAGCACGCCGGCATCTTGATGCACCACCTCCGAGGTCTTGCCGTGCAGCAACTCCGGCGCCCTCGTCACCGACGCTCCGAAAGCTGCCGCAATCGCCTGATGGCCGAGACACACACCGAAGATCGGCACTTCACCGGTGCACTCGCGCACGATCTGCATGCACGCCCCGGCATCCTCCGGGGTGCCAGGCCCAGGCGAGAGCAACACCCCGTCGAAGGAGCGGCATTGCTCCGGGGTGACGTCGTCGTTGCGCACAACCGTCACGTCCGCACCGAGTTGAGCCAGGTACTGGACCAGGTTGAACACGAATGAGTCGTAGTTG
>CAYPSE010000248.1:0-1920 GCA_964413305.1 uncultured Rubrivirga sp. | reverse complement strand
GGCCTCCACCGCGATGGATACCAGCGTGCCGGCGGCGGGGGCGGGGATCTCGGTGTCGACCTTGTCGGTGGAGATCTCCACGAGGGGTTCGTCGGCGGCAACGGTGTCGCCCACCGACTTCAGCCAGCGGGTAATCACACCCTCGGTCACGCTCTCACCGAGCGCAGGGAGTACGACGACGACCTCCGAGGCCGGGGAGTCCGCGGGAGCCGCCGCAGGCGTGGGTGCCGGTGTCGGCTCCGGCGCTGGTGTCACAGTCTCGACGACCACCGGGGAGGGTTCTGCTGGGGGCACCGGCGCTGCGGCGGCTTCTGCGGATTCGCCGATGACGCCCAAGGTGCCACCGACTTCCACCACGGCGTCTTCTTCTGCATCGATGCTCAGGAGGACACCCGATGCCGGTGCGGGGATTTCGGTGTCGACCTTGTCGGTGGATACCTCCACGAGCGGTTCGTCGGCAACCACGGTGTCGCCCACGGCCTTCAGCCAGCGGGTGATGGTTCCTTCGGTGACGCTCTCGCCGAGTTGCGGCATGGTCACGGTGACCGGCATGTGTGCTCCTTGTGGGTGCGGTTGTTCTCGTCGTGCGGCTTCAGGCGTGTGCGTGTAGTGGCTTGCCGGCGAGCGCGAGGTGTGCCTCGCCCATCGCCTCATTTTGGGTTGGGTGTGCGTGGATCAACGTTGCGACATCGGTGGGATGGGCTTCCCAGTTCACGATCAGTTGGGCCTCACCGATCTGTTCGCCGATGCGTGAACCCACCATGTGCACGCCGATGACCGGACCATCGACTAGCTGGACAAGTTTGATGAATCCGGTTGTGCCCAGGATCTGGCTCTTTCCGTTACCGCCGAGGTTGTATTCGTAGGCCGTGATGGCGTCCTTGCCGTGCTCTTCGATGGCCTCGGCCTCGGTGAGTCCGACGCTGGCCACCTCGGGCTCGCAGTAGGTCACGCGCGGGATGTTGACGTCGGGTATCGGCATCGGGTTCAAGCCCGCGATTTCCTCGGCCACGAAGATGCCGTGCTGGAAGCCCCGGTGCGCGAGTTGCAGACCCGGGGTGATGTCGCCCACCGCGTACACACCAGGCAGATTCGTTTGTAGGCGGTCATTGACGAGGACCCAGCCTCGCTCCATGGTGATGCCCTGATCTTCGTAACCCATCCCCTCGGTCTTCGGCCCGCGGCCGACGGCAACGAGCAGTAGGTCTGCGTCGAAGGTCTTGCCGTCCTCGAGCGTCACGTGCACGCCGGAGTCGTCCTGGGTAGCCGAGGCGAACCTCACACCGAGTGAGAAGTTGATCCCGCGCTTTTTGAATGCGCGCTCAAGCGCTTTCGAGCAGGCCACATCTTCATTGGGAACCAAGTGCGGCAGACCTTCGATGATCGTCACCTCGGAGCCGAAGGACTTCCACACGCTGGCGAACTCGACGCCGATCACGCCACCGCCGAGCACGATGACCTTCTGCGGTACGTAATCCAGTCCTAGGGCTTGGTCGGAGGTCATGATGCGTCCGCCGATCTCCAGACCGGGAAGGGTCTTGGCGTAGGAGCCGGTGGCAAGGACAACGCTTTCACCGGTGTATTGCTCACCGTTGACCTCGATGGTCTTCGGCCCGACCATGCGTCCGTAGCCTTCGACCAGCGTCACGCCGCGGGACTTGATCAATCCCTGAAGGCCCTTGTAGAGACGCCCGACCACCCCATCTCGGTACTTGTTGACCTGGGGCATGTCGATGCCTTCGAATGTGGCGTTGACGCCGAAGAGTTCGGATTCACGAGTGGCATCGGCGACCTCGGCAGCGTGCAGGAGTGCCTTTGTGGGAATACACCCGCGGTGCAGGCAGGTGCCTCCGAGTTTGTCCGCGTCGATGAGGATGACGGACTTGCCGAGTTCTGCGGCGCGAAGGGCGCAGGCGTAGC
>CAYPSE010000247.1:0-1923 GCA_964413305.1 uncultured Rubrivirga sp. | reverse complement strand
ATGGAGGGTGTTCGGTACACACCTGACGGACCCACCACACACTCCATCGTGATGCGCAGCAAAAGTGGCACCATCAGGGAGATCCGTAGCGAGCACCGACTTGCCAAATTGTCGACCTACGCCTCGGTGGACTTCAGCGGCGAGGGTGACTGACGCCACCTTCACCACGCTACGTAGGGCCGAGACTAGGCCTACCCTTATGGCGTGGACTTCACATACACAGATCTCCTGCCCAAAGAAGTTGTGGGCAACGACCCCACGCCCTACCGCCTGATCACCACCGAGGGCATTTCCACCGTCGAGGCTGCTGGGCGAACCTTCCTCACCATCGAGCCCGAGGTATTGCGCACCCTCACATTCGAGGCCATGCACGACATCTCGCATCTACTTCGCCCTGCCCACCTGGCTCAGCTGGCATCGATCCTGGATGACCCCGAGGCCAGCCCCAACGATCGGTTCGTCGCGCTGGATTTGCTCAAGAACGCGAACATTTCCGCAGGCGGAGTGCTGCCCATGTGTCAGGACACCGGGACTGCGATCGTCATGGGCAAACGAGGGCAGAACGTGTGGACGTCAGGCCAAGACGAGGAACACATTTCACGCGGTGTTTTCGATGCCTTCCAGCAGTTGAACTTGCGCTACTCCCAGTTGTCGCCACTGAGCATGTGGAAAGAGCGCAACACCGGGAGCAACCTTCCGGCGCAGGTGGAGATTTACGCGGACACCCATCCCGGCCATGAGACGAGCTACGACTTCTTGTTCATGGCTAAAGGGGGTGGCAGCGCGAACAAGAGTTTCCTCTTCCAGGAAACGGCAGCCCTGCTCAATCCTGAGTCCTTCGCCCGATTCTTGGATGAGAAGCTTCGGATGATCGGAACCGCCGCGTGTCCTCCGTATCACCTGGCGATCGTGGTCGGTGGTACCAGCGCCGAGTTCACGCTCAAGACAGCCAAGTTGGCCAGTGCCCACTACCTCGACGACCTCCCGATCCATGGAACCGATGCCGGCCACGGTTATCGCGACTTGGAAATGGAGGCTGAGGTCCTGCGCATGACCCAAGCTTTCGGAATCGGTGCGCAATTCGGCGGCAAGTACTTCTGTCACGACGTTCGCGTGATTCGCCTGCCGCGGCACGG
Organism: uncultured Rubrivirga sp.; assembly: GCA_964413305.1. Lineage (GTDB taxonomy): Bacteria > Actinomycetota > Actinomycetes > S36-B12 > S36-B12 > S36-B12. The sequence goes on along the minus strand of CAYPSE010000247.1, from coordinate 787 downwards.
CGCTTCGTGCCCAGTCGGGATAGCGGTGTCCTGTTCGGCAGACCGTCAGGCGCTCGGAAAGATCACGCCCGAGGGTGCGTTCTTGGAGCAGCTCGAGCACGATCCCGCACGTTTCCTTCCCGAGGTCACCGATGATCACCTCGACGACGACGTTGTCCGGATTGACTTGAACCAACCAATGGAGGCCATTCGCGAACAACTCACGAGGCTGCCGGTCAGAACGCGGGTGTCGCTCACCGGCCCTTTGATCGTCGCTCGCGATCTTGCCCATGCCCGCATCAAGGAGATGCTCGACCGCGGTGATCCCATGCCGCAGTACATGCGAGATCACGCGGTGTACTACGCCGGACCAGCCAAGACCCCCGAGGGCTACGCCTCCGGATCCTTCGGTCCCACTACTGCCGGGCGCATGGATTCCTACGTGGATCAATTCCAGAAGGCCGGAGGCTCATACGTCATGCTCGCCAAGGGCAACCGCAGTGCCGCGGTGACCAACGCCTGCAAGGACAACGGTGGCTTCTATCTCGGATCGATCGGTGGTCCCGCAGCTCGATTGGCGCAAGACAACATCACCAAGGTCGAGGTGCTGGACTTCCCTGAATTGGGCATGGAGGCAGTGTGGAAGATCGAAGTAGTCGACTTCCCGGCGTTTGTAGTGGTCGATGACAAGGGCAACGACTTCTTCGCGAAGTTCCGCACCCCCCGCGACCTCGTGCAGCTCGGGCGGTAGGCGCCGTCGCCGTCGGGCGCGCCGCGCCGCGCCGCGCCTCCTCGCGGGCGCGGGCGC
>CAYPSE010000246.1:0-1939 GCA_964413305.1 uncultured Rubrivirga sp. | reverse complement strand
TTCTGGTTGGACTTGGGAGTGGACGGTTTCCGCGTGGATGTTGCTCTCGGCCTAGCGAAGGACATGACATATCCGGATCTGATCGATCCCATCGGCATGAGTCAGTCATTGCGATTCGACCTCGATCCCACTTCCGAGGAAGCCGTCGCAAGGCGCGCAGGTCTGGCGAATTCGGCACTTTTCGACCGAGACGAAATCCAGGAGATCTACCGCGAGTGGCGAGCGCTCATGAATTCATACGGCGACGACAAGATGGCGGTGGTCGAGGCGTGGGTGCCACCCGAGCGAGCCGCTCGCTACGTATCCGAGGACACCCTGCACCAGATCTTCGGGTTCGATTTCCTAGTCGTGCCGTGGGATGCAACGGTCATGCGCCAGGTGATCGAACGGGCAATCGAGGCGGTCTCCGTGGTGGGAGCTCCGCCCACATGGGCGATGAGCAACCACGATTCCCCGAGGGTCGTCACGCGTTTGGGTGATGGGGCAGTGGGCGTGGCTCGCGCTCGGGCACTCGCACTCATCGCGCACGCATTGCCCGGTTCCGTTTATGTGTATCAGGGCGAGGAACTCGGTCTGGCAGATGTCGATATCCCCGACTCCGCGCGGCAGGACCCCGTGTGGTTCCGGTCCGCCGGACGGCAGAAGGGACGGGACGGAGGCCGGGTTCCGTTGCCCTGGGCGGGTAAGGAGCCGCCGTATGGATTCAGCGAGCGACGAGACGCCGATCTATGGCTGCCGCAGCCGCAGGGTTGGACTGGTAGCACCATCGAAGCCCAGGACATCGACCCTTCGAGCACGTTGAACCTGTATCGCGCGAGCCTGGCCCTTCGCCACTCACACCCGGGGTTGGCGGGAAGCGACGTCGCATTCTTCGAATGCGCTAGCCCGCACACCCTGGCCTTCACCCGTGGTGCCGACTTGGTGGTCGTGGCGAACGTGTCACCGGAGTGGATCGATGCACCAGTGTCCGGAATGGTGCTGCTGGCCTCAGGTCCGGTGGAGTCCGGCGATGCGGGGCTTCGCATCGGTCCGGACACCACCGTGTGGCTGCAGACCTGATCGACGGTTTCAGACGAATCGACAGTTTCAGACGATTCGCTCCTGCACCCCATCCGCCTGGAACAGGTACGTACGTTCGGGTGACACTCGAACGGTCTCGCCCATGCGCGGCGCAGCGTGCGATCGATCCCGGGCGACGAGATTGATGGTCGTGCCATCGGAGGCAGTCATGTCGCCGTACACGAATGTGTCGGCTCCCAGTTCCTCGACGAGGGTGACGGTCATCGTCGCTCCGCTGTCCGTGATGTGGAGATCTTCCGGACGAATGCCGAGCAAGGCGGTATTGCCTCGCACGTTGTCGAGACGGGAGCGTTCAATCGCGACCGTGTGATCACCCATCGTCACACCCTCGGAGGTGACCGCGCAGGGAACGATGTTCATCGAGGGGGAACCGATGAAGGTAGCCACGAAAGCATTCGCCGGCTCGTCGTAGAGGGCGCGCGGCGTATCGACCTGCTGGAGCAGACCGGCCTTGAGGACGGCAACGCGGTCGCCCATCGTCATGGCCTCGACCTGATCGTGCGTCACGTACACGGTGGTGGTTCCGAGCCGACGCTGCAGTGCGGCGATCTGAGTGCGGGTCTGTACACGCAACTTGGCGTCGAGGTTGGATAGCGGTTCGTCCATCAAGAACACTTGCGGCTCACGGACGATGGCTCGCCCCATGGCTACGCGCTGACGCTGGCCACCGGAGAGCGCCTTGGGCTTGCGATCGAGGTACTCGGTGAGATCGAGGAGCGCTGCGGCTTCCTTGACTCGACGATCGATTTCGTCTTTCGAGACCTTCTGGATCTTCAGCGCGAAGGCCATGTTCTCCGCGACGGACATGTGCGGGTAGAGGGCGTAGTTCTGGAACACCATCGCGATGTCGCGGTCCTTC
>CAYPSE010000245.1:0-1950 GCA_964413305.1 uncultured Rubrivirga sp. | reverse complement strand
CCGTCATCACGATGGGTTGCGGGGATGCGTGTCCGATCTTCCCGGGCAAGCGTTATGAAGACTGGGTGCTCGAGGATCCGCAGGGACTCGACGTCGCGTCCGTGCGCCCGATTCGTGACGAGATCAAGGGACGCGTCGAGGAGCTCTTGACGTCGTTGGGCATTCCGGTCGAGAAGGCTTCGGTAGGCAGTTAACGAAGGCGAGCGCCGCAGCGCTTGGTCGCTTCATCGATCGCACCCTGCCTGGCGAGCACGATCTCCTCGGCGCTGAGGGTGCGATCGGGTGCACGGAAGCGCAGGGCGAAGGCCAGCGACTTGTGACCTGCGGGGACCTGATCACCTGAGTAGACGTCGAAGAGCGTGACCTCCTCGAGCAACTGCCCCGCTCCATCGATGATCGCCTGGCGAACGTCCTCGGCCGTGACGCTGTCTTTGACGACGAGCGCGATGTCCTCCTTGGCCACCGGGTGCGTGGAGAACACCGGCGCCGATCGCACGTTCGGGCTTGCGTCGATGAGTGCCGTGACGTCGAGTTCCATCGCGCAGGCACGCGCGGGAAGTCCGAGTGCTTCCAGGACACCGGGGTGCAGTTCGCCGGCGGAACCGATTGCGTTGCCGTCGAGGGTGAACTGCGCGCAGCGGCCGGGGTGGAAGGTCGGATCCGAGCCCTGCTCGGTGACAACACTCAGGCCGAGCGCGTCGAAAACGTCCTGCGCCGTGGCGACGGCGTCCGCCCAGGTGACCGGTTGCGCGGGACCGTGCCAGCCCTTGGACTCACGGCTTCCCGTCCACACCGCCGCGAGGTGCATCGGCTGCTTGGGCAACAGGTCCTGGAGTTGTCCCCACTGATCATCGCTGGGACGTGAGTCCACACCGGGGCGCGGTGGGTTGCTCGATCCCGCATTCCCTTGGAATACCGAACCCATCTCGAACAGCGCGATGTCGTCTGCTCCTCGGCCGATGTTGCGCTGCGCGGCGGCGAGCAGGGTGGGAAGCAGCGCACCGCGCAGGTGCGGTTGCTCGTCGGACAACGGGTTTGCGAGCTTGGGTGTGATGCGTCGCGGGTCGTCGACGCCCCATCGGAGCGCATCGGCGTCGGCCTGCGAGGTGAACGGATAGGTGAGCACTTCGGTCAACCCGCGAGCGGCGAGCACCGTGCCGATGCGTCGGCGCAAGCGCTGGGCTTGGGTGAGTCCGTGGCCGGCAGGTGCTGTGGGAAGGGTGCTGGGCAGGTTGGCGTAGCCGACCAGTCGGACCACCTCCTCGACCAGGTCCGCGGGGTCGGTGAGGTCCAGGCGCCAGGTGGGCGGGGTGACCACGAAGGTGTCGCCTTCTTGTTCGACCTCGCAGCCGATCGCCTCGAGCTTGGCTTTCGTGGTGTCCGCGGCGATGTCCATTCCGGCCACCTGCGCAGGGAGATCTGATGCAAGACCGATGGTGCGGTCGGGCATCGGCGCCTCGACGGCGGTCATGCCCTGATAGGTGCCACCGGCGAGATCGATGAGCAGTTCGGTGGCGCGTGCGGATGCAACCGGCGCGAGCGCACGGTCGATGCCGCGTTCGAAGCGTCTGCTGGCCTCGCTGGTGAGGCGGTGACGGCGTCCCATCCGGGCCACGATGTCGGAGGCGAAGAAGGCGGCCTCGAGTGCGATGTTGGTGGTGGTGTCGGTGATCTCGGTCTGCGCGCCTCCCATGGTGCCCGCGAGTCCGATGGGGCCGCGATCGTCGCGAATGGTGAGATCGTCGGTGGAAAGTTCGCGGGTGGTGTGGTCGATGGTCTCGAGCGTCTCCCCCGGCTTGGCGCGGTCCGCGCGTACCGCTCCTTGGAGCGTGTCCAGATCGAAGGCGTGCAGCGGCTGACCGAGTTCGAGCATGACGTAGTTGGTGATGTCGACTGCCAAGGACACCGAGCGCATGCCTGAATCGCGCAGCCGGTTGATCATCCACTGCG
>CAYPSE010000244.1:0-1957 GCA_964413305.1 uncultured Rubrivirga sp. | reverse complement strand
TGTGCCGCACTGGCCACCCGTCACGCGAAGGATGAGGCGATAGCGCCGATATTCCACGAGGTTTTGGGAATCGAAGTGGCCGTGGTCGACATCGACACCGACTCTTTCGGAACCTTCGCAGGAGACATCCCTCGCACCGATAGCCCACTGAATACCGCCATCGCGAAGGCTCGCGCAGGAATGCTGGCCAGCGGACACTCGATCGGAATAGCAAGCGAAGGGACAATCGGACCCGATCCGTTCATGCCCTTCATCACCTCCGACATCGAGACCATCACCTTCGTCGATGACCAGCGCGGCATCGTCATCAGCGAGATGACCAGTAGCACCGACATCGTTGCGATCCGGCAAACCGTGACAACTGAAGAAGACGTAACGAATTTGCTCGAACGAGCCGACTTTCCACGGCATGGCCTGATCGTCAAGCCACCGAAGACCCACGAGGGTCCGATCGTGAAGGGCATCACGGACCATGGCGCCTTGGTTACGGCGATCCGCGAGTGCTTCGCGAACTTCGGCAGCGCAGTGGTGGAAAGTGACCTCCGCGCCTGCTACTCCCCCAGTCGGATGCGCAACATCCGCCAGTGCGCCGAAGTGCTAGCCCAGCGAATCGCAATACCGTGCCCCGCCTGCACGGGTCCGGGCTGGGGGCGCATCGAACCCGCCCGAGGGCTTTCATGTTCGGCGTGCGGCACCTACGTTGAATCCGCCATTCGGGCGGACACCTTCGGTTGCCCCTCGTGCCCCGAGGTACGCGAAGTTCCACGACCGGAACAATCGGCCGAGCCTCGCTGGTGTCCGAACTGCAACCCGTGAATTACGCAAACGCTCGTGGCAGTCGAATCTCAATGATGGTGCCCGATGACGACGATTCCAAGGACACCGTTCCACCCTGAGCCCGCGTGAGTGATTGCACGACCGCCAAACCGAGGCCTGCTATCCGATCGGCGCTGGAATCGCGGCTGCTCACGAATGGTTCGAAGACTCGTATTCGGAGCTCGTCAGGGATTCCCGAGCCGTTGTCCGCGACGGTGAAGACGATCTGGTCACCTTCCACTCGAGTGGACAACACCACATGGGTTCCCTCGCGGTTATGTTCCACCGCGTTTTTGAGCAGGTTCAGCAATGTCTGCTCGATCCTCGCTTGATCACCGAGCACTACATCGGGTGGGGGCGCTTGAATTTCGATATCCGCATGGCCCAACCCGGTGATTCGCGATTGCAGTGAGTCGACGACGTCGGGTAGAAAAACGGGTTCACTGCGAACGGCCAGATCATCGGCACCGCGCGCAACCGCAAGGAGGTCATCGAGCACTCGGCGCAGACGCTCGAGTTCGCGTTGCACCGTGCGGGCCATGTCCGACGCCGATTGCCCCTCAGCAGGGCCCAGGGTCTCCCACATCTCCAGATGACCCTCGGCAATCGCGAGCGGCGTTCTCACCTCGTGGGAGATAGCGGCCAGGTAGCGCCGCCTGGTCTCCTCATCCTCGGCGATCCGGTCGATCATTCGATTGAACTCGCTGGCTAGCTCGGCGACCTCGTCGCCGGTGTCCGGAACGGGCACACGTGCCGAGAGATCCGCCAGCGAGATGTCTTCGACCGCCTGGGTGACATCCTTCAACGGCTTTAGGGAACGACGCACCACAAGTGGCAAGGCGATACTGCCGATGAGCAGGCCCACCAAGCCGGCACCGATGGAACCGACGAGCACGATCCTGGTGGCTGAGCGAGTTTCGTCTTGCGGAACCAGGACCGAGACCATCGCCAAGGTGTTACCCGCGTCGTCTTCGACGGGTACGTCGATGCTGCGTAGGGATCCAGCATCACTAGCCACCGTGCGCAGGATTCCAGGTTGCGGTTCGGGAAGTCGGCCCGCGTTCGCGAGCGCGACGAGTGAGGCCGGGCCAGTGTCGGTGCGTAACCGAGCATCACCCACGGAGATGGTCGCCAAATGCAG
>CAYPSE010000243.1:0-1967 GCA_964413305.1 uncultured Rubrivirga sp. | reverse complement strand
CTGAAGGCCTGCGGGTTGATGGGTTCGTCGCGCCCGACGCCGACGACATCCGCGGTGTGAATGATCGTGTCCAACTCGCTGAGGCTGGCGCCATCATGCGCGACCGGATCAATGATCGCTGGATGCGCGATGGCGTCACGATGGCCGATCCGTCATCGGTGTGGATCGATGTCGACGTCGAACTCGAATCCGATGTGACGCTCCTGCCCCAGACGATCCTGCGCGGGCCCACGGCCATCGCCTCGGGCGCTCGAGTGGGGCCGGGAACCACGTTGATCTCCTGTGAGGTCGCGGCGGGCGCGGAGGTGATCCACACCTGGGCCGAGTTGGCGGTGATCGGGGCGGATGCGCTCGTGGGTCCGTATACCTACCTTCGCCCGGGCGCGCAGTTAGGCGACCGCGCCAAGGCCGGCGCGTACGTGGAGATCAAGAACTCGCGTCTGGGGGATGGAGCGAAGGTTCCGCACCTTTCCTATGTGGGTGATGCCGAGATTGGCGAAGGCACGAATATCGGCGCCGCCACCGTCTTCGTGAACTACGACGGCCAAGAAAAGCACCGAACGGTGGTGGGGCGTGACGTGCGGATCGGCAGCGACTCGATGCTGGTTGCCCCGGTTGAGATCGGCGATGGTGCCTACACCGCTGCGGGATCGGTGATCACCGAGGATGTGCCGCCGGGAGCCATGGCCGTGGGGCGTGCCAAGCAAAGGAACATCGAAGGCTGGGTCGAGCGCCGGCGACCGGGTTCGGACTCCGCGAGGTCGGCGCGCGAGGCTGAGCAGGCATCTGGAAGGGTTCTCGCAGACGATTCGTCGGATTCGTCGGATTCGGAGGAATGAGTGGCCGAGAAGTCAGTACCCACCCAAAAGCGCCTGGTTCTGCTCAGTGGCAGGTCGCACCCGGAACTCGCGGAGGCGGTGGCCAATGATCTCGGTATCGATCTCTCACCGACACTTGCCTACGACTTTGCGAACGGCGAGATCTTCATCCGATTTCGTGAGTCGGTTCGCGGTACCGATGCCTTCGTGCTGCAAAGTCACACCACTCCGATCAACAAGTGGATCATGGAGCAGCTGATCATGATCGATGCGTTGAAGCGGGCATCGGCCAAGCGGATCACGGTGATCGTGCCCTTCTACGGATATGCGCGTCAGGACAAGAAGCATCGCGGTCGCGAACCGATCTCGGCCCGACTGATGGCCGACTTGTTCAAGGCAGCGGGCGCCGATCGGTTGATGACGGTCGATCTGCACACCTCGCAGATCCAAGGATTCTTCGACGGTCCCGTGGATCATCTGTTCGCGCTGCCACTTCTGGCGGAGCATGTGTCGACGCGTGTATCGAGGGATGAGATCACCGTGGTGTCACCTGACGCCGGGCGAGTTCGGGTGGCGGAAAGATGGACGGACGTCCTCGGCGCTCCGCTGGCGATCATCCACAAGCGACGTGATCCGGACGTCCCCAATCAGGTCCGTGTGTTCGAAGTAGTGGGCGACGTCAAGGACCGGGTGTGCGTGGTGGTCGACGACATGATCGACACCGGAGGCACGATCGTGAAGGCTGCCGAGACCTTGTTCGAGAACGGCGCGAAGGACGTGATCGTTGCAGCCACGCACGGCATCCTGAGCGATCCTGCGAAGGAACGTCTCCAGCAGTCGCGCATCTCCGAAGTAGTGGTGACCGACACGCTGCCCATCAGCGAGGATCGCATGTTCGAAAAGCTCACGATCCTGTCGATCGCGCCCATCCTCGCCAAGGCCATCAACGAGGTGTTCACCGACGGTTCGGTCACCTCGATGTTCGAAGCGGCCACCGCCGACGAGGCCTCGTCGCACTAGTACTCAAGGCCCGGCTAGACTCCTGCCGTCCTCGGCGAGGGAGGCCTGACGAGCGGGTGTAGCCCGCAAGCCATGCCGCCGTGATCGACGCGGGCGGCGAAGCGCCGCGCCGTCGGCCACGCCCCCGCG
>CAYPSE010000242.1:0-1988 GCA_964413305.1 uncultured Rubrivirga sp. | reverse complement strand
ACACCACACCGCCGATGCCGGCGAAGACCATCGACCACACGGCATTCCACGGAGTGCCCAGGATGGGCACGGTCTGCCAATTCAATGACGTGAGGGCGAAGATGTACCCGCCGACGGCCATCAATGCACCGTTGCCCAAAGACACCTGACCGGACAGTCCGACGAGGATCGTCATGCCGAACATCGCGGTGGCGTACATCGCCGCGGTGGCCAAGTAGTAACTGAGCAGCGGATCGATGATCTGGTTGATCCAGGTCAGGATGCCGAAGATCACCAGCGCGACAAGCGCGTGGGTGGCTAGCCGGGAGCCGGGTAGCCGCTCGGTTAGCGAGGACAATCGCGCCATCACACGCTCCGAGCCTTGTGATGGGTGAATACTCCTTCAGGCTTGAACAGGAGATTGACGACCAGCAGTACCAGCGCGACCACCGGCGCGTTACTGGAATCGGTGTATCCGGAAACCAGGGAGATGACCAATCCGGTGCCAATGCCGAAGGCGACTGCACCGACCAGGCTGTCGAGGCCACCGATAACCGCGGCTGTGAAGGCGAAGACCAAGAAGACGTCGAATGCCGTCGGCGACAACGTGGTGAGAGGAGCCACCAGCACTCCCGCGACGGCGCCGACGAAGCCAGCGATCGCCCAGCCCAGGACCAGCATTCGGCTCACGCGGACACCCGACAGCCGTGCGACCTCGGGGTTGAACGCCGACGCGCGCATGGCAAGTCCGATGGACGTGCGAGTGAACAGGATCGTCAGGGCCAGGACCAGGACGATGACCGTGACGACCACCAGCAGGTCATAAGGCGAGAACGGCCACACGCGTCCGCCGATCTCGAAACCGGTGTTCCTGATCGGTGGCGGGAATGCCTTGCCATCCCCTCCCCAGATCATCCCCGCGAAGGCCTCCAGGGCGATGAGAACGCCGAACGTCGCGATGATGGCGCCGGAGGTGTCCAGGCGCTTAACCGGGCGGATGACGAGGAAGTGCACGATCACACCGAGCACCAAGCCGGACGCCAGCGCACCGACCAGAGCCAGGAACCACGAGCCCGTCAGGTCGCGAATGGTCAGGGCGATGAATGTGGTGAACATCGCCTGCGCGAGTTGCGCGAAGTTGACCACCCGAGTGGAGCGCCACACGAGGACGAGGGCGAGCGCCATCAACGCGATGATCACACCCGAGGAGATGCCACCGAGGAAGTAGTCGATGAAGTTAGTCATCGGTTCACCACCGCGGTGTCCACTGCACTTCGTAGGTCAGTAGCCCAGGTACGCATGGCGCAGCTCCTCGTCCTGTGCGATCTCGTGTGCCGGTCCGCTCTTGACGATCTCACCGAGGTTCAAGACGATCCCGGTCTTGGCCACTCGCAAGGCGGTGGTCGCGTTCTGCTCGACCAACAACACCGCAAGCCCGGAATCCTTGGCCATCGTGCTGACAAGTTCGAGGATCTGGGTCACGATCAACGGCGCCAGGCCCAGGGATGGTTCGTCGAGCAACAAGGCCTGGGGGCCAGTCATCAGGGCTCGGCCGATGGCGAGCTGTTGACGTTCCCCACCACTGAGGGTGTCAGCACCGAGGTGACGTCGTTCGCCGAGAACCGGGAAGAGCGTGTAGACCCGGGTGAGGGAGGTGTTGCGTTGCGCGTGCGTGCGCCACATCCCACCGAGCTTCAGGTTCTCTTCGACGGTCAAGTCTGGAATCGTGGAACGACCTTCGGGGACTAGCGCGATACCCGATCGCACCACGTCCTCGGGCTTACGGCCGGTGATGTCCTCGTCGTTGAAGGTGACGCGACCGGACTGCGGCTTCTCCAGACCGGCGAGTGTCCGCATCAACGTGGATTTGCCCGCACCATTCGCGCCGATCACGGCGGTGACGCGACCCGGTGGTACTTCGAGTGAGACCCCCTTGAGTGCTTGCACCGCGCCATAACTGACGGACAGGTTCTCGATGGTCAACATCAGGCGTCGACCTCGTCTTCCTC
>CAYPSE010000241.1:0-2014 GCA_964413305.1 uncultured Rubrivirga sp. | reverse complement strand
ATGTCCACGGCCCAACGGTATGCCGTGCCAGACTGCCGCCGTGACGCACGCTCCGGAAGACTCGACCCGCGGCAAGCCCGATGTGATGATTCTGGACACCGCGTCTTTGTACTACCGCTCCTTTTATGCCTTGCCCTCGTCCATGACCGCCCCTGACGGTTTCCCGCATAACGCCATCCGGGGGCTCCTACAAACCATCGAGCGCCTGCGCGAGAAGTTCGTTCCGACCACCCTCATCGCCGCATGGGACACCGATTGGCGGCCGGACTGGCGCGTCGAACTGCTCCCCAGCTATAAGACCCACCGCCTAGCGGACCCGACTACCGACGCAGAAGACGAACCCGACGAACTCGGTCCGCAGATCGGAGCCATCCACCAGGTGCTTTCCACGTGGGGCATTCCGGTGGTGGGCGTTGAAGGTTTCGAGGCCGACGACGTCGCTGGCACCCTTAGTCATCTCGCTGCCAAGAACACCCTCTCTACCATCATCGTCACAGGCGACCGTGACTTCGTTCAGCTGGTCAACGATGCAACGCACGTCTTGATGACCGTGAAAGGCGGCATGGACGCCTGGCCGTTGCTCGACGGCGAGGCAGTCATCGAGCGTTTCGGGGTCTCTCCCACCCAGTACCTGGACGTGGCGGCCTTGCGCGGTGATCCGTCCGATGGGCTGCCCGGTGTGCACGGCGTAGGAGACAAGACGGCCGTCAAGCTGATCCAGCAATTCGACGATCTCGCCGGCGTTCAGCAGGCCTGCACCACAGAGCCACTCGTCAAGCCGCTCACCCCGCGCCTGGCTGGCCTGATCAACGACCACGCCGATTACCTGGCAACAGCCAAAGCGGTCAGCGCTATTCGAAGAGACGTTCCGATCCCCGATGCCAAGAAGCTCCTACGCCAACCCATCCCCACTTCACCGCGACAACAGACGGCATGGGAAGCAGCAGTCGATGAATGGGGTGTTCGACGTTTCGCGGAGTCGGCGATGAAGTCGATAACCCGTATCGTCTAAGCGGAACCGCTGGATTCAAGGGGCCCTAGTCAAGCGCTGGGGCGTAGCCGACCACTCCCCTGTCGATGGCCGACGCGGCGCGGTCGGCTATGTCCTTCAACTGGGGATCTGCGGCGGCTTGCTGGATCTGACCGAGGACGTCGATCACCTGCCGGGTCCAGCGCACGAAGTCACCTGCGCTCACATCGTTACTGGTGAGGATGGTGAGCAGTGATGCCCCCTTGGCCCAGCGGTAGGTGGCCCAGGCGAGGCCGGCGTCCGGTTCAGGGCCGGGACTGAGTTTGTGCGCGCGCTCGACGTCGCTGAGTTTTGCCCAGGTTCGGAACAGGTCATCCACGGCGATTTCGACCGGACCTCCGGGGACTGCCGGTCGAATGTCACCTTCGCTGCGTCTGGATTGGTAGACAACGCACGCAACAACTGCAGCGAGTTCGTGCGGTTGCAGGCCAGTCCACTGACCGGCCTTCAGGCACTGGGCGATGAGCAGATCGGATTCCGAATACAAGCCACCGAGCATCCGCCCGGATTCGGTGATCTGGAGGTCGTCACCTTGGCCTTCCAAGTAACCCAGATCGACGAGGGTCTCGCAGACACGGTCGAACTGCCGGGCGATGCTGTGGGTGCGGGTGGCGATGCGTCGCTCGAGGTCGGATATCTGGCGCTGCGCACGGAAGTAGCGCTCGGCCCAGCGTGCGTGCGCTTCACGGTCCTGGCAGCCGTGGCATGGGTGCGCGCGAAGCCGATCGCGAAGTTCGCTGACTTCGTCGTTGTTCGTGTTCGAGTGAACGGGCGGCTGGTGGTCGGCGTCCTCGGCGACACTCACGGCTTTGCGCGCGAGGTCGCGGCGCATTGAGGCGTCCTTGGCGGAGAAGTTCTTCGGCACCTTCACTCGACCGAGCGTGGCAACGGCGTTGGGCACGTCCACGGTGGAGATGCGCCGGACCTGACGTTCATGCGTGAGCACCTGCGGGCGCGGATCGTGCGGGCGATCCGCGGCCTGGA
>CAYPSE010000240.1:0-2044 GCA_964413305.1 uncultured Rubrivirga sp. | reverse complement strand
ACGGCTGCGAACTCGCTGAGCAGGGAGTCGTAAACGTAGAGCTTTCCGCCGTCGCGGTAGCACTTCTTGAGCGGCTTGTACTGCCAGCCGGTCTCCTTGTCCACGATCACCATGTGGCGATGACCGAAGGTCCCGCGGCGAGAGTCCTGGCCGGCTAGGCGAACGGTGCGCCCCTCCATGAGCAGGGATCCCACCGCAAGGGCCTCGGCCATTCCCCAATCGATGGTGTCGTCCGCCACCATCTGGGCGCGACGCTGCAATTGAGGGGCAAGGCGCGGGTGGACGTTGAAGTCCTCGGGCAGCGTGATCTGCGAATCGATCACCGTTTCGATCTGATCGGGACTGATCGCGGTGTCCACCTCAGTGAAGGGAGTTTGCGGCGTCAGATCGAGTTGTCCGGTTTCGATGATCGTCTTCGCCTGCCCGGCGAATGCGTCGTCGTCCTTGGCATCGTGCGCCGTGCGCGTTTCCTGGAATATCGCCTCGAGTTGCTCCTGGAAGTGCTTGAGGACCTGCTCGGCTTCCTCGACGGTGATGTCACCTCGGCCGATGAGCGATTCGGTGTAGTGCTTGCGGACCGAACGCTTCGCATCGATGATCGAGTACATCCGCGGTTGTGTGAGCGAGGGGTCGTCGGCCTCGTTGTGACCGCGCCTGCGGTAGCAGACCATGTCGATGACGACGTCCTTGTGGAATGCCTGGCGGAACTCGAAGGCCAACTTCGCGACGCGCACGACTGCTTCGGGATCGTCGCCGTTGACGTGGAAGATCGGCGCCTGCACCATGCGTGCGACGTCGGTGGAGTACACACTCGAGCGGCCGTACTTGGGTGAGGTGGTGAAGCCCACCTGGTTGTTGACCACCACGTGCACGGTTCCGCCGGTGCGGTAGCCCTGGAGTTGGGACAAGTTCAGCGTCTCGGCCACGATGCCCTGTCCGGCGAAGGCCGCATCACCGTGAATCAGCAGGGGAAGGATGTCGGTGCGACGTTCGGCCGGCAGGAGGTCCTGCTTGGCGCGCACGATTCCCTCGAGGACCGGGTCCACCGCCTCCAGGTGCGAGGGGTTCGCGGCGAGGTAGACCGAGGTGTACGCACCATCGGGGGTGAGGAACGAGCCCGTGGTTCCCAGGTGGTATTTGACGTCCCCTGATCCTTGGACCAGGTCGTCGCCGAAGTCACCCTCGAACTCGCGGAAGATCTGTCCATAGGACTTGCCCGCGATGTTCGCCAGGACGTTGAGGCGTCCGCGGTGGGGCATTCCGATCGCCACTTCCAGGATGTCGTCGTGCGCGGCATCGGTGAGTATCGCGTCGAGTAGGGGAACCAGGGATTCGGCGCCCTCGAGCGAGAAGCGCTTTTGACCCACGTACTTGGTGTGCAGGAAGGTTTCGAGTGCCTCGGCTTCGTTGAGTTTGGTGAGGACTCGAAGTTGTTCCTCACGCTCGGGCTTGACGTGGGGAATCTCGACACGCTCTTGGATCCAGCGTCGCTGCTCGGGATCTTGGATGTGCATGTACTCGATGCCCACGGTGCGGGTGTAGGCATCGCGCAGTACGCCGAGGATCTCGCGCAGCTTCATCAAGGGACGGCCACCGAAACCACCCGTAGCGAATTCACGATCCAGATCCCACAGCGTGAGGCCGTGGCTGAGCACATCGAGATCAGGGTGCGTGCGTTGGGCGTACTCGAGCGGATCGGTGTCGGCCATCAGATGCCCGCGCACCCGGTAGGCGTGAATGATCTCCTGTACGCGGACCGTCTTGTCGAGATCGGTTTCGTGGTTGGCCGAGATGTCGTGCGCCCATCGGACCGGCTCGTAGGGAATACGCAGCGACCGGAAGATATCGCCGTAGAAGTCCTCTTCACCCAAGAGGAGTTGATGCATCCGGCGCAGGAACTCACCGGACTGCGCACCTTGGATGATTCGGTGGTCGTAGGTACTGGTGAGCGTCATGATCTTCGACACCGCGTTGCGGACGATCGCTTCCTGCGAGGCCCCCTGCCAATCCGCCGGGTACTCCATCGCCCCCACACCGACGATGC
>CAYPSE010000239.1:0-2052 GCA_964413305.1 uncultured Rubrivirga sp. | reverse complement strand
ATGCCGCCGCGGTCTCTCGCAGGATCGCGATCGCCTCGTTCTCTAACGCATCGAGGACCTCGTCCTCACTCACCGACTGGACGGACACACCCACCCCAAATCCATGCAACACTTGCCAGGAAAAACATTTCCTGTATTTTACTACCTATGACTACTGCGCATCAAACCGCCCCCGTCGTGACCGTCATCGAAGGGGACGGCGTAGGGCCGGAGGTGGTCGGCGCTGCCCTCATGCTCATTCACGCTACCGGGGCTTCACTGGACTGCGAGTTCGCCGAAGCGGGCGGTCGGGCATTCCAGCGAGGGGTCGTGAGTGGGGTCCCGGACGAGACGCTCGATTCGATCGATCGGACGCGCGTGGTTCTTAAGGGACCCCTCGCCACGCCGATTGGCGAGGGGGGCAAGAGCGCGAACGTAACCCTACGCAAGATGTTCGAAACCTTCGCCAACATCCGGCCGGCGCGCGAACTACCCGGGATTCCGACCCCGTACGCCGGTCGCAGGGTGGACTTCGTTGTGGTCCGGGAGAACGTTGAGGACCTCTACGCCGGCATCGAGCACATGCAGACTCCGAACGTGGCGCAATGCTTGAAACTCGTGAGCCGGTTGGGCTCGCGGCGCATCGCCCATGCTGGACTGGCTTGGGCGCAGGCGGAGGGCCGTTCCAAGGTGACGGTGGCCACGAAGGCCAACATCATGAAGGTCACCGAGGGTCTGTTCAAACGCGAGTTCGAGACCGCGGCATGCGACTACCCGGACCTCGAAACCGAACACATGCTCATCGATAACTGCGCGCACCAGATGGTCATGCGCCCGGAGAAATTCGACGTGATCGTCACCACCAATATGAACGGCGACATTCTCAGTGATCTCGCCAGCGGCTTAGTGGGTGGTCTCGGTTTCGCTCCTTCGGCGAATCTTGGGTACGACGTCGCCATGTTCGAAGCCGTCCATGGCACGGCACCCGATATCGCCGGCAAGAGCATCGCCAATCCGACCGCGATGATCCTGTCGGCCGTCATGCTGCTGCGGCACCTGTCGGAGTTCGACGCCGCGCAGAACCTCGAACAAGCACTCTTCGCCACCCTGGAACAAGGAATACACACAGCTGACGTCCCTGGCGATTCACCCGTGGGAACCCGAGAGTTCGCCGAGGCGGTCGCTGCGAACATCGGCGTGACGTCGTCGCTACCGACGAGGAACCACCAGGACGTCAAGATGCCGCGCATCTATGGAGAGGACGTCGACGAGACTCCGGGGTCGCGGACGAAAGTGGGCGTGGACATTTTCATTGAAACCCACGAATCGCCGGACCGGGTGGGTGAGCGCCTGCGTGCTGCCTGCGCAACGGGTCCCTTCGAACTGAAGATGATCTCGAATAGAGGAACGCAAGTGTGGCCAGGGCCGGGAACCTTGACCACATGCGTCGACCACTACCGCTGCCGATTCGTCTTCGATAGTGCTGCACAGTGGAGCGACGACGCAGTCACCGATCTACTCGCCCGCGTGGGTTCGGCATACCGCTGGATGCATGTGGAGAAACTCGAGGAGCACGATGGCGCCGCATCCTTCACTCGCGCCCAGGGTGAGAACTGATCGCCGTTGGGCAGAGCAAGCAGCCATCGGGCACGATATTGGCATGGCCATCTCGTCCGGAGCGTCGTCGTCGGTTCCAGCCGATGACGAGCGGCACTGGACGTTGCTCACCAACCAC
This sequence comes from uncultured Rubrivirga sp., assembly GCA_964413305.1. Classification (GTDB taxonomy): domain Bacteria; phylum Actinomycetota; class Actinomycetes; order S36-B12; family S36-B12; genus S36-B12. The sequence continues at coordinate 338 of CAYPSE010000239.1, read as the reverse complement.
GGCCGCATCCTGCTGCTCATTGCCCAAGAACCGGATGTTCGCATTCGTGATTTGGCCGCTACTGCAGGTGTCACCGAGCGCACTGCACAGACGATCGTGACGGACCTGGAGCACGCGGGATATATCACCAAGAAGCGCAGCGGGCGCCGCAATGTCTACACCGTCAACCGCAAACGGCCATTCCGTCACCAAGCCGAATCCGGTCACAAGGTTGGTGAACTGATCGACCTCTTCACCGACCACTAGGCGTGCCCCTGTGAGCCCCAGTCCCTATTCGGGGCGTTGTGCCGCACTGGCCACCCGTCACGCGAAGGATGAGGCGATAGCGCCGATATTCC
>CAYPSE010000238.1:0-2060 GCA_964413305.1 uncultured Rubrivirga sp. | reverse complement strand
TCACCAACGACTTCGCGTCGTTCAAGGCAGCGGCGGGCTGGTCGGCACCGGAGCGCGACATCGTGAGTTACATGCAGTCGGTGGACCCGACGTATGTGGTGAACGAGGACGTTTATGTGGACGAGGAGTCGTCGGTAGTGCAGTCCGTTCGGCAGAAGGTCTGGGAGGTGCTGGTGAACTGGACCGCATGGCCGGGGGCGATGACCGAGGCACAAGCCAAGCTGACCGCCCGCCGCTACCACGCCTTCATCACATTCATCCAGCGTGCCAAGTCCAACCGCAGGGGCGCGTGGGACACGCGGTGGACTGCCGAGGCCGTCAACAACTACATCCGGGCAGGGTTTGGCAAGGCACCGATCTCTGGTGCTTACGACAACAGGAGCCTCGCGACGAGGCTTGCGGAGTACACATCGTGAGTTGGATTTTTGTCCAGAAGCAAGATGTGGTGTGGGAGCCAGACAACCTTACCTCTCTTGTCGCGTGGTATGACGCGGCAGACGGAACCACTTGGTACGACGCGACGAGTGGCGGCAATCTGGTCACGAGCCACGACGCTCAGGTAAAGCGTTGGGAAGACAAGTCGGGCAACGGCCACCATGCGACACAGAACAACGCGAACGGCCCCAAGATCCAAACGACAAGCGGAACGCTCAACAGCAAGCCGGTGATGAAGTTCGTCGCTGCATCGGACTCGTACCTGACCGTCGCAGACGACGCGGCATTGCGTACCTATCCGCTCTCGATCATGGCCGTGATTCGCACTTCCCAAACGACCGGCAACAGGGGCGTGATCGGCAAATGGGGCAGCGCAGGCCATCGCGACTGGGTGCTAGTTCACGACGCAATCTTCACCGGCAAGGCAAACGCAATCCTCAGAAACAGCGCGGACTCCGCAAACCTGTCCGCGGCAAGCACAGGCACCGTGACAAACGGTGTGGGGCGTCTGCTGGGGGCTGTGTTCGATCCGCCGACCGGAGACATTGAGTTGTTCATTGATGGAACGCTCGACGGTACGACATCTGCGACGAGCAGCAACGGCTCATCGACCGTGTCGCTCGCGATCGGCTCGTACTCGTCAACAGATGCAACAGTCGGCCTGACCGGCGACATCGCCGAAGTCGTGATCTGGAATTCCGCAAGCGCTTTAGACCGACAGAAGGTCGAGGGCTACTGCGCACACAAATGGGACCTCACTGCCAGCCTGCCAGCAGGACATCCGTACAAGACCGCTGCACCAACCGTCTAAGGCAACACCATGACAGAACTTCAAGTCCCAATCCGAATCAAGCGCGGTGTGGGTGGCGCACCGTCTACGTTGCTGCGTGGCGAGCTGGCTTACTACGAAGGTCAAAACCGGCTCTACATCGGCAGCGGCGACAGCGGCACGACGGACGCGGGTGGCAGGCCAATCGCAACGGCGGTCCAGGAGTTGCTCGCGCCTGCACAGTTCCTTGCGGCGCTAGGCGATGTTGCAATTACGTCTGGCCTCAACGACGGCGATGTGCTGACGTACGACGCGACGAATGACGAGTGGATCGCTCAGGCGGTCGCGGCTGCGTCTGTGTCGTGGACTGACATCACCGGCAAGCCGTCCGTATTCACGCCGGACACACACACCCACGCTTGGGGGGACATCACCAGCGGCGTGCCATCGACCTTCACGCCGTCCGCTCACAAGGCGAGTCATGCGACCGGCGGTGCTGATGCGTTGTCGCCATCGGACATCGGGGCAATTCCGTCGAGCGAGAAGGGTGCGAACTCAGGCGTCGCCACCCTAGACGCGGGCGGCAAGTTGAACACGGCCCAACTGCCCAACCTCGCCATCACCTCGTTCCTCGGCAACGCCGCAAACGAGGCGGCGATGCTTGCCCTGACCGGGCAGGAGGGCGACTGGGCGATCCGCACCGACACGGGTGCCGTGTGGATCATCACCGGCGCGACGCCGAGCAGCATCGGATCGTGGACGCAGCTCTCGTACCCAGCGGCTCCGGTAGCCTCGGTCAATGGCGAGACCGGCACGGTCGTGCTGGATCACACTGATGTCGGTGCGGCGGCTTCCA
>CAYPSE010000237.1:0-2064 GCA_964413305.1 uncultured Rubrivirga sp. | reverse complement strand
GCGGCATCACGGTCGACGGCATCGTCGGCCCGGACACCTTCCGGCGTTTGGACGAGGCTCGCTGGCAACTAGGTGACCGGGTTCTCTCCTTCGTACCCGGACACATGATGGTGGGCGACGACGTCACGCAATTGCAGCGTCGACTCACCGAACTCGGGTTCAATCCCGGCAGGCTGGACGGCATCTTCGGACCGGACACCGATGGAGCGCTACGCGAGTTTCAGGCGGGCGTGGGTGTCGTTGCCGATGGCACCTGCGGTCCGGACACATTCCGAGCTTTCGATCGATTAATCCGCACCGTCTCCGGTGGTGATGCAGCCGAATTGCGTGAGCACCTGCACTTGACGCGTTTGCAAACCGGGGTTGCGGACAAGGTGATCGTGATCGACCCAGGAAGCGTGGTCGAGCCCGACATCTGCCATGCGATCGCATCACGCGTGGAAGGTCGCCTCGCAGCACTGGGAACACAGGTCCTGCTCAGCCGTCCACCCAACCCGCCACAGCAACAGGACTACCCCAGCGACGGTGAACGCGCAGAGTTCGCGAACACGGTAGGCGCCGACTTGCTGGTGTCGATTCACGTCGATCGATCCGACAGTGCCCTACCCAATGGCATCGCGACGTTCTACTACGGACACCCACGTGGCGGCGTGCACTCCCACGCAGGCAAAGTTCTTGCCGAGTATGTGCAAAGCGAACTCGTGGGCAGGACCGACCGCTTGGACTGCCGCACCCATCCGCGTACCTGGGACCTACTGCGGTTGACTCGCATGCCTGCCGTTCGGGTCGAGGTGGGTTACGTCTCGAATGTGGGTGATGCCTCCCGACTATCTAGCCCTGCGTTCCATGACGCCGTTGCCGAGGGCATCGCGGCCGCGGTTACCTCGGTGTGCGCGCCGCTTATCTCCCGGAGCTGAGCCGACTTCCGGGGATCAGCAACCGGACAACGAAGCCGGCGATCACTCCGATGACGATGAGTCCGACGATCATCAGGAACTTTCCCATCGCCTGACTCCCAGTCTCATTACCGAAGGGCTCAGCGCCCACCGCGTCGTGTGCCCTATCGTAAGTCGCCGCACCAACTGTCCGAAAGAGTCGAGCCAGCGCCGTATCCCATCGCGGTGAGGAGGCCCATGAGCATCGAGGGTTCCCGCCTAGATCCGTGGATCGACTCATATGCCGGTCGTGCTCGCACGCTTTCCGGGTCGGCGATCCGCGCACTTTTCGCCGTGGCCAGCAGGCCCGAGGTCGTGTCCCTTGCCGGTGGGATGCCGTACGTCCAGGCGCTATCCATGGACCAGATGGCCGACATCGCAGCCAAGGTGATCCGTGACCGCGGTGCGCAGGCGCTGCAGTACGGATCCGGACAAGGTGACGTCACGCTTCGAGAGCAGATCCTCGAGGTGACCGCCGAGGTCGGTGTGCACGCGCATCCGGACGACATCATCGTTACTACCGGTTCACAGATGGCGTTGGACCTTGTCACGCGCACGTTCTGTGATCCTGGCGACGTAGTGCTGGTCGAGTCACCTTCCTACGTGGGTGCACTCGGTGTGTTCCGCGCATACGAGTGCGAGGTCATCCACGTTGCGATGGACGACGACGGACTGATTCCCTCAGCGCTGCAGGAGACGATCGACTCGGTACGTGCAGCAGGCAAGCGCATCAAGCTCATCTACACGATTCCGTCGTTCCATAATCCCGCCGGCGTCACGCAATCACCCGAGCGTCGCCAGGAGATCTTGCGCATCGGCCAGCAGGCCGGCATCGCGATCCTCGAAGACGATCCGTACGGATTACTCGGCTTCGAAGGGCAACCACCGCGAGCACTGCGTGCCGACGACGACGAAGGCGTGATCTACCTCGGCTCGTTCTCCAAGACGATCGCGTCGGGTCTACGCGTTGGTTGGGCGATTGCACCGCACGGTGTTCGCGAGAAGTTGGTCCTCGCCGCCGAGGCCGCAACTTTGTGTCCGTCCAACTACGCCCAGTTGACCGTCTCGGAGTACTTGGCAACGCAACCGTGGCGCGAGCAGATCAAGTCCTTCCAGGAGGTGTACCGCG
>CAYPSE010000236.1:0-2081 GCA_964413305.1 uncultured Rubrivirga sp. | reverse complement strand
GGTGGAACTCCACGCACCGGTACAGGTGCCGTTGTCGCTCGAGTGCCAACTCCTCGCCGGCCGAGCCGTCCGTGTAGTCGAAAACCGCGGTAGGGGTGAATCGTTCGGCTGCATCCCGGATGTCGGACAGACTCGCGGCGCGATCCAGAAGGCGCTGCCTCGCGCTCAGAGAAGGCTTCTCGAAGGCGACGATCTCGCGCAGTTGCTTGACCTTCTCGCTGAGCACGGGAGTACCTTATTGGCTTGGGCAGCTTCTCCCGATAGCACTGCTCACGAGGTGAATGTGAATCGTGCCGCTGGCGCGCTTAGTCACCCTGCTCGCTTGGTGTTGGCAGCATTCGCAACTGCCATAGCTATCGGAACGACACTGCTGATGCTGCCGTTTGCGCGATCAGCTGACTCGATCTCCATGGTTGACGCACTGTTCACGGCAACGTCCGCTGTGAGCGTTACTGGATTGACTGTCGTCGATACCGGAACTCACTGGTCCCTCTTCGGCCAGATCGTCATCTTGCTCCTCATCCAAGTCGGTGGTTTGGGAATCATGACGCTCGCGACTCTCTTCGCTCTGATGTTCTTCAGGAGGGCTAATCTTCGAACTCGCCAAGCGGTGGCCGTCGAGACGAAGTCGATCTCACTAGCGGATCTGCGCGGCATCGTGGTGCGAATAGGGATCTTCGCCTTGCTGGTCGAAGGTGCGGTGTTCTTCGTCATCGCCTGGCGGCTACTGACGGCGTACTCCGAAGGTCTGGCACGAAGTCTCTATGACGCCTTTTTTCTTTCGGTGTCTTCGTTCAACAATGCGGGGTTCTCGCCCTACCCGGCTAGCCTTGAGCGCTTCGTGGCCGATCCGTGGATCCTCGGAGTGGTGACGTTCGCGGTCATTATCGGCGGGCTGGGGTTCCCAGTGGTCCTCGAATTGGTTCGTAGATGGCGAACACCCAGGATGTGGAGCGTCCTGACCCGAGTGACGCTTGCGATCAGTGGATTGCTTCTTGTTCTCGGAAGTGTCGCTTTCTGGGTAGCTGAGAATGACCACCAGGGGACCTTCGCGAGCGTTCCGACACCACAGCAGTGGGTGCTGGCTCTGTTCACCTCGGCGATGACCCGGACGGCTGGATTCAATGCGGTCCCCGAAGTCGCTCTGCAGCCCGAGAGCTTGTTCGTCACGAACGCGTTCATGTTCATTGGTGGTGGAAGTGCTGGAACTGCAGGGGGCATCAAGGTGACAACGATGGGACTACTCCTCTTCGTCGTATGGGCTGAGATTCGTGGCAGGAGCGAGGCGACGATCGGCAACAGGCGCATAGCCCTCGATGGCCAACGTCAGGCCCTGTCGGTGGTGGCCTTGAGCGCAGGTGTGGTCGCCCTCTTCACATTCGCGATCATGGCGTTGACTCCCTTCACCTTCGAGCAGGTGCTTTTCGAAGTCATATCCGCGTTCGGAACGGTGGGATTGTCGCTGGGAATCACAGCCGAGTTGGCCGACCCAGCCAAAGTGCTCATCGCCATCTTGATGTTCATTGGACGGCTAGGGCCGTTGACGCTCGCTGTCGCCCTAGCTGCACGATCGAAGGCGTCCCTGGTGCGCCTTCCCGAGGAAAGGATGATCGTTGGCTAGAAATCGAGAGGCCGTTCTCGTCATTGGACTCGGTCGGTTCGGTCAGTCCATCGTCGATGAATTGCTCCAAACGGGGACTGAGGTGCTCGCACTGGATCGTGACATGTCCATCGTTCAAAGAGCAGCGATTCATATGCCGAATGTCATCTCCGCCGATGCAACGGATGAAGAAGCGTTGCGCCAAGCGGGAGCTGCTGATTATCGGAGAGTCGTCATCGCGATAGGCAGCGATCAGGAAGCCAGCATCTTGGCAACGTCCGTGTGCGTCGACCTCGGCATCCCTGATATCTGGGCGAAAGCCCAAAATCCCCAGCATGCGCGGATCTTGGAACGCGTGGGAGCCCACCACGTCGTGCAACCGGAACACGACATGGGTGAACGAATCGCCCATTTGCTTAGCGGACGACTCACGGAATACATCGAGGTGGCGTCGGATTGGGTGCTGGCTCGAACGAACGTA
>CAYPSE010000235.1:0-2084 GCA_964413305.1 uncultured Rubrivirga sp. | reverse complement strand
CTTTTGTATTAATTCGACAACCACGGATCTACTCTGGCACAAGACAGCACGCCGGACACCCACGACGCTTGCCCCATGAGCGCACCCACGATCGAGCCCTCGAACCCAAGCACGCGACCCACCGCATTGCCCTCGGACGAGTACCTCATGGCCAAGGCCGAGGCTCGGGCACTGGCGTTGCTGGAGGCGTCGCTGGAGGACACCTCGCGCAAGGAGGCTGCTTCGTCGAAGCGCCTCGCGCAGTTGCTTGCCGACGACGCCGGTCGCGACCTATTGCTCGACCTCACCGACCAGGTGCTGCGCATCCGCGACGCCAAGCGTTCAGCGAAGCGCTTGCACGACCTCACCGCCGAGGGCGTCCCCGCATCGCTCGGTGGCTTCGATCGACTGGGGCTGGCAACCCTTGGCAAGGTCGCCCCAGCTATTCCGGCGATCACCGAGAAGGCGGTCGATTGGCGCATCAGCAAGGACACCGCCGACGTCATCCTCGCCTCGGAGGAACCCACGTTCTCCAAGTACGTGCAGCGTCGCACCGGTGAGGGTTTTCGCATCAACGTGAACGTCCTCGGGGAAGCAATCCTCGGCAACGACGAAGCAGCTGCGCGTTGCGCGAACGTCCTTGATCGCATCACGCGCCCGGACGTCGACTACGTCTCGGTGAAGATCTCGGCGATCTGCGCGAACCTCGACCTCCTCGCCGAAGAGGACTCGCTCACGCGCATCGAAGAGCAACTGATCACGCTCTACCGAGCCGCCCGCGATGCGAAGCCGCGTACGTTCGTGAACCTGGACATGGAGGAGTTCCGCGACCTTGAACTGAGTCTGAACTCGTTCATGCGCATCCTCGATCGCGTGGAGTTCGACGACCTTGAAGCCGGCATCGTGCTCCAGGCCTACATCCCCGATTCGCACGCGGCGTTGCGCACGCTCGTCGACTGGGCGAACGCACGCTACGCACGTACCGGCACGGGGATCAAAATCCGGCTCGTCAAGGGTGCGAACCTTGCGATGGAGGCCGTCGAGGCTGAGTTGCACGACTGGCAGCCAGCTCCCTACCCGACCAAGGCAGACGTCGATGCCAGCTACAAGGCGATGCTGGAGTACGCGCTGCTCAACGCGAATCCGGGCGCACTGCGCATCGGCGTTGCCAGCCACAACCTGTTCGAGGTGGCGTGGGCGCTGACGCTGCGCGACGAAATGAACGCGCACGACCGTCTTGAGATCGAGATGCTCGAGGGCATGGCACCGCCGCAATCGCGCGCGGTTCGTAACGATGCCGGCTCGCTTTTGCTCTACTCGCCTATCGTCAGCGAGCACGAACGAGATGCCTCGATCGCGTACCTCTCCCGCCGACTCGATGAGAACTCATCACCGGAGAACTTCCTGCGCGCGCTGTTCGACATCACACCCGGTAGCCCGCAGTGGCACGAGCAGGCGGAACGATTCCGCACTTCAGTTGCCCAGCGCCACACCGTCACCACCGACACCCGTCGCGATCAGGACCGCACCGTTCCGCACCCACGATTCCCGGTGGACGGTTCCTTCGAAAACGTCGCCGATACCGACTTCACTGTCCCCGCCAACCGCGAGTGGCTTCACCGCAACCTCGACGCCTACCAACCGATCAACCCACCGCTGGTCGAGACCATCGAGGAAGTCGACTTCGCCATCGAACGAGCCAAGACCGCGCAAGCCGAGTGGGCTCGCACCAGTTGGGCAACCCGCCGCACGATCCTTGCCCAAGTGGCGGAAGTCCTCGAAGAGCGTCGCGGTGAGGCGATCGCGGCCGAGGCCCAGTTCATGGGCAAGACGGTGCGCGAGTCCGATCCGGAAATCAGTGAGGGCATCGACTTCGTCACCTACGCCGCGCATCTGACGTTGGACCACGAGGAATACGAGGAACAAGGTCTCACCTGGCAGCCGCACCCGGTCACCGTGGTGGCTGGGCCGTGGAATTTCCCCTACGCGATTCCGCTGAGCGGCCTGGTGCACGCGATCGCCGCCGGTGGCGCAGCGATCCTCAAGCCTGCGCCCGAAGCACGCGAGATCGGCGCACTGCTCATCGACTCCCTCCACCAGGCCGG
>CAYPSE010000234.1:0-2103 GCA_964413305.1 uncultured Rubrivirga sp. | reverse complement strand
CCTACTGTTATCGGCTTGTGATCACGCCCTCAGTTTCGCGAAATTTCACGCAGCTCTCTCCAGCACCCCATCCATGCGGTTGGATCGACCCATGGCAGACACCCAGTCCACACCGCCGTCGATCAGGGAAGTGCGGTTCAGTCCGCGAAATATCTGGAAGGTCGGACTCGTCGTCCTCGCCCTGCTGGCTTTGGCGCTGTTCGTGCAGTTCCTGCTCGAAGACGGTGGCGGAATCCTCTTCGTCATCTTGATGGCGTGGTTCGCTGCTCTTGCGATGGCACCGGTCGTGGATCGACTTTCCCGTCGGATGAAGCGTGGTCTGGCGACGATCTTGGTGATGATCGCCTTCCTGCTGTTCGCGGCGTTCTTCTTGTTTGCCTTCGGGAGCCTGCTCATCGACCAACTCGTGCAGTTGGCCATGGCGGTGCCAGATGTCATCAAGCAAGCGTTGTCCTGGGCCAATCAGCAACTTGGCACTGCTTATGAGTTCAACGACATCCTGGCGATGTTCGATGTCGAGACAGCCGACCTCGCGCTCTACGCCGGCGAGATCGCGCTGGGCATTCTGAGCTTCGTCACGTCGATCGTCGGTAGCGTCTTCTCGATCTTCACGTTCGGGTTGTTCCTGTTCTATTTCTCGGCTCAACTTCCTCAGTTCCAGCGCTGGGTGGCTAGCCTTTTCCCCGATCGTGCTCAGGAGTTCGTGCTGAACGTGTGGCGCCTCACATCGGAGAAGACCGGCGGCTACATCGGCGCCCGGGTGATTCTCGCGGCGATTAACTCCATCACTACCGCGATCGTGTTCTTGATTATCGATATGCCGTACTGGCTGCCACTAGCCCTGTGGACCGGCATCGTCGCTCAATTCGTGCCCACCATCGGCACCTACATCTCGATCGCGCTCCCGGTCCTGGTGGGACTGCTCAGCGAGAACCCGCTCGTGGGTGTACTGGCACTCGTCTGGGCGATCATCTACCAGCAGGTGGAGAACCTGACGATCGAACCTCGCATCAGTGCGAAGGCTGTCAATGTGAATCCGGCGGTTGCATTCGGGTCGGTTCTACTCGGCGCGTCGCTGTTCGGGGTTGCAGGAGCGTTCCTGGCGATTCCGGTCACGGCGATGCTGCTGTCCTTGCTCGACATATACGGCAAGCGATATGAACTGATCGATTCGCTTCGAGGCGATGACGACGCGATCGATGAGCCTGCTGGCGAAACGTCCCCCGAACCGGAGGCCTGACCATGGATCTGGGGCCGAGCCCACGTGCACAGGAATACGTGGCCCGCACGCGCACATTCCTCGACGAGTTCGTCTACCCCGCTGAGCCCATCTACGCCCAACAGCGTCGAGACCTCGCAGGTGAGGGTCGTCTACACGACCTGCCACAGATCGTCGAGGATCTCAAGGTCGCTGCGCGAGAGCGCGGACTGTGGAATCTGTTCCTACCCGATTCCACCGACCCTGAGCACGGGTTGACGGTTTTGGACTATGCGCACGTCGCGGAGTGGACCGGCCGCTCGGTCGAGATCGCTCCAGAAGCCTTCAACTGCTCAGCACCCGATACCGGGAACATGGAAGTCCTGCACATGTTCGGAACCGTCGATCAGCAACAGCGTTGGCTGCAACCCTTGCTGGATGGGCGCATCCGCTCTGGGTTTGCCATGACCGAACCCGACGTTGCTTCCTCCGATGCGACGAACATCGCAACGCGCATCGAGCGCGACGGTGACGAGTATGTGATCAACGGTCGCAAGTGGTGGACCACCGGGGCCTTGGATCCGCGATGCGAGATCTTGATCGTGATGGGCAAGACCGATCCGAATGCCGAGGCGCACCGTCAGCAGTCGATGGTGCTCGTGCAGATGAACACTCCCGGAGTCACGGTGCACCGTTCACTTCCGGTGTTCGGGTACCACGACCAGCACGGTCATGGCGAGATCGAATTCACCGACGTTCGAGTGCCGATCTCCAACCTCATCGGGGAGGAAGGTGCCGGATTCGCCATCGCCCAGGCACGTCTCGGCCCTGGACGCATCCATCACTGCATGCGGATGATCGGTATCGCTGAACGAGCCCTGGAAATGATGGTGGCGCGTGCCAAG
>CAYPSE010000233.1:0-2106 GCA_964413305.1 uncultured Rubrivirga sp. | reverse complement strand
GCCCGACCTCTGACACCGCATCGGGGAGGGGTTAGGGGTTGAGGACGAGGTCCTCGCCGTCGGGTCGAGTACCGATAACGACGGAATCACCGTCCTTCACCTCTCCGGAGAGGATCGCGACGGCGAGCTTGTCGCCCACCGCGGTCTGCACCAGACGACGAAGCGGGCGCGCACCGTAGATCGGGTCGAATCCCTTGTTCACCAGCCACTGCTTGGCCTCGTCGGTGAGTTCGATGGTGATCCGACGATCCTCCAACCGGCGCTGCAGTTGTTCGATCTGGATGCCGGCGATGCGCGTCAACTCTTCGCGGTCGAGCGGGTTGAACATCACCATGGCATCGAGACGGTTCAGGAATTCCGGTCGGAATTGCTGACGAACCACACCGAGCACCTGCTCCTTACGCTCATCGAACGGCGTATCGGTATCGATCAGGAACTGTGAGCCCATATTCGAAGTGAGGATCAAGATGACATTTCGGAAATCGACGGTGCGACCCTGACCATCAGTAAGGCGTCCGTCGTCGAGCACCTGCAACAGGATGTCGAAGACTTCCGGGTGCGCCTTCTCGACCTCGTCGAGCAGGATCACCGAGTAGGGACGACGGCGCACTGCTTCGGTGAGTTGGCCGCCTTCTTCGTAACCGACATATCCGGGAGGCGCACCGACCAGGCGGGAGACCGAGTGCTTCTCGGAGTACTCGCTCATGTCGATACGCACCATCGCGCGTTCGTCGTCGAATAGGAACTCCGCTAGGGCCTTGGCCAGCTCGGTCTTACCGACACCGGTGGGCCCGAGGAACAGGAAGGAACCAGTCGGTCGGTTCGGATCGGAGATACCAGCACGCGCGCGACGGACCGCATCCGAAACCTCGCGCACCGCTTCGGACTGACCGACGACTCGATGGCCGAGTTCCTCCTCCATGCGCAGCAATTTCTGAGTCTCGCCTTCGAGCAAGCGTCCGGCGGGGATTCCCGTCCATGCGGCAACCACCTCGGCGATGTCGTCGGCGGTCACCTCTTCCTTGACCATGGTCGCTTCACGCTCGTTGGTCTCCTTGGTGACCCGCTCGAGTTCCTCCTCGAAGGTCGGGATCTCGGCGTAGAGGATGCGCGAGGCCTGTTCGAAGTCACCTTCGCGCTGTGCCTTCTCAGCCACCGCACGAAGGTCGTCGATCAGCACTTTGATCTCGCCGATGCGATCGAGGCCCTGCTTCTCTGCGTCCCAACGGGCGCGCAAGCCCAGCAGTTCCTCTTCCTTATCGGCGATCTCCGCGCGGATCTTCGCCAAGCGCTCCTTGGAGGCGTCGTCGGTCTCCTTGGAGATGGCGAGCTCCTCCATACGCAACCGGTCGACTTGACGTTGCAGCACGTCGATCTCCACCGGGGAGGAGTCGATCTCCATGCGCAGCCGGCTAGCGGCCTCGTCCATGAGGTCGATCGCCTTATCCGGCAGGAAGCGTGAGGTGATGTAGCGGTCGGACAATGTGGCCGACGCCACCAGCGCGGAGTCGGAGATGACCACCTTGTGGTGGGCTTCGTACTTCTCCTTGATTCCGCGCAGGATCGCGATGGTGTCTTCCACGGACGGCTGGTCCACGAACACCTGCTGGAAGCGACGCTCGAGGGCCGGATCCTTCTCGATGTATTCGCGGTACTCATCGAGCGTGGTCGCACCGATCATGCGCAGTTCGCCTCGGGCAAGCATCGGCTTGAGCATGTTGCCTGCGTCCATCGCCGAGTCACCGCCGGCACCCGCACCGACGACCGTGTGCAGTTCGTCGATGAACGTGATGATCTGTCCGTCGGACTCCTTGATCTCGTCGAGCACGGCCTTCAAGCGTTCCTCGAACTCACCGCGATACTTCGCGCCCGCGACCATCGCGCCCAGATCCAGCGAGATGAGCGTCTTGCCGACCAGGGACGTAGGAACGTCACCTTCGACGATGCGACGAGCAAGTCCCTCGACCACGGCGGTCTTGCCTACACCGGGGTCACCGATGAGGACGGGGTTGTTCTTGGTGCGGCGCGAGAGCACCTGGATGGTGCGACGGATCTCCTCATCGCGGCCGATGACCGGATCGATCTTGCCTTCGCGCGCACGCGCAG
>CAYPSE010000232.1:0-2121 GCA_964413305.1 uncultured Rubrivirga sp. | reverse complement strand
TAGTCGCCGTACTCGGCGGTGTCGGAAACACTCCAGCGCTGCTTGGCGATGCCGCCCTCGTACATGAGGTCGACGATCAACTTCAGCTCATGCAAGCACTCGAAGTACGCGACCTCCGGCTGATAACCCGCCTCGACGAGAGTCTCGAACCCGTACATCACCAACTGGCTGGCGCCGCCGCACAGTACGGCCTGCTCACCGAATAGATCGGTCTCGGTCTCTTCGGTGAAGGTCGTCTTGATCCCACCGGCGCGCAGGCCGCCGATCGCCCGGGCGTAGGACAGGGCCAACGGCCAGGCGTTGCCAGTCGCGTCCTGTTCGACGGCCACAAGAACTGGCACACCACGGCCAGCCACGTACTCGCGGCGCACCAGGTGACCAGGTCCCTTCGGGGCAACCATGCACACATCGACGTTAGCTGGTGGCTTGATGAAGCCGAACCGGATGTTGAAACCGTGCGCGAAGAAAAGCGCGTCGCCGTCTTGCAGGTTCGGCTCGATCGCCTCGGCGTAGAGCTTCTTCTGCGCGGGGTCAGGAACCAAGATCATGATGACGTCGGCCTCGGCCGCAGCCGTGGCTGGATCCACGACGCGCAAGCCGTCTTCCTCCGCCTTGGCGCGGGACTTCGACCCCTCCGGCAGGCCTACGCGAACATCCACCCCGGAGTCGCGCAAGGAGAGCGCATGAGCGTGGCCCTGGCTGCCGAAGCCCATGATGGCGACCACCCGGTTTTGGATGATCGAAAGGTCGGCGTCGTCGTCGTAGAACATTTCGGCCACGGTGAATCTCTCCTTGATCGGTTGGTGGTGCGAAGGCTATCGGTGGATGAAGCGACTCACGCCGAGCGGTCCACGGGCCGCAGAGTGCGCTCGCTGATCGAGCGGGACCCCCGACCCACCGCCACCAGTCCGGACTTGACGAGCTCGGTAATGCCAAACGGCTCTAGGACACGCAGCAAAGCCTCGAGCTTGTCATGAGCGCCGGTCGCCTCGATGGTGACGGCGTCGTTGCTGACGTCGACCACCTTGGCCCGGAACAACTGGACGGTTTCCAGGATGTGGGATCGGGTGTCCAGGTTCGCCTTGACCTTGACCAGCATGATCTCGCGCTGAACCGAGGACTCCTCTTCAAGTTCGACGATCTTCAAGACGTTGATGAGTTTGTTCAGCTGCTTGGTCACTTGTTCGAGGGGGAGACGATCGACACTGACCACGATCGTCATTCGCGAGACCTCGGGCAATTCGGTCGGCCCCACTGCTAGGGATTCGATGTTGAAACCACGACGGGAGAACAGGCTTGCAACGCGCGCAAGCACGCCGGGCTTGTCCTCCACGAGAACGGACAGTGTGTGCCTGGACATCAGTCGTCACTTCCCCACTCAGGTGCCATGGCGCGAGCCACCATGATGTCGTCGTTGCTCGTTCCAGCAGCCACCATCGGCCACACCATCGCGTCCTTGTGGACACGGAAGTCGATCACCACCGGAGCGTCGTTCATTCCCATCGCCTTCTCGATGATCGAGTCGACTTCACCCGCGCTCGTGGCCTGCAACCCGTAACAGCCATAGGCCTCCGCGAGCTTCACGAAATCCGGGAACGAGTGCGAGTGCAGATCGGTATTGGAGTACCGCTCGTTGTAAAACAGCGTCTGCCACTGGCGCACCATTCCCAGCGAAGAATTGTTGATCAGCGCCACCTTGATCGGAATATTGTTGATGGCGCAGGTGGCCAACTCCTGGTTGGTCATCTGGAAGCAGCCATCGCCATCGACCGCCCACACCGTGGTGTCCGGCCGTCCGACCTTGGCACCCATCGCGGCGGGCACCGCGTAACCCATGGTGCCCAGCCCTCCGGAGTTCAACCACGTGCCCGGATACTCGTATCCGATGAACTGTGCGGCCCACATCTGGTGCTGTCCAACGCCCGCGGTGTAGATCGAATCCGGACCGGAGATCTTGCCCAGCCGCTCGATCACGTACTGCGGGGACAACGTGCCGTCGTCGGGAAGGTCGTAGCCGAGCGGGTAGGTCTCGCGAAGACGGTTGAGCTGCCCCCACCAGGCTTCGTAGTCCGGCTTCACGCCATCAGCTAGTTCAGCCTCGATCGCCGTGACGAGATCGGG
>CAYPSE010000231.1:0-2123 GCA_964413305.1 uncultured Rubrivirga sp. | reverse complement strand
CGTCGCGAACGTCGGAGATACCGGTCAGCTTGCCGTCGCCCACGAGTTCGGCGATACGTAGCAACAGGTTGTCGGGGTTGACCTGGTACGGCAGTTCGGTGACGACCAGCCGTTGGCGACCCTTGGCGTCCTCGTCCACCTCCACAACGGCGCGCATGGTGATCGAGCCGCGACCGGTGCGGTAGGCGTCCTCGATGCCGCGCCGACCGATGATCGTGGCCCCGGTCGGGAAGTCCGGACCCTGAACGATCTCCATCATCGCGGTCATGCGCTCTTCGGTGCTCGCCTCGGGGTTCTCCAGCAACCAGGTTGCGGCGGCGGCCACCTCGCCGAGGTTGTGCGGCGGGATATTCGTGGCCATGCCGACCGCGATACCCGCGCTGCCGTTGACCAGCAGGTTCGGGAAGCGGCTGGGCAGCACCGACGGTTCGAGGGTGCGGCCGTCGTAGTTGGGGATGAAGTCGACGGTCTCCTCGTCGATGTCGCGCACCATCTCCATGGCGAGCTGCGCCATGCGGCACTCGGTGTAGCGCTGGGCGGCCGGCGGATCGTTGCCAGGGGAACCGAAATTGCCCTGGCCCTGCACTAGTGGGTAGCGCAGGCTCCATGGCTGAGCGAGGCGCACGAGGGCGTCGTAGATCGCCGAATCGCCATGCGGGTGGTAATTGCCCATGACGTCGCCCACCACGCGGGCGCTCTTGGAGAAGTTGCGGTCTGGGCGGTAGCCGCCGTCGTACATCGCGTAGAGCACGCGGCGGTGCACCGGCTTCAAACCATCGCGGACGTCCGGCAGCGCGCGGGACACGATGACCGACATGGAGTAGTCCAGGTAGGACCGCTGCATTTCGGTCTGCAGGTCAACGGGCTCGATGCGCCCACTGCCGTCTGCTGCGCCTTCTTCTACAACGATGTCTATCTCGTCAGGCACGTGGTTCTCCGTCTAGTGGTGGGTGTGGCGTGAAGTTGATGACGTCAGATATCCAAGAAGCGGACGTCCTTGGCGTTCTGCTGGATGAAGTTGCGACGCGACTCGACGTCCTCGCCCATCAGCACGCTGAACATCTCGTCGGCCTGCGCTGCGTCGTCCAAGGTGACTTGCAATAGCACCCGCTGGCTGGGATCCATGGTGGTTTCCCAGAGCTCATCTGCGTTCATCTCACCGAGGCCCTTGTAGCGCTGGACGGCCTCTTCCTTGGGCAACTTGCGGCCTGCGGCCTGCCCAGCTTCGATCAGCGCATCGCGCTCACGATCGGAGTAGGCGAACTCCGGCGCTTCTCGCTGCCACTTGATTTTGTACAGCGGCGGCTGTGCCAAGTACACATAACCGAGTTCGACCAGTGGCCGCATGAAGCGGAACAACAGGGTCAGTAGCAGTGTGCGGATGTGTTGTCCGTCGACGTCGGCGTCGGCCATCAGGACGATCTTGTGGTAGCGAAGCCGGTTGATGTCGAATTCCTCTTGCACGCCGGTGCCCAATGCCGAAACCAGTGCCTGAACCTCGTTGTTCTGCAGGACCTTGTCGATGCGTGCCTTCTCGACGTTCAGGATCTTCCCGCGAATCGGCAGGATCGCCTGCACGCGCGGATCGCGACCCTGACGAGCTGAGCCGCCGGCCGAGTCGCCCTCGACGATGAACACCTCGCACTCCTCGGGTTCGCGGCTCGAGCAGTCGATCAACTTGCCCGGCATACCCGCGCCCCCGAGGAGGCCCTTACGGTTACGGGCGAGATCGCGCGCCTTGCGCGCAGCGATACGCGCAGCAGCCGCGTTCACCGACTTGCGGGCGATCTCCTTGCCCTCACTCGGGTTCGCTTCGAACCACGCACCGAGTTGATCGTTGACGATCTTCTGCACGAAGGTCTTCATCTCGGTGTTCCCGAGTTTGGTCTTGGTTTGACCCTCGAACTGCGGCTCCTTGAGCTTCACCGACACGATCGCGGTCAAGCCTTCGCGGATGTCCTCACCCGTGAGGTTGGTGTCCTTCTCCTTCAAGATGCCCCACTCGCGCGCGAACTTGTTCACCAAGCTGGTCAGAGCGGTGCGGAACCCTTCTTCGTGGGTTCCACCTTCGGTGGTGTTGATGGTGTTCGCGAAGGTGTACACGGATTCGGCGAATGTCGTGT
>CAYPSE010000230.1:0-2147 GCA_964413305.1 uncultured Rubrivirga sp. | reverse complement strand
GTGAACAGCTGGTTGTACTGCTCGAGGGAGATGATCTGCAATCCCGGCACCGCGAGTTCGGCACGGATTGCCAGCGCCATGAGCCCGGCGATGAAGAACCACATCACAGCGGTGATCAAGTACATGTAGCCGATGATCTTGTGGTCGGTAGAGGTGACCCAATTGACGATCGACTTCCCGAGGTTCTGCTTGCGCGGGGTATAGACCGGCGCCTCGTACGTGGTGCCGGTAACGGGCGGCTCGTTCAGGATCGTCATAGCGTGCGCTCCCCAGGACGCTGTCCCTCATTGGTGATTCGGTCTGTGTCCAATACTCCGGTCTGGCCCTTGGCCCGCAACTCGGCCATCTTGGCGTCGAACTCATCGCGCTCGACCACCTCGACCTGGAACAGCATCCGGGCGTGATCGACGCCGCACAGTTCGGCGCACTTTCCGGCGTAGACACCGAGTTTGTCGGGGGTCAGTTCGAAGGCATTGGTCTTGCCTGGGATGACGTCCATCTTGAACAGGAATGCAGGTACCCAAAATGAGTGGATGACGTCCGGAGAGTTCAACTCGAACCGGATCTTCTCGTCGACGGGCAGGTACAACGTGGGGGGTTCGCCGGGTGATCCCTCGCCATAGGGAACTCCGACGTCGTAGGCGTCCTGGTCGAGATAATTGAACGCCCACGACCAGCGGAAGCCCACGACCTGGACGGTCTGCTGCTGATCGTTGTCCAGGGTCAAGATCTCGGTCTGATCGCGCGCCGTGAACCAGAACAGTCCGAGGATCATGATCAATGGAACGATCGTGTAGAGCGCCTCTAAAGGGATGTTGTACTTGGTCTGTTCTGGCACTTCATTCGGGTTGCGGCGCCGGTAGGCAATGGCGGCCCAGATCATCAGTCCCCAGGTGACGATGCCCACGGCCCAGGCAGCGATCCAGGATCCATTCCACAGGTTTTGGATGATGGGGGCTTCGGCGGAGGCGGGCTCGGGAAGATCGAAGAAGAAGGCCTCGTTGGCCGTACACCCGGACAAGACGATGCCCGCCGCTGCGAGGGCGAGCACACCAGCGGTCGTGCGCGATCTGCGATTACCGACCCGGGGCCGATGGATGGTCGCCACGTCACGCCTTTCTCGTCGGCACGTGCGTGCCTATGGTCGGGTGCGGTTCTGAAATTCCATGGGGAGACTAGCGCACCTTTTGCCCCAAGTTACCCCGGGCCGGGTGGAGAAATCCACGTGACCTCCCCCACGTTCGCGCCACTAGCGTTACCCCATGGCAGGTGCGGAATCGGTGGGTCAGATGTGGCCAGATCCAGCGCCCCACCCACCGGCCGGCTATCTCGATGCGGTGGGTGGACAGCCGGTGCTACCCATCGCACAGCAGGCCTTCGCAGCGGCCCTGGATCAAGCCTGGCCCGACCCAGCCCGGCTCCACCATGGTGGACGGCGAACGGGGCTGCTGTTGGACACCGCGCGCGCCGCGATCGCCCACTTCCTGGGCGTCCGAACTGCGGACACATATCTCGGCGCCTCGTCGGCCGACCTGATCCGAGCCAGCATCGCCGGGATCTTCGCCTCACGCGTGGCAGCCGGTGCCCCCGCGCGGATCGTCGTGAGCGAGGCCGAGTCCATGGCGGTGGTGTTCGCGGCCCGCTCGGTCCCCGGGGCCGAGATCGTGAGAGTCCCCGTGTCCTCCACCGGTGCGGTCGATGTCGAGGTCCTCGCCTCGGTCATCGACTCGGGGGCAGCCCTTGCCTGCGTACAGGTGGCCAATGCTGAAGTGGGTACCCGCCAGCCACTCGAACATGTTCACCTCATCTGCCGCGCGGCGGGCATTCCGCTCATCGCCGACGCAACCCAGGTGGCTGGGCACGATGATGTTGGTGCGCACTGGGACGCACTCATCGCCTCCCCGCGGGATTGGGGCGCCCCGTCGGGTTGTGCCGCCCTCGTCGTCCAACCCGATATCCGTTGGCAACCTCCCGAAGCTCCCGATCGCGGATGGGTGGGAGGCTTCCCGGACGTCGCGGCTGCGGCCGCGGCCGGCGCAGCCGCGGAATACGTGGGTCCGCACTGGCGAACCCAAGCGCACGTCCATCGCTCGATGATCGCTCGCGTGCGGGCCACCGTGAACGAACTTCCAGGGGTACGTGCGGTC
>CAYPSE010000229.1:0-2153 GCA_964413305.1 uncultured Rubrivirga sp. | reverse complement strand
CCGGGCCGAAGTACTGACCGTCCGTCCAGTAGACCGGGCAGGACGTGGTGCAGGCCGCGCACAGGATGCACTTGGTGGTGTCGTCGAAGCGGGCGCGATCTTCAGCGGACTGCAGACGCTCGCGGGTGGGCTCGTGGCCTTCGGGGATCAAGAACGGCAGAACCTGTCGGTAGGCCGCGAAGAACGGCTCCATGTCGACGATCATGTCCTTCTCAAGGGGCAGGCCCTTGATCGCTTCGACGGTGATCGGCTTGCTGATGTCCAGGTCCTTGACGAGGGTCTTGCAGGCCAGACGGTTGCGACCATTGATCCTCATCGCGTCCGAACCGCAGATGCCATGGCCACAGGAACGACGGAAACTCAACGTGCCGTCGAGTTCGCCCTTGATCTTCTCCAGAGCGGTGAGCACGCGATCAGTGGGGTAGAGGGCGACCGTGTAGTCCTCCCAGTGGGGCTCGTCGTCCACGTCGGGTAGGAAGCGGCGAATCCGGAAGGTTACGTCGGTCGCAACTGGCGCATCGACCTCGGTGACTACGACTTCCTCTACCACGGCTGTCATCAGTACTTACGCTCCATCGGCTCGTAGCGGGTGACGGTCACCGGCTTGTAGTCCAAGCGAACGTACTCCTCGCCGCTCACGTCGGTTCCCAGGTAGGCCATGGTGTGGCGCATGAAGTTGACGTCGTCGCGGTTCGGGTAGTCCTCGCGGGCGTGGCCGCCGCGGGATTCCTTCCGCTCGAGTGCACTCACCACGGTCACCTCGGCCAAGTCGAGCAGGAAGCCGAGTTCGATGGCCTCGATGAGGTCGGTGTTGTAGCGGGTGCCCTTGTCCTGGATCGAAACGTTCGCGTATCGACGCTTGAGGTCCTGGATGTCGCCGAGTGCCTGCTTCAAGGTGACCTCGGTCCGGTACACCTGGGCGTTCATGTCCATCGTCTCCTGCAGTTCCTTGCGCAGTACGGCAATGCGCTCACTGCCGGTGCTCGAACGCAGCCGCTCCACCAGCGCGATGGTTGCTCCTTGTGGATCGGTGGGCAGTTCCACGTGGGCCACCGAGTTCGCGTATTCCGCGGCAGCGATACCTGCGCGGCGACCGAACACGTTGATGTCGAGGAGTGAGTTGGTGCCCAGGCGGTTGGCGCCGTGGACCGATACGCAAGCCACTTCCCCGGCGGCGTAGAGGCCGGGAACCACATGCTCGTTGTCGCGCAGCACCTCGGTTTCCACGTTGGTTGGGACACCGCCCATGGCGTAGTGCGCCGTGGGGAACACCGGGACCAACTCGGTGATCGGATCCACGCCCAGGTAGGTGCGAGAGAACTCGGTGATGTCCGGCAGCTTCGCCTCGACCTGCTCGGCGGGCAGGTGGGTGAGGTCGAGGTAGACGTAATCCTTGTGGGGTCCGGCACCGCGGCCCTCGCGCACCTCCTGGACCATCGCTCGGGCCACCATGTCACGCGGGGCGAGGTCCTTGATGGTGGGTGCGTAGCGCTCCATGAAACGTTCACCGGAAGCATTTCGCAAGATGCCGCCTTCGCCACGGGCACCCTCGGTCAGCAGCACGCCCAGGCCGGCCAGGCCCGTGGGGTGGAATTGATAGAACTCCATGTCCTCCAACGGGAGCCCCTTGCGCCAGATGATGCCCATGCCGTCGCCGGTCAGCGTGTGGGCATTGGACGTGGTCTTCCAGACCTTGCCGTAGCCACCGGTGGCGAACACGATCGACTTCGCCTGGAAGATGTGGATCTCACCGGTGGCGAGCTCGTATGCCACCACCCCGGCGGCAACTGGCTCACCGGTTTCTTCGTTCAGCAAGAGATCGAGCACGTAGAACTCGTTGAAGAACTCCACGCCGGCCTTGATGCAGTTTTGGTAGAGGGTCTGCAGGATCATGTGGCCTGTGCGGTCGGCCGCGTAGCAGGATCGACGGACTGCCGCCTCACCGTGGTTGCGGGTATGACCCCCGAAGCGACGCTGGTCGATGCGCCCCTCGGGGGTGCGATTGAACGGCAGGCCCATCTTCTCCAGATCCAGGACGGCGTCGATGGCTTCCTTGCACATGATCTCGGCGGCGTCCTGGTCGACCAGGTAGTCGCCGCCCTTGACGGTGTCGAAGGTGTGCCACTCCCAGTTGTCCTCTTCGACGTTCGCCA
>CAYPSE010000228.1:0-2155 GCA_964413305.1 uncultured Rubrivirga sp. | reverse complement strand
AGGATCGTCTGCTCTTGGTCGCCCTTGTCCAGGCCGTATGCGAGTGCGGCGGAGGTGGGCTCGTTGATGATGCGCAGCACGTTCAGGCCGGCGATCTCGCCGGCTTCCTTGGTTGCTTGACGCTGCGCATCGGAGAAGTAAGCGGGAACCGTGATGACGGCATCGGTCACGGTGTCGCCCAGATAGGCCTCCGCGTCGCGCTTCAACTTCATCAGGGTGCGTGCGCTGATCTCCTGCGCGGTGTACTTCTTGCCGTCGATCTCGATCGTCCAGTTGGTGCCCATGTGGCGCTTGACTGAACGGATCGTGCGGTCGACGTTCGTGACGGCCTGGCGCTTGGCGACCTCGCCGACGAGCACCTCACCGTTCTTGGCGAAGGCCACGACGGACGGGGTGGTCCGGGAGCCTTCCGCGTTGGCGATGACGACGGGGTCTCCGCCTTCGAGGACCGAGACGACGGAGTTGGTCGTGCCCAGGTCGATACCTACTGCTCTAGCCATAGTGGCTGTTCTCCTTCTATTCGTGCCGATGAGTTCGGCCTTGTGAATTCCTCTGTATGCGCATGAACGCGTAGTTCCGCGGCTTTTTCGTTAAGTCTGGTGACAAGTATGCCTGAGAAACTACCCTATCTGCAAATTGAGAGTCATATTCTTTGAGTCGGCTTGGCTCATATAAGACAACGGCGACGACCTCCGGGGAATTCCCACCCCTTGGTGAGGTAGTTCACATGTGAGGGGCTCGTGAGGGGAATCGGCCTCGAGGCGCTGGGGCACCTCGGCTAGTAGCGTGCGGACGTGAGTTCAGCCCTGCAAACCGGCGTCGCAATCGTCGCCGCACTCGCCACGATCATCGCCGTCGTCCTTTTCGCCCGGACCCTCGCCGGCATGGTCCGCACGTACCGCGGCGGCCAGCCGGTCAGCCGCAGCAACGACCCCGGGCAGCGGACCACCACGCTCCTGCGCGAGGTGCTGCTCGCGAGCCGGCTCAAGCAGCAGCCGGTCGGCGCGATCGTCGCCACTGCGCACTGGATCGTGCTCGTCGCCTTCGGGGTGCTGTTCCTCACCTTGGTCACGGCCTATGGGCAACTGCTGAACCCGGATTTCGCGCTCCCGATCATCGGACACTTCCCGCCCTTCAACTGGTTGGTCGAGGGCCTCGCCTGGTTGATGGTCATCTCGATCCTGTTCTTAATCCTTACCCGTCTGCGCCAGTTGCCGAGCTCACAGGGACGCAAGTCACGCTTCTTCGGATCGACGATGTGGCAGGCGTACTACGTCGAGATCACGATCCTGCTCGTCGGCCTCGCTGTCATCACGATCCGCGCACTCGAGTACGCACTGGGCACCGAACAGGGCGAATCGTGGGCCACCACCGCCAACTTCCCGTTCACCGCGTGGATCGGTTCGGCGTTCACGGGCATGTCCATCAGCGCATTGGAAACCGGCATCGTGATCGTCGCGTTCATCAAGATCGCGGTTTCGCTCGCGTGGCTGATCACCGTCGCGCTGCAACCGACCATGGGTGTTGCATGGCACCGCTTCCTCGCATTCTTCAACGTGTGGTTCCAGCGCAACGCAGACGGCAAGCCGGCGCTCGGTCCACTGCTTCCCATCTCGATCGACGGTGAGCCGATCGATTTCGAGAACATCGACGATCTCGACGACGACGCTTCTCTGGGAGTCGGCACCATCGGTGATTTCAGCTGGAAGGCGCTGCTCGACTTCAACACCTGCACCGAATGCGGTCGCTGCCAGAGTCAATGCCCGGCATGGAATACCGAGAAGCCGCTCAGCCCCAAACTCCTCACCCTCGCATTACGCGAACAGTCGCACGTAGCTGCTCCCTGGCTGCAGGCACCGAAGGACAAGCGCGCGGATCTGCATGACGACGTGCTGCAACTTGCCGAACGGCAACTCATCGCCGATGGCGACGGCGATCCGTGGGCGCAACTCGACGGCGGCGTGATGAGTCCGGATGTGTTGTGGAGTTGCACCACGTGTGGCGCCTGCGTGCAGCAGTGCCCGGTGGATATCGCCCACATCGATCACATCGTGGATATGCGCCGATACCAAGTTCTCATGGCAAGCGAGTTCCCGAGCGAACTCAACGGACTGTTCAAGAACATCGAGACCAAGGGCAACCCGTGGGGCATGAA
>CAYPSE010000227.1:0-2156 GCA_964413305.1 uncultured Rubrivirga sp. | reverse complement strand
CAGGGAACGCTGCTGGACGTGGACCACGGCACGTACCCGTTCGTCACGTCGAGTAACCCGACCGCCGGTGGTGCTTGCACCGGCAGCGGTATCGGTCCTACCCGGATCTCACGGGTGATCGGCATCCTCAAGGCGTACACGACCCGCGTTGGGTCGGGACCTTTCCCCACCGAGTTGTTCGACGACGACGGTGAACGATTGCGCACCATCGGTGGCGAAGTGGGCGTGACCACGGGACGTAACCGCCGCTGCGGCTGGTTCGATGCACCGATCGCGCGCTTCGCCACGCGTGTGAACGGCTTGACGGACATCTTCTTGACGAAACTCGACGTTCTGACCGGCTTCGAGCAGATCCCGGTATGCGTTGCTTACGACGTCGATGGCGTCCGCGTCGATGAGCTTCCCGAGACCCAGACCGCCTTTCACCACGCGAAGCCAATCTACGAATACCTGCCCGGCTGGAGCGAAGATATCTCCGGGGCACGATCGCTCGATGATCTGCCGATCAACGCGCGCAACTACGTGCAGTTCTTGCAAGACGCATCGAACTGCCGCATCAGTGCGATCGGTGTGGGCCAGGATCGCAACGCGACCATCTCGGTGCATGACCTCATCGACTGACGCGCCGGTTCCGCACGCGCGTTGGGAGTGGAACGAATACGTAGTACTGACGTTCCAGGACATTCAACTCACGTCTTCAACCACGGACGATGCGCACGATCTATTCGCAGCTCTTGATGACGATCGAGTGTGGACGCACGTCAAGGGCCGACCGGAATCTGCGGATGTGTGGGCGCAGGTGATCGAGACCGCGCGCAGCACGGGTAGGTGGATGTGGACGGTGCGCGAGCTAGGCCGCGTAGTAGGGACGACGTCGTTCCTAGATCTTTCGATCATCGACGCACGCGTGGAGATCGGACACACCACATACGCACCACCTGTATGGGGGACCAGGGTGAACCCCGCGTGCAAGTTGCTGCTCATGACCTGGGCTTTCGAGGAATGTGGCATGAATCGAGTCCAACTGAAGACCGATATCCGCAATCTGCGAAGCCAGGCAGCGATCGAGCGCATCGGGGCCACGCGCGAAGGCGTGCTGCGGATGTACCAGCGGCGGCAGGACGATTCGATCCGCGACACCGTCATGTATTCGGTGCTGGCCTGTGAGTGGTCGGGGGTCAAGGCGCACTTGCTCAGCCGTTTGATGCCTTGATGTCCACAGGTTAGCCTGGTGGCATGCGCACCACGCTCACGTTGGATGACGATCTATTCATGGCACTAAACGAACGCGCCCGCGAATCCGGACGCTCTTTCAAGGAAGTGGTGAACGAGGTGGTCCGAAGAGGACTGGCTCCGAGCGCACCCCGAAAGGGAATCGAACCCCCGGTCGTTGACCTCGGGGGTCTGCGAATGACGGCGGACGAGGCCGAGGCGCTGGGCGAAGATGCTGAAGTGGTTCGGTTTCTTAGGGTCACCGAGCAACTCGAGCGTGAGTTGAAGTGATCATCCCCGATGCCAACGTTCTGATCTATGCCACGAACGGTGCCTCTCGGCTGCATCGTCAAGCTCTGGAATGGTGGCGTTCAACGCTGGCCGGAGATGAACTCGTTGGAATCCCCTGGGCTTCGATACTTGCATTCCTGCGCTTGTCCACGGGCCCGTCTGTCTACGAGCAACCACTATCGATGGACGCCGCAGTGTCCATCGTGGAGACCTGGCTCGAGTCGCCCAATGTGTCGGTAATCAATCCTGGAAAGCGCCACGTCCATGCGTTGCGAGTGTTCACGCCTGCTGGCTCAGGGGGCAGCATCGTGAACGATGTTCATCTAGCGGCGCTTGCCTGGGAGCACGGCGGAACGGTCTACTCGGCTGACCGTGATTTCACTCGAATGCCGCAAGTGGCATGGATGAACCCATTCGGTGGCATGTAATTCCCTCCCTCATTGTCTTGAACATTGACCCGGTTCTACGCTTCACGTACTGATTGATTCCTCAAGGAGACCCCATGTCGTATTCCCCCGATCCAGCCGAAGGCAAGCGCGTCTACGGCCTCGACCGCGAGTACGTATTCCACTCATGGAGCGCGCAGGGTGCGCTCAACCCGATGTGCATCGCGGCTGCTGAGGGCTCGTATGTGTGGGACTACGACGGCAACA
>CAYPSE010000226.1:0-2159 GCA_964413305.1 uncultured Rubrivirga sp. | reverse complement strand
TACCACGTGGGCAAGTATCGAATGCCCAAGGGCAAGCGCACGCCGTACGCGACCGACACAGTCGTTCCGCTCATCGCCATCGGCCCCGGGATCCCCGCAGGCGTGGAGGTCGATGCCATGACGTCCACTATCGACTTGGCGCCGACGTTCACTGAGATCTTGAGGGGACGAGCCCCCGATTGGATTGATGGCCGCTCCCTCGTCCCGTTCCTTGCCGCAGGGAAAGCGCCCGATAACTGGCGAAATGCGGCGCTCTCCGAATCGATCGGCGAGACGAACAAATCCGATCCGGATTACCTGCCCTTCATCCCGCCACCGTTCTCAGCGCTTCGCACCCCCCGCTGGATGTATGTCGAGTACGACGACGGCAGTCGGGCCCTGTACGACCAGCTCACCGATCCCTACGAGTTGCGGAACGTCGTGGATTCGGTGGATCCGACTTTCGTGGCCGAGCTGAGCGCACAACTCGCCCAGTTGGAGCGATGCGCCGGACCATCGTGTCGAGAAGCCGATGCCGTGACGATCACCGATCCACTCCCCCAGGAATCGCCGTAGGAATTCGGCTCCGCGACAAACTCAGGCAAGCGCTTTGTCGAGGTCTGAGATGAGGTCGTCAGCGTCCTCGATCCCCACGCTCAACCGAACGAGGTCCGAAGGCACCTCCAGCGGACTCCCGGCGGCTGAGGCATGCGTCATTCGTCCAGGGTGCTCGATCAGCGATTCCACACCGCCGAGGGATTCCCCGAGGGTGAAGACTTCGGTTCGACCGCAGATGTCGACTGCGGCCTGTTCACCGCCTGCGACCCGGAACGAGACCATGCCGCCGAAATCGCGCATCTGACGCGCCGCAACATCATGTCCGGGATGTGACTCGAATCCGGGCCACAGAACCGTGCTGACTGCGGGGTGATCGGAGAGGAAGCCGACAACCGCACGCGCGTTCGCACTGTGTCGATCCATGCGGACTCCGAGGGTCTTGATGCCACGCAGCACCAGCCACGAATCGAAAGGCCCGGGAACCGCCCCCATGGCGTTCTGGTGGTACGCCAACCGCTCGCCCAAGTCGGCATCGCGCACGATCAGCGCGCCACCGATGACGTCGCTGTGCCCACCCAGGTACTTGGTGGTTGAGTGCACCACCACATCGGCACCGAGCAGGAGCGGCTGTTGCAGGTACGGGGATGCGAACGTGTTATCGACCACCATGATCGCTCCGGCATCGTGCGCAACGTCGGCGATCGCGGCGATGTCCGCGACGTTCAGGAGTGGATTGGTGGGTGTTTCGATCCACACGAGTTTGGTCCGGCCCGGCTGGATGGCGGCTGCGATCGCTTCGGGGTCGGTCACCGCTGCTGGGGTGTGTTCGACACCCCACGGCGCTGCCACCTTGGCGAAGAGCCGATAGGTGCCGCCGTAGGCGTCGTCGGGGATCACCGCGTGCGACCCAGGCGAGGCGATCGTTCGAATCAAGGTGTCTTCGGCCGCCAGACCCGAGGCGAAGGCCAGGGCACGGGCATCGGCTTCCTCGGGAGCCTCGAGTGCTGCCAGACACTCCTCGAGCGCCGTGCGCGTGGGATTACCGCTACGCGAGTACTCATAGCCTCCACGAAGACCGCCGACACCGTCCTGGGCATACGTGGACACCTGGTAGATCGGAGGTACAACCGCCCCGGTGAGAGGATCGGGCTCTTGGCCCGCATGAATCGCCCGAGTGTTGAATCCGTCCACAGCGTTTACCCTAGACCCGTGTTCGGATTCGGAGCGAAGTCACGGATGGTCGACGCCGACTCAGCTCTACCCGGCCGACCTCGGCCGATCTTCGATGTGCCGTCGACCCACGCCGTGCTCGGCACCGCGATGCACCCGGTCGGCGACGACATCGCGCACATCTATCTCGCGATGGGTTGTTTCTGGGGTGCCGAAGAGATCTACTGGCGCCTGCCGGGAGTGGTGGGAACTTCCGTCGGATACATGGGTGGATTCACTGCGAATCCCACCTACGAGGAAGTGTGCACCGGCATGACCGGCCACACCGAAGCCGTCTTCGTCGCTTACCGACCCAGCGAGATCAGCACCTACGGCATCCTGAAGGCGTTTTGGGAGAACCACGATCCGACCCAGGGTTACCGTCAGGGCAACGACATCGGCACCCAGTACCG
>CAYPSE010000225.1:0-2176 GCA_964413305.1 uncultured Rubrivirga sp. | reverse complement strand
CCTGTGAGCGGTACACGTCCTGCACCTGATCCACCAAGTGCAGTTGCACTTGACGCGGACCGAGGATGCGCAGCACCTGCTTGGGATCGACAGCACCGACGACGAGCTGCTGTCCGACCTCGACGCTCGCACCATCCTCGACCAGCAGGCGCGCGCGCTTGCTGACCTGCTCGGCGATCTCCTCTGAGCCATCGTCGGGGACGATCACGATCTTGCGCGTCTTCTCAGCATCCTCGATGCGCACGCGGCCACTGACCTCCGCGATCGGGGCCACGCCCTTGGGGGTGCGAGCTTCGAACAGTTCCACCACGCGCGGCAGACCGTGCGTGATGTCTTCACCGGCCACACCACCGGTGTGGAAGGTACGCATGGTGAGCTGGGTTCCCGGCTCACCGATCGATTGCGCCGCGATGATGCCCACAGCCTCGCCGACGTCGACGAGCTTGCCGGTAGCCATGGAACGGCCGTAGCACATCGCACACGTACCCACGGGCGACTCGCAGTTGAGCACCGTTCGCACGCGGATCTTGTCGGCTCCAGCGGCGACGAGTGCCTCCAGGCGCGGAACATCGAGTTCCTCACCTGCGGTACCCACGACCGTGCCATCAACCTCGACGTCGCGTGCAAGCACACGGCTCGATGCGGAGGTATCCAGGTTGTCGACGGGGCGAAGGACGCCATCGACCATCTCGCCGATCACGATCTCGCTGCCGCGTTCGGTCCCGCAATCGACCTCGCGGATGATCACATCCTGCGAAACGTCGACCAATCGACGCGTGAGGTACCCGGAGTCGGCGGTACGCAGCGCGGTGTCGGCCAGACCCTTGCGAGCACCGTGCGTGGAGATGAAGTACTCCAGCACGGACAGACCCTCGCGGAAGTTCGACTTGATCGGCCGCGGGATGATCTCGCCCTTCGGATTTGCCACCAGGCCGCGCATGCCGGCGATCTGACGCACCTGCATGTAGTTACCGCGGGCGCCCGAATCGACCATCATGTGGACCGGGTTGGTCTCCGGGAAGTTGTCCTGCATGGCGCGGGCGACCTCGTCTGTGGCGCGTGTCCAGATCTCGATGAGTTCCTGGCGCCGCTCGGAGTCGGTGATCAAACCGCGCTCGTACTGCTGCTGGACCTTGGTTGCCTTCTCCTCGGCACCCGCCAACAGTTCGGCCTTGGCCGGAGGTGCGACCACGTCGGAGAAGGAGATCGTCACGCCCGAACGAGAAGCCCAGTGGAATCCGAGGGCCTTGAGTTCGTCGAGGGTCTCGGCGACCTTGACCTTCGAATAGCGCTCCGCGAGCCGATTCACGGTTGCGCCGAGCACCTTCTTGTCCACCTGGGTGTTCACGTACGGGTAGTCGTACGGCAACGCCTCGTTGAACAACGCACGGCCCAGCGTGGTGACCAGGGTGAATGGCTGTCCGGGCTCCCATCCTTCGGGTGCCTGCCAACCCTCCGGCGGAACGGTGAAGGAGATGCGGATGCGCGCGCGCTCCTGCAGATCCAACGAACCGGCATCCATGGCCATGACGGCTTCGGCGACGCTGGTGAACGTGGGGAGTTCCTCGTCCTTGACCTTGGCGTTCTTGCCGTTCTCGGTGGTCAGGTAGTAGATGCCGAGCACCATGTCCTGGGTAGGCGTGGCGATCGGGCGACCGTTGGCCGGCGACAAGATGTTGTTGGTGGACAGCATCAGGATGCGCGCTTCGGCCTGAGCCTCGGCCGACAGCGGCAGGTGCACCGCCATCTGGTCACCGTCGAAGTCCGCGTTGAATGCGGTGCACACGAGCGGGTGGATCTGAATGGCCTTGCCTTCGATCAGTTGGGGCTCGAAGGCTTGGATGCCGAGGCGGTGCAGCGTTGGTGCGCGGTTCAACAGCACGGGGTGTTCTGCGATGACCTCTTCGAGGACATCCCACACCACCGGGCGTGACCGCTCGACCATGCGCTTGGCGCTCTTGATGTTCTGCGCGTGGTTCAAGTCCACCAGGCGCTTCATCACGAACGGCTTGAACAGCTCCAGCGCCATCTGCTTGGGCAGGCCGCACTGGTGCAACTTCAACTGCGGACCCACCACGATCACCGAACGACCGGAGTAGTCCACGCGCTTACCGAGCAGGTTCTGACGGAAGCGACCCTGCTTGCCCTTGAGCATGTCCGACAAGGACTTCAGCGC
>CAYPSE010000224.1:0-2208 GCA_964413305.1 uncultured Rubrivirga sp. | reverse complement strand
TAGCGGCGAGGTCTTCCAGAGCCGTATCGGGACCGTGCAGCAGGTGATGGTGATCGTTCGGCATTCGAGCTGCCGCGCGGTTTGGCTCATGACCCTGCGCACCGGTTCGACTTCTCCTTCTCCGGGCTCAAGACGGCGGTCTCGCGAACCCTCATGGGGCTGGGTGGGCAGCCTTCGCCGCGTCAGGTGGCTGATGTCGCTGCGAGTTTCCAGGAAGCGGTAGTTGACGTGCTCACCCGCAAGGCGGTCGAGGCGTGCCGCGCGAACGGGGTGGATCACCTCGTCCTGGGGGGTGGTGTGGCGGCCAACTCCCGATTGCGCGCGCTGACCGATGACCGCGCGCAAGCGGCGGGACTCACCGTTCGGGTTCCGCGACCGGACCTGTGCACCGACAACGGTGCGATGGTGGCCGCGCTGGGTGCTCGTTTGATCCGGCGCGGCATCGCACCAACCCGTCCGGGATTCCCGGCAACGTCGAGCATGCCCATCACATCCGTCGTATTCGCCTGACCAACACCAGGTCCGAAAGGTCGGAGATCACCACGATCGCGTAGTGATCTCCGTCCGGTAGTCGGATCTTGCGCCTGAGTTCGCTGGCGGGTTTGCGTGATTCCACAGTCTTCAATGCCACGGCTTCGATGCCGTGTTCGCCACACAGCGCACGCATGTTCGAAGCCTTCCCCGCAGCCACCACCTCGAACCAGCGCAGTGCTGGACAATCTGGCGTGACTACCTCACTGGTCAGCCACATCGTCGATCCGGTCACCGGAGCCAACTGCTTGTTCCCGGCGCACAACTCGGCGAGTGCACCAGGGCGACGGGCCACCGGATGCAACTCCGCCAGGAAGCGACGCAGGCCTGCTGGCGCAGGTCGGACTGCGTCGAGGGGGAAAGCCAGGCTCCACCGCTCGGCCGGTCCTAGGATCGTCGCTTGGCGCAGCGGCCCAGTCGATGCAGCCGGGGAGTAGACCGCGCACTCCATCACCGATGGGCCGACCGCCACCCATTCGGCCTTCCAGGAGTCATCGGGTGCGAAGCCAGGGGGAGCCTTCACGGCCACTGCACCGAATTCCCGTCGCAGTCGCTCCACGAAGGACCACGGTGGTGACCAAAGTTCCCGGTCGCGTTCCGCGGGAGACCTTCCTCCGTCAGCCGGACGAGCGTGTCCGCGTCGTGCAGGATCGACGAACACCGCAACGGGTGGCGTCAGCGAGGCGACCGCTTCGGCGATCACGCCTCGAACGGTCGCGTCAGCGCGCTGCACGCGTGCCCGCGTTCCGTAGATTCTCGCTGCGTGTTCCAGATTGGCTCGTGCGACCTCGAAGGTGACCGAATCGCGTTCGATCGCGACCACATCCATGCCGGCCGCGAGGAAGGCCCCCGCATCCATGCCGATCCCGCATCCGGAATCGACCACGCTGGCGATGCCGGCATCAGCCAGGGTCGCGGCGCGGCGGTCAGCCACCTCCGGTCGGCTCGCCTGTTCCAGGCCGACCGGTGTGGCCAACCACGGACCGCCTTCGGGCAAGGTGCCAGCAGACCGGGCTCGTGTTTGAAGGCCGAGCTGGGTGATGATCGCCGACACCAGATCCGAGGACAGGTCCGGGCGATGCCGGCGCAGGTCCATGACGGCCTTGAGGGGGTTTTCAGGGGGTGGATCGCCGATCTGGCGGGCGGACTCCTGGAGCAGTTCAGCCCGAACCTCCGCCGGTAGTCGGGACAGCTCGACCAGGCCGGGGGAGTCGCTCACCGGCCGATCCTGGCACCACGACGCGCTTGGCACTCGAATTGACAGAGTGCTAATGCCGGCGTACTGTTTGCGTTGGCACTCTCCCCGTGAGACTGCCAATAGTCCTAGCCGAATCCCGCCCGCAAGGGCGGCCGCCACCTCATCCGGAGGATGCAACCGTGTCGGTTTCCATCAAGCCACTCGAGGACCGGAT
Organism: uncultured Rubrivirga sp.; assembly: GCA_964413305.1. Taxonomy (GTDB): domain Bacteria; phylum Actinomycetota; class Actinomycetes; order S36-B12; family S36-B12; genus S36-B12. The sequence continues at coordinate 265 of CAYPSE010000224.1, read as the reverse complement.
TCTGGTCCAAACCCTCGACGCCGAGCAGACCACTGCCTCGGGTCTCGTCATTCCCGACACCGCCAAGGAGAAGCCCCAGGAGGGCAAGGTCTTGGCAGTGGGCCCGGGACGCTTCGACGAGGACGGGGATAAGCGAATCCCGCTCGACATCAAGGTTGGTGACGTCGTTATCTACAGCAAGTACGGCGGCACCGAAGTGAAGTACAACAACGAGGAGTACCTCATCCTCTCGGCGCGCGACGTTCTCGCCGTCGTCGAGAAGTAG
>CAYPSE010000223.1:0-2247 GCA_964413305.1 uncultured Rubrivirga sp. | reverse complement strand
GACAGCGGAAGTTCGACACCCTCGTGACGCTCGACGGGTTGAACCGGATCACGGGCTTGCAGCGTGGCACGCTCACGGCCAGCGGTTCCCCTCCGGTCTACTCGATCAGCAACGAGTCGATGGAGCAGAACAGGACCTTCGACCTCGTCGGGAACGTCACCGCACGCACCCTCGACTGGAACAACGACAACCTCTACGGTGGCGCGCACGAGTACAGCGATGTGCTGACGCACAACGCGGTCAACGAGATCCAGTCGATCGACTCGGCCTCCCTGACCTGGTCGGCCGCGGGCGCTCTGACGGACGACGGTGACACCCGTCAGTACGTCTATGACGCCTGGGGCCGGATGGTGGAGATCCGGGACCAGGACAGCCAACCGATCGCGTACTACCGCCGCAACGCCCTCGACCACCTGATCGGCGAGCGCCTCGACCGGGAACCCGACGGCGACTTCGACGCGAACGACTGGTGGGAGTACATGCTGGCCCGCCCGGGCGACGGCGGCCAGCTCGCCAGCTTCAAGGGCTCGGACGCCGACGCGCTGGTACAGCGCCTGTGGCTCGGCGACTTCGCGGGCGACGGGACGGGCAGCTTCGACGTGCCGGCGGTGCTCGAGGTGCGGGACGACGACGCCTCCGGCTCGATCGACCGCGAGACCGTCCTGTTCATCGACCGCACGGGCTCCGTGATGGCCAACTATGGCGACAAAGCCGGCGATGGAATGCAGGTCGAGCGCATCCACTACGACGTGGCGGGGGTGCCGTACCTGATCCCGTGGGGGGATGTGGACGGCGATGGGGACGCGGACAACACGGACAAGGGGACGATCAACATCTGGTGGGCGTTCTCGATCTACGATGTGAGGGGGGACTTGGATCTGGATGGTGATGTGGATGAGGATGACTATGATGGGCTCACTGCGTCGACGAGTGATGGGGTCGATGCGCTATCGCAGTCCAATAATGTTCTCGGCCATCAATCGCTCTATTCACGCTTCGGGCAGTCGTCGGCGCTTTACCGAATAGCCAGCCATCTTGGACCTTGGGTTTCTCGCGACCCACTTGAATACGTTGACGGACCGAACTTCTACAGTGGATACCTTGCAAATCCACTCAATAATCGGGATCCTTTGGGGCTCGATTGTCCGGGCTGCGACATTCCCCTCGGCGATCTTGGAGTCTTAGGGCCATGTGGTGAGTGGTGCTGTGCGCTGCACGATGAGTGTTTCTACAGAAATGGTTGTGATGCTTCGTCGTGGTTGCCGCTTGTCGGATCTCCTGCGTGCAATCAGTGCAATTCCGAAGTCACGGCCTGTATAGCACGCTGCACTATCGGCATAGAACCTTACAATCCTGGGGTCCACTTCTGCGCGCGTACCGGACAATGGATCTCTATTGGAATCGGCGGCGACTTCGAGACTCTACATCTTGCGCGCAAAGCATGCTGCACCGACGCCTATTGCCTTCCCCACTACGTCATGCTAGCTCTTCCGGCTTCGGCCGTGTATCCCTCAGAGCCTGAGCGAGAACCGCATGGTCCGAATATTCCGAGGCCGCATGATGGGAGAATAATTATCGATCACAGTGCGCCACCGATGCCGAATCCGCGAGGAGACTTCCTTGCCTGGCTCTGGGAGTTTATTACCGGATGAAACTTCAGGTCTCTCGCATGGAGCTACGGAGTGGGGGGGGGCGAGTTCGCCGCCCGTTTGAGCCACAGCCCAACCCGCGACGACCAATCGCGGCCGCAGCCCTCCAGTTGCACTCGGTTGGCGGGTTGCATGGCGCTGATACGTCGCCGTCTGGAAACCGCGCGGGCGTGTGCAACTCTGTGACTTTAACTTATCACGAGATCTGCTACACGTTGACCGCATCGATAGCCTCGTTGTTGACTATTAGGCTTTGCAGTATCCTCTCGCGCCTTGCCTTCTTCTGCAGGGTTGACAATATTGGCGCTCAAGCCGGCGGTGGCTTCGGACCCGACCCCATTTCGTTGATGAACTTCAAAGTGAAAAACGTCTGCGTGGCCTTCTTCTTGGTTGCATGTATCGTGTCTTGTAGTCAAGGCGATGGGGCATTGAGGCAAATGTCTCGAATTGCATTTGTTACCGATCGGGACGGCAATGCTGAAATATATGTGATGCAGCCCGACGGTTCGGGATTGCGCAATCTGACAAATAACGGCGCTTCAGATGTGGATCCTTCTTGGTCACCTGATGGAGGTCGAATTGCTTTTATATCAGATCG
>CAYPSE010000222.1:0-2260 GCA_964413305.1 uncultured Rubrivirga sp. | reverse complement strand
GCCGCCGTGATCGACGCGGGCGGCGAAGCGCCGCGCCGTCGGCCACGCCCCCGCGAGAACGAGTGAACTTACGTAAATCCTGCCGAAGGAGCACCATGACCAAGGTCCAGATCAGCGCCGAGCCCCGTTCCGATTTCGGGAAGGGTGCTGCACGGCGCATTCGTCGTACTGGAAGCATCCCCGCTGTCGTCTACGGCTCGGGCATGGAGCTCATTCACGTCGCTATCCCTGAGCATGACCTCGACCTCGCGCTACGCAAGCCCCGCGTGGTGCTGAGCGTCTCCGTCGATGGAACGACCTACCTGACGAAGCCGCGCGATGTCCAGCGCGACCCGGTGAAGCGCAACCTCGAGCACGTCGATCTGGTGATCATCACCGAGCGCGAGGCTGCTATCCGCAGCAATTACGCCGACGCCGTGGCCAAGGCGGAGATCGCTGCTGCGGAAGCTGGCTACGACGCCGCGTCCGTCATCATGGCGCTCGAGGAGGCGGTGGCACGCGGTGAGGATCCGCTGGAGGCCGTCGATCACGCGGTTGCCGACGTCAAGGCCAAGGCCGCGGAGATGGCCGCCGCTGCTGCTGCACGTGAAGCCGCTCGCGAGGCGAGCGCTGCAGAAGCTGGTGCCGGCGAGGGCGAAGCAGCAGCCGAGCCTGCGGCCGAGTAGGTCGACTTCTCGCGGTGTCCGGACCCTGGCTCATCGTCGGGCTGGGAAACCCTGGCCCCGCGTACGCAACCACCCGGCACAACGTGGGTGCGATGCTCGTCGCTGAATTGGCAAGCGACGCCAGCGTGAAGTTGTCCCGGCACAAGAGGGTCCTCGCGGAGACTGCCGAGACCCACTTCGGATTCCCCGGAGACCGAGAGCCGATCGTGCTGTGCCAACCGCTGTCGTACATGAACGAAAGCGGTGGTCCCGTCAAGGCCGCCATGTCCTTCTACGACGTCGAGCCGGATCGACTCGTGGTGGTCCATGATGAATTGGATATCGATTTCGCGGCTATTCGGATAAAGAAGGGCGGCGGCGACGGTGGACACAATGGATTGAAGAGCATCCGCAAGGCCTTGGGAACCGGCGACTACTTCCGAGTGCGGCTGGGGATCGGGCGCCCGCCGGGACGACAAGCGCCGGCCGACTTCGTCCTTCAACCCTTCTCGTCATCCGAGCGCACCGAACTGCCACATTTCCTAGGACGAGCTGCCAACGGGGTGGAGACCCTGGTTCGCCGGGGACTCGAGGTGGCGCAGAATGAGTTCAATCGCACGTCATCGGGAGAGGACGCATGAACGACCCACGATCGGATGCCGAACTCTCCCGTGACGTTGCACAGCAGGCAGGCCAGTTGCTGTTGCAGATCCGCCAGGACTTCTTCGCCGAGCACTCGGTGCGCGATAAGGAAACCGCGAACCAGTTACGAGACAAGGCAGATGCTGCCTCGAATGATCTGATCTTGGATCTACTCAAGCAAGCGCGTCCGGGTGACGCGATCTTGAGTGAGGAGGCGAAGGACGACGCCAACCGACTTACCTCGGATCGGGTCTGGATCGTCGACCCGCTCGATGGCACCTGGGAGTACGGCCAGGATCGTGTCGATTTCGCCGTGCACATCGCCCTGTGGTCGAACAATTCCTTGCAGGCATGCACGGTCGATCTCCCGGCGCAGGGATTGACCCGCTCGGTGCTCGATGACGTCGAATTCCGGATGCTGCCCGCGGATCGACCGATTCGCATCGTGGCATCCCGTAGCAGGCCACCTGCAACCCTTGAGAAGACGTGCGACACCTTGGCTCGGATCCTCGATCAGGCGGGGGTGAACGAGCACGGCGTCGAGATCGTCGATGTCGGATCGGTGGGTGCGAAAGTCAACGAGATCTTGAGTGGTCGCGCTGATGCGTACATTCACGACACCGGGTTCTATGAGTGGGATGTCGCTGCTCCGTATGGAGTAGCCGAGCACTATGGACTGACGTGCTCGCATGTCTCCGGAGACCCGATCACCTTCAACCACATGCCGCCCTACGTGGACGATCTCGCAGTGTCGATCGCACCGCTGTTCTCCCCGCTTCAACGAGCGCTGGTGGAGGCTTCCGCAACGTGAGCCTGAGCGGAGTCCTGGATCACCTCCAGCAGTACGCGCCTTTTCGTCGAATAGGCAATCTCGCAAAGGATCCATCCGCGTCGATCGTCGATGTTCATGCTCCGACAAGCGCGCATGCGCTCGTTGTCTCGGAAGTGGCGAAGGTCGGTTCCGAGCCGGTGCT
>CAYPSE010000221.1:0-2271 GCA_964413305.1 uncultured Rubrivirga sp. | reverse complement strand
GTGAAGATGCGATCTCCGCGTTCGAAGTAGGCCGAATAGAGATCGGCGAGAAGGGGCTGCGTGGTCGCGGGCGAGGTGTCCTGTACCCACAGCACGAAGCGGTGCACGTCCCTCGTGTTTCCGGTCATCGTGCGATCGAGGCGGTAGTCGAGCCCGTCACTCGCGGCCACCTCGGTGACGTCGGACATCATCTGGAGCGCCTGCTCGCGGCCCACCCCGTACTTCGCAGCCAGGTGATCGACCGCGGGCTCGGAGTGCGTGCTTGCGGATGGGTCCAGTTGGAAGGCTCGGTGGACGATCGTGACGTCGTCGTTCTCGATTGTCGCGTTCTCGAGCGCCCGCTGAAGTCGGCGCTTACCGATGAAACACCACGGACACACGAGATCGGCCCACACGTCGATTCGCATGGCTCACAGTCAACCAGGCTCCCCATCCACTCGTTTCCCCCGGTTTCCGGGGGAAACGCGCAGATTGAGGTGGATTCCGGGGGAAGCGAAGCGAATCCCCCGGAATCCGGGGGAAACGGTCAGGGGGTGGAGAGGGCGACCTTGCCGATGATGTCGCCGGATTCGACGAGGGTCTGCGCGGCACCGGCTTCGGGCATCGGCATCACTCGGTCCACCACGGGCTTGACCACACCTGCCTCGATCCACGGCCACACGTGCTTTTCCACTTCTCGGCAGATCGTGGCCTTCTCACTATCCGGGCGACCGCGCAGGCTGGTGGCGAAAAGCCCTGCGTTCTTGCGCAACATCGCGGAGATGTCGAGCTCGCCCTTCACTCCGCCCTGCATGCCGATCGTGACCTGGCGGCCGTTGCGCGCCAGGGCGTCGATATTGCGCATCAAGTACTTCGCGCCCATGTTGTCGAGGATGACGTCCGCGCCGCGGCCGGCGGTGTTGTCCTTGATGCTCTGAACGAAGTCGTCGTCGTTGTAGTTGATGAGGATGTCGGCGCCGAGTGCTGCACAGGCATCGAGTTTGCGTTGGCTGCCCGCGGTCACTGCCACCTGCGCGCCGAGTGCGCGGGCGATCTGGATCGCCATCGTGCCGATGCCCGAACCACCGCCGTGAATGAGCAGCATCTCGCCCTCCCGCAGATGCGCGACGTGCACGAGGTTGCTCCACACCGTGCAGGCCACCTCGGGTAGCGCGCCAGCGGTGACGATGTCCACGCCCTCGGGCACGCTCATCACCTGGCCGATGGGCACCGCGACTTTGGTGGCGTAGCCGCCGCCGGCGAGAAGTGCGGTGACGCGTTCGCCGATTCGGTCGAGCGTCAAGGCCGCACCGACCGATGAGATCATTCCCGAGCATTCGAGGCCGAGGATGTCGCTGGCACCGGGTGGTGGTGGGTAGTTGCCCTCGCGCTGGAGGATGTCCGCGCGATTGACCGCACTCGCCGCGACCTCGATCACCACTTCATTGGGAGCAGGAGTCGGGTCGGCCACCCTTTCCCACGCCAGGGTTTCGGGTCCTCCGGACTTGGTTTGGGTGATGGCGAACATCGGTCCTCCTCGCGGTCGGGCCGCTATTGATTACGTGGATGTATTCAGGTGATTGATCGACTCGATTACTCGTGCTCGTGGCTGTTCTGGATGACGACGAGTCGATCGCCTTGTTCGAGTTGGCGGATTACGTCGGTGTCGAATCGGTGGGACACGCCATTGCGGATCACCGCGAGGACGAGTTGACCGCGTGCGTCCAGTTGCGAGGGCGCAAGACCGAGTTCCGCGCGGGTAATCTCACGTTCGATCACTTCCAGGCCACGGGTGGAGTCGAGCAGATCCTCCATGATCTCGCCTGCAGTGTTGCTGATGACCGACAGTCCCATGAGGCGTCCGGCGGACTCCGCTGTGGGGATGACGTTGTTGGCGCCGGATTGGCGCAGGATGTCCGCGTTCTGCGATTCGCGGACGGCGGCGACGATCGTGCAGTTCGGACGCGCGAGCCTGCGTGCGGTGAGTGTCACCAAAACCGAGGTGTCGTCCTCATCGGTAGCCACGATTACCCGGCCGGCCTTTTCGACAGCCGCGTCCTTAAGGACCTCCTCACTTCGACCATCGCCCACGATCGCCACCAGGCCATCGCGTGTTGCCAAGTCGACCGAATCACGATCGGGAGACACCACGATGATCGTGTTGCCGTCGTAACCGGCATCCTTCAATGAGCGAGCAGCCGAACGTCCCTTGACGCCGTAGCCGACGACGATTGTGTGGTTCTCCACGTGCTTCCTCCAATTGCGAGTCCGCCACTCTTGTCGAGTCTTGCG
>CAYPSE010000220.1:0-2315 GCA_964413305.1 uncultured Rubrivirga sp. | reverse complement strand
GTGGGCGTTGTCGCCGGTGCCATCCTCGGCGCGGTATTCCCGCCGGCGGGTATGGCCGTGATCGGCGCGGCCGTCGCGGGTGGCGCAGGCCTAGGCGTCATCGCCGGGGCTATCGGCCACTTCTCCGGTGGCATCAGCCGCAAGGCGATGAAAGAACTCGGCGAATTCCTCGATGATGGCGAGGCTGCGATCGTGGCAGTTGCCGTGGATGCAGTCGACACCGACATCGACAAGGCTCTTGCTCGCGCGGCCAAGAAGGCGAGCAAGGCCGTGGATAAAGGAGACCTCGAGGCTGCGGTTGCAGATCTGGAAAAGGGTCTCGACAAGGCAGTCAACATCGCTGGCGAGTAGCCACTAACTGCGCGTTACTTGGTGATCGAGGGGCCCGGCTAAGCCGGGCCCCTCGTCATGTGGATGTCTCGGGTACTCGCTTACGATCGGGGGTCCTACGACCCCAGGAGGTATCCGTGACCGGCATCGACCGCGATGCACTCACCGCCGCCATCAGACGCGAGATCGACCTCTATCGGAGTCGGACTCCGAAATCCAGGGAACTTTTCGACGCCGCCGATCACCTGCTGGGGCGTGTTCCCATGACCTGGATGAACAAGTGGGCTGGGGGACACCCGATCCACTTTGCCCAGGCCAAGGGCAATCGGATCGTGGATGTGGATGGGAACGAGTACATCGACTTCGCTTTGGGCGATACCGGTGCGATGGCTGGCCATTCCCCTGATGCGACCGTCCGGGCAGTGCGCGATCGCATCGAAGGCGCTGGTGGCATCACCACGATGCTTCCCACCGATGATGCCGAGTGGGTCGCGGCGGACTTGAACCGCCGATTCGGACTTCCGCTGTGGTCTTTGTCCTTGACCGCCACCGACGCGAACCGCTGGGCCCTTCGTATCGCGCGCCTGGTAACCGGCCGCGACAAGATCTGTGCGTTCTCCTACTGTTACCACGGCGCAGTCGATGAGACTTTGGTGCGAACCGGCCCCGGCGGATCGACCATCGAGCGCGAAGGCAACGTCGGTCCAGCTGTTCCGGTTTCTCAGACCACGCGCGTGGCTGAATTCAACGACCTCGAATCCGTGGAGCGCGCGCTGGCCCACGGCGATGTTGCGATCCTCATCGCTGAGCCTGCAATGACGAACATCGGCATAGTGCTGCCCGATCCGGGCTTCTGGGGGTCAGTTCGCGACCTGTGTGACAAGTACGGGACGTTGCTGTTGATCGACGAAACACACACCATCTCCGCCGGTCCCGGTGGCTGCACCCGCGCGTGGTCGCTGCGCCCGGACATCGTGGTGATCGGCAAGAGCATCGGCGGCGGTGTGCCTTCGGGTGCGTATGGAATCACCCAGGAGATCGCCGATCGCATCGGGCGGCATCCGGAAGCTGATCTCATCGACGTCGGTGGGGTGGGTGGGACTTTGGCGGGTAACGCGCTCAGCACATCGGCCATGCGCGCGACGATGGGTGAAGTGCTCACCGACTTCGCCTTCGATCACATGATCGAGTTGGCGACACGATTCCGCGAAGGTGTCGAGAAAGTCCTCTCCGATACCGAGGTTCCCTGGACCATCGCGCAACTGGGCGCGCGGGCCGAGTATCGGTTCATCGATCAGGCACCGCGCACCGGAAGTGAATCCGCGGCCGCCCATGACGATGAACTCGAGGAGTATCTCCACCTCTTTATGGCGAATCGCGGGGTCCTGATGACTCCTTTCCACAACATGGCGCTGATGTGCCCTGCCACTCAGGCGGCAGACGTGGACCTCCATACCGAACTTTTCGAGCAAGCGGTGCGGGAGATCATCCGCAGTTAGAGGCCTTACGCGTGGGCTCGCGTGCCCGCGTGGTCAGGGTGTGAGGACGGTCGCGCCGGTTACGGACTGGACCGACAGTTGCACATCGGCGCCAGCCGTACAGGACAGGACGTGGCCTCCCGCCCGTTTGTCGGCGGTCAACGCGTGCAGATGGAGCCCGTCTTGACCGATGCCTAGGGCATCGCGTCCCTGCCAGAAGCCGACGAGTACCGCCCTGCGCTGCCCCAATTCGAAGATGGTCTGCTCGGCGATGGTCTGGCTCAGCGGCTGGAATGGTGGCGTGTCGGTACTGACGCTGCGGGTCGTGAGGTCCGAGAAAGTGCCCCGGGCTCGTACTGCGATGAGCCCGTTCTCCTTCTCGGCGGCCTGTGTGATCAGTCGCGGAAGATCCGCGCAGGCTGTGCCCGGAGGAACGGGCACACTTCTTTGCGGTCGGAAGCGGATCGCTTGCAGGAAGGGTGTGCGAGTCGAGAGGTCGGCAACGCG
>CAYPSE010000219.1:0-2323 GCA_964413305.1 uncultured Rubrivirga sp. | reverse complement strand
CACGAGCGTGGATTCGGTGAGGAAGTCCTCGCCGAGGGAATCGACGAGGTCACCGCGCAGGTGCGCGCGGCCCTGGAGAAGGCCCTGGCCGATGGCATCGAGGACGTCCACGACCTCCAGCAGCGCATGCGCCGGGTCGTAGGTAAATGGGTGAACGCCACCCACCGCCGCCGGCCGATGATCGTCCCCGTGGTGGTCGAGGCCTGACCGTGCCCCCACGGGGCGGGGTGTTGCGCGTGTGACTGCTGTGTTTTGAGTGATTTGCCCGGTAGCCTGCCCGCCATGGCGTCTCGTACGTCCGCTTCCCCACGTACGTCCCGTGCGCGCTCGGCAAGCGGCTCCCGGTCCACCCGTTCCTCTGCGCGCCCTGCGCGCTCCGGCGCTCGGCCGTCCGGTCGATCCGCCGGGAGCGCTCGTTCGAAGAAGTCTGCGTCGGCTCGCAAACCCGCTCGCAAACCAGCTCGCAAGTCAGCGCGCCGATCCGGCGGCGGGCTGATCGCTCGGACCTTCGCTGGTCTGGGGCGCGGCATCGGTGCGGTCTGGGGTGCCATCGCCTTGGTCGTGGGCACATTGGCCCGTGGTATCGGGCGTGGGGCGCGCGACCTCGACCCCGAACACCGCCGCGATGGACTGGGATTGGGACTTATTGCGGCAGCGGTGATCGTGGCCGCGGCCACCTGGTTCCAGGTCGATGGCTGGTTCATCGCGTGGGCCGGAGCGTTGGCCACCACATTCTTGGGAGCCCTGTCCTGGATCGCCCCGTTGTGCTTGCTGGCATTGGCGTGGCGCTTCCTTCGGCATCCTGACCAAAACGCCACCACCGGCCGGTTGGTGATCGGCGCGGGTGCGGTGATCGTGGGGATCGTCGGCATCTGGCATCTCACCCAAGCCCATCCCACGCCCTCGAGTGGCGGGGAGGCGATGGATGCAGCTGGTGGTCTGGTGGGCTGGATCGGGACTGCTCCGGTGGTCGCTGCGGTGGGACCGATCGTCAGCGGAATCGTGCTGGGCATCCTCGTGTTCTTCGGGATCTTGGTGGTGACGGGTACTTCCGTTCAGGCGCTCAAGGGATACGTCGTGAACTGGTGGCGTTCGCTGCGCGGCGCTGCGACGCTGCTCGTGCCTCCGGATCCGCGCGACCTGGACGCGAGCGAAGCTGAGTCAGCCGAAGCGCTCAGTGACGACGACGAGACCGATCTCGTCCTTCCCGGACATGGCCAGGACCTGATGGATGGGACTCCTGGCGGTTCGGCGCTTCCAGATTTGCGCGACGCCGAAGTGTTGCGTGATGCGCCCCTGGTGGGCGATGAGCCGTTCTCCACTCCATTGGCCGTTGATGAGGAGCGTCCTGCGGCGGGATTGTTGGTTCCTGCGGCTGGTCTATCCGACGACGATCAGCCCACCGATGTGTTGTCCGTTGTTGCAGGACCTGACGACGACACCGCGGCCATCGCTGCGATCGTCTCCCCGAAGATCGCAGACGACGACACCGTCACGTTGACCCCGATCAACTCTGCGACACCTGTGGTCGAAGCGCCGGCGAAGGCCGAACCGTCCATTGACCCGGTTCCCGAAGGCTCGCCTACCCAACTGCCGGTGATGGCCAGTGGCCGATACAGCCTGCCGAAGGCTGAATTGCTGAAGACCGGCGCCGGCCATAAGAAGGCCACCCCGGCAAATGATCAAGTGGTGAAAGCGCTGCGTGAGGTGCTCGAGCAGTTCGGGATCGATGCTGAGGTGTCGGGCTTCCTGCGCGGGCCTACCGTGACGCGCTACGAGATCGAACTCGGACCTAGTGTGAAGGTCGAGCGCGTCACCGCGTTGAGCAAGAACATCGCGTACGCGGTCGCGAGTGCTGACGTGCGAATCCTGAGCCCTATTCCGGGCAAGAAGGCCATCGGAATCGAGATTCCCAATACCGATCGCGAGCTGGTGGCAGTGGGAGATGTGTTGCGCAGTTCGCCGGCGGCGGCTGATCAACACCCCATGGTCGTGGCTTTGGGTAAGGACGTCGAAGGCGAATTCGTTGTGGCCAACCTCGCGAAGATGCCGCACATTCTGGTGGCCGGAGCCACGGGTGCTGGAAAGTCCAGTTGCATCAACTCGCTCATCACGTCGATCTTGATGCGCGCAACACCCGATGAAGTGCGCATGATTCTGGTCGATCCCAAGCGCGTTGAGTTGAGCATCTATGAAGGCGTTCCGCACCTGATCACGCCGATCATTACGAACCCGAAGAAGGCCGCCGATGCGCTGCAGTGGGTCGTGGCGGAGATGGACAAGCGCTACGACGACCTGGCGCACTTTGGCTTCCGGCACGTCG
>CAYPSE010000218.1:0-2323 GCA_964413305.1 uncultured Rubrivirga sp. | reverse complement strand
CGATTGCTGGAGACTCTGATGAATCCCGATTCAGTGATCCCACACGTTGACCATCCGCGTTCGTGGTGATCTCGGAACCACGCGTGGGCAGCACCATGGTGAACGTGCACCGGCCACGCCAGCGCCACGAGCAGGTTGACGTCGGGAAGGTACGTCATTCGTCGAGTGCGTCACGAACCATGTCGGGAGTCATGGGGGGAGTCTCAGACGAAACCTCGAACATAGGAAATCCGTTGTCCACAACCCGCGGACGCAACCCTCGACGAGCCAGCTCGGAGACCGCTGCCCCAAGGGACATCCCCGACTCGGCACTCAGCGAGCGGGCTGCGGCGAGTACCGCGTCGTCGATGTCCAACGTCGTCCGCATCTGCGCACCATAACATCACCGCATCACATTTGGTGGCCGAGTTCACCTGGACGGACCTGGGCTGGCAGGGTCGGTGCATGGCGCAAGAACTCGAGGAACTCGTCCATGAGTCGTGGGTTCCGCATCTTGCCGACCAACGCGAGAACCTGGCCAGGCTCGGGGAGTTCCTGCGAGCGGAGAGCCAGGCCAAACGGCCATGGGCACCTGCGGGATCGAACATCCTGCGGGCCCTCACCCAGCCTCTTGAGGACGTCCGCGTACTGATCGTCGGCCAGGATCCCTATCCCACTCCCGGGCACGCAGTCGGGTTGTCCTTTTCCGTTGCTCCCGATGTGAAGCCGATTCCCCGCAGTTTGTCCAACATCTACAAAGAACTCACCAGCGATCTCGGAGTGCCGACGCCCTCGAATGGCGATCTCACGCCATGGACCGAACAAGGAGTGCTGCTGCTCAATCGCGTCCTCACGGTGCAACTCGGCGAACCTGGGAGTCACCGGGGTAAGGGGTGGGAGGACTTCACGGCTGCAGCGATTCGCGCGATCGCTTATCGACCGGATCAACCCGTGGTGGCGATCTTGTGGGGCAAGGATGCGCAGACCGCATCGGAACTCCTGGACGACGCTCCGGTGATTGCGAGCGCACACCCGAGCCCTATGTCCGCGGACCGCGGCTTCTTCGGTTCCCGGCCGTTCAGCATGGCGAACGAGATGCTCGAAGACCTTGGCGCCGACCCCATCAACTGGTCATTGCCCTAAACAGATCAGGTGGTTGGCGCCGCAGGCTCGAGATGGTGGTTCCGCACGTATTTGTGCAGTTGGTAGTCGGCGACGAAGCTCATGAACGGCACCGTGCCAGCGAGCAGGACGGCGAGCGTCCTGAGGACCGAGAGTTTGATTCGGAAGCACAGGTCCACACCAGCTATCAGGTAGAACAGGTACAACCATCCGTGCGCGGTCCACAGCCAGCGATACAGGTCGGGCTTGACTTCGGTGTTCGCGTAATCCAAGAAGCCATAGCCAACGATCAGCCAAATGGTCAGTGCACCGAGCACTACACCGGTGACGTACGCCATGATTCGAAACCGCAGCAGCGCACCAGGGAGTTTGTCCATATTCCGAACCTAACCCACGTATGGGTCTACGCCACTTCTGAGGTGAAGGGTGGCTCCGCGCCGGCTCGTTGGCACGTTATTCCAGCAACTCGGATTCCGAATTCAGCTGCAGCCGCCACCTTGTCCAACTCGCGAAGCTCGTCTCGCCCCCAGCCCTGACGCACCCAGTAAGCCAGGAAGCCACCGCTGAAGGAATCTCCTGCTCCAACGGTGTCCACGACCGCGACCTTCGGAACCTCGAGGACCTGAGTGCCACCGGCACAGATGACCTGAACGGAGTTCGCGCCGTCGGTGAACAGCACGGTTGATCCGGTGCGCATGAGTATCTGCTCCGCCGCCGTTGCCGGTCTTTCACCTGGGTATAGGAAGGCGAGGTCGTCCCCACTCACCTTCACCACATCGGCGCGCTCCAGCACAGCAGCCAATGCATCCTGGAAAACCTGGGAGCCGGTCATGACGGCTGGGCGGCAGTTCGGGTCCACCATCACGATGCGCGATTGCGGTGACGCTTCGACCACCGCGCGCGTTGCCTGCGCAAGCGGCTCGAGAACCAAAGCCAAGGTGCCCACATGAAGCACAGAGCAGTCATCGCCAACCGCAGCGATCGCCTCATCGGGGTGAACGAGCGTGGCCGAGGTTCCGTCGAACACGAAGCGGTAGGACGCAGCGCCTTGGTCATCCAATTCCGCGATCGCCAAGGTCGTGGGAGCACTCATCGGCTCGCCCAGCGCATAGGCGACTCCATCGGATTCGAGCATCCGGGAGATTCGTCTACCGAATGCATCGGTCGAGACTCCGCCGAGGAAGGAGACCGGCACGTCCAAACGAGCAAGTGTGCGCGCGGT
>CAYPSE010000217.1:0-2324 GCA_964413305.1 uncultured Rubrivirga sp. | reverse complement strand
CGAGGCCTGGCGCAGCCAGAAGTTCATGGATGAACGCATCGAACCGTGGAAGATCGCCAACGGTTGGTGCGTGTACGACTACTGACCGACTACCCCACCCTGGTGATGCGGCCGTCTCCCGACGTCACCGGCAAAGACCGATTCGTCTTGGCAGAGGCGCTTCATGACCAATGCACATGCGCAGTTCCGTCAGGTAAGCGACAGGTGATCAGTCCGTCACTACGCACCTTCGTTTACCCACAGCCCATGAACACCTCCTCCACCGTGGACTCCATCGACCTTCCTTAGCCCCGCACGGGCTGGCAGCGTCCTGGCCTAGGACCAGAGAGGACTCATCGTGGACGTATCGACAGCCGACAAGATGCCCGCTTACTTGTACGATTCGTACATGAAGGAACTGGCAGTTAGCGAAGCCCGTGAACGAATGGCGGAGATCATCGAAGAGGCGAGGCAAACGGGGGATCCCATTGCCTTGACCAAGCGAGGTAGGCCCGTGGCTGTTCTCGTTGCGCCCGATGTCTTCGAAGCGCTGTCACGCAACGCCGAGGATGCCTTCGATCGAGCCGTAGTGACCCTCTCGAGCGAGGACGACGACTTCATTCCCTGGGAAGAAGTCAAAGGCGAACTCGGGTTGTCATGAGTCAGGCGTACCGCGTACTGGTCTCCAGGCGCGTACGCAAGCAAATCTCACGGATTGATCGTCCAAACCAACTGCGCATTCGCGCCGCCCTCGACCTCCTGGCAAGAGAACCACGCCCGCCGAATTGCGTAGCGCTCAGCGGTTTCGACTCGACCTATCGCGTGAGAGTTGGCGAGTACCGAATTCTCTACTCGGTGTACGACGAGATTCGGGTTATTGCTGTGATTCGCGTAGGTCATCGGCGTGAGGTCTATCGCTAACGATTCGCTGCCTCCTCGGCTCGTGTGGTTGCGAGCCACGTGTGAAACTCCGCATCTTGTTGATCACGCTAGGTGGCGGATCACCCCAAAGTGATCGGCCGAACCAGGTCGGCCCAGATCACCACGACGCCCACCGTCAGGAGAACACCCGCGACCAGGTACGCAACCGGTAGCAACTTCGCGGTGTCCACCGGTCCGGGGTCCGGCTGCCCGCGCATCCGGGCGATCTTGCGCTTCGCGCCTTCATAAAGAGCTCCCGCGGCATGCCCGCCATCTAGCGGCAAGATCGGCAACAGATTGAACAAGAACAGGAATAAGTTCAGCGAACCGGCCAGCAGCAAGAACGTACCTACCTTGGCTTCCAATGGTCGGTCCATCGCGGCGATCTCACCGCCGAGGCGCGAAGCACCCACGACCGAGACCGGTGAGTCAAGTGAGCGCTCTCCCCCACCGATCAGCGTTTCGTCCACCAACTCGTAAACACGCACCGGCAAGGTCACCAGCGCAGCCGCGGAACGATAGGTGATGTCCCACATGAACGCCGGGACAGCGCTCACCGGCTGGGACACCCAATCGAATGCCGGGCTCACACCGACGAATCCCACACGCTCCACCGCGCCGGTGGGTTCGCCCATCTCGTCGAACACCGGTCGCTCGACGTCAGCGATGACCAGGGGTAAAGACACCTGACCGCCGTCGCGCAGCACCGTCACCGTGGTCGACGCACCCGGATTCGCGCGGATCCACGCCGTTGCATCGTCCCAGGAGGAATACGAGCGAGAACCCACAGCGACGATCTCATCGCCAGGCAGCAATCCTGCCGCCGCCGCTGGCGTGGCAACCGTCCCCGCCGGGCACGCTCCGGACGGCAACGCATCACCACTGGGCTGCTCGGCGGTGGGTGTGCACGGAACCACCGAATTCACGGCCATCGTGGGTTGGGCCACGCCGAAGCCCACGAGCACGATCGTGAACAGCACGAAGGCGAGCACCAAATTCATGAACGGCCCACCGAGCATGATGATCAAGCGCTTGCGGACCGGAAGCTTGTAGAACACCCGGTTCTCGTCCCCGGGGCGGATCTCCTCCAAGGACTGCTCGCGGGCCTGCGCGATCATCGCCGCGAACCGGCCGGTGTTCATCGACCGCGCGGTGCCCTCGGGATCGTCCTTTCCCGGCGGCAGCATCCCGATCATCCGGATATACCCGCCAACCGGGAACGCCTTGATGCCGTATCGGGTCTCCCCGCGAACCCTCGACCAGATGGTGGGACCGAACCCGACCATGTAATCGGTGACCCGAACGCCGAACTTCTTGGCCGGGACCAGGTGGCCTATTTCGTGCAGGGCGATGGACAGCCCGATGAGCAGCACGAACAGCGTGATGCCCACGATCTCCAAAGCCATGACCCCATTGTCTCCCTA
>CAYPSE010000216.1:0-2328 GCA_964413305.1 uncultured Rubrivirga sp. | reverse complement strand
CTCATGTGGGAGTTGGTGAAATGGCTCGGCGACTTCGTTCCGATGCCCTTCAACACTTCGGATATGACCATGCCGCACGTGTGGACCATGGTCTCCGCGATGGGCGAACCGGAAGTCCGTGGTTCGGATACGACCGTGCTCGAAGCGGTGATCTCTGCGGCCATCCGGTCCATGACCCTGGCGGTCGGCGGGTTCATCATCGGTGTGTCCGTGGGCCTGCTGCTCGCGGTGATCATGCAGCGGTTCCTGTTCGCCGAGCGAGGACTGCTGCCCTTCGTGATCGCCTCGCAGACCGTTCCCTTGATCGCCCTCGCGCCGCTGATCGTCGGAATCGGCAACCGGATCGCCATCGGGCCGGTGGAATGGACCACCACCTACTCGGTGATGTTCATCGCCGCCTACCTGGCGTTCTTCCCACTATCCGTCGGTGCCTTGCGGGGCTTGCAGGCACCCAGCGCAACATCGCTCGAATTGATGCGTTCGTATGCGGCCACCCCCGGGCAGATGCTGAGGAAGCTGCGGTTCCCGTCCTCGATCCCCTATCTGGTGCCGGCCTTGAAGGTCTCCGCCGCAGCTTCGGTCGTGGGCACCGTCGTGGCTGAGATCTCCACGGGCGTGCGCGGGGGAATCGGCCGCATGCTGATCGAGTACGCCCGGCAGATCACCTCGCAACCGGCCAAGGTCTACGTGGCCGTCTTCGGTGCGATCGCCCTCGGTCTGCTCGTCGCCGCTCTCGTGACCGCCCTGGACGTTTACCTGACCCGCAACCTGCCCAAGGAGAGCAAGGCATGAGTGGACACGAACATGCGGTGAGCGCCGAGGGCGTGTGGAAGATCTTCAACGAAGGCCTTCCAGGCGAAGTCACCGCACTGCAGGACGTGCACCTGACAGTCGAGACGGGTGAATTCATCTCACTCATCGGCCCGTCCGGATGCGGCAAGTCGACGCTGCTGCGGGTCATCGCCGATCTCACCGACGCCACCCGCGGACAAATGAAGGTGGCCGGCGTGACCCCGCACGAGGCACGAGAAAAGCAGCTGTACGGCATGGCCTTCCAGCAGGCCGCACTGTTCGACTGGCGCACCGTTAGGCGCAACGTCGAACTGCCCTTGGAGTTGCAGGGCTGGGACAAGGACAAGCGCAAGGCGCGCGCCATGGAATTGTTGGAGATGGTTCAACTAGCCGATTTCGCCGAGCACCGCCCATGGGAATTGTCCGGTGGCATGCAGCAGCGCGTGGCTATCGCCCGATCCCTGGCCGTCGATCCTCCGTTGCTGCTCATGGACGAACCGTTCGGCGCATTAGATGAGATGACCCGCGAGCGCATGCAGAATGAACTGCTGCGGATCCGGCAAGAAACCGGCAAGTCGATCGTGTTCGTCACACACTCCATCCCGGAAGCGGTCTACCTGTCCGATCGCGTGGTCGTGATGTCGCCGCGTCCTGGCCGAATCACCGACGTCGTCACCATCCCCCTCGGTTCGGATCGCGACGAGGACACACGCGAGTCCGATGCGTTCTACGAATCGGTCACCGCCGTCCGTGAGGCCCTGCGCGGTCACCTCGGTGGAGCCGGGATGCGCGCCCGGGTGGGCGAGGTCTGATGTCCGAAGCATGGGCCGATCGCCTCAAGTTCGTCTGGCCACCGGTGCTCATCGCACTGGTGTTCCTCGGTGCCTGGCAGTTGCTCGTGGTGGCCCGGGACATCCAGCCCTTCCTACTGCCTGCGCCCTCGTTGATCGCGCAGAATTTCCTCGGCGACGTCGACTTGATGTGGGGTACGGCCTACTACACCGGTACCACGGCGTTGCTGGGACTTGTGTTCGGAACAATCGCCGGCATCGTCATGGCACTACTCGCCCAGCGGTTCATCGTGGTTAACAATTTGATCACGCCCCTTGCCGCAGGCCTGGCTGCAGTGCCCATCATTGCTCTGACTCCGATCCTGAACAACATGTTCAGCATCACGAGCCGCACGCCCCGGGTGCTCGTCACTGCGATCATCGTGTTCTTCCCGATGCTCGTGAACGTCACCCGAGGATTAGTACAAGTACAGCCGGTGCAATTGGAGTTGATGCGCTCGATGAACGCCAGGCCGCGGACGGTGCTGCGGACACTGCGTGTTCCGAATGCCATCCCATTCTTCTTCACCGGTATGAAAGTCGCAGCACCCCTGGCTGTCATCGCAGCACTCGTAGCCGAGTACTTCGGTGGCCCACAAGAAGGACTTGGCAGCCGTATCGCTAGTTCGGCTGCCAACACCGCCTACGGACGAGCGTGGGCATATGTAGTTGCCGCCATCATCACCGGCCTGGTGTTCTACCTGAT
>CAYPSE010000215.1:0-2333 GCA_964413305.1 uncultured Rubrivirga sp. | reverse complement strand
CCGGCAAGAGCGACGCCACGTTTGCTCCGGAGTGGCCCTTCTGGGCGATCTTCGGGCTCACGGTCCTGGCCACGATCGCTATGTGGTTCGGCTACAAGGAACTTGCGAAGGGTCATCGCGCCGGCATGCTGCTCGGCGGCGGTGTGTCGCTCATCATCACGGTGGTAGCCCTCGTGGCGCAGTGGATACAGATCACCACCTTCCCCTTCGGCGCAACGGACGGCGCCTATGCGTCGGCGGTATTGCTGCTGTGCGCAGAGAACATCTTCAATCTGCTGATACTCATCTTCTTGCACACCGGGCTGCTGAATCGCACCCGCAAGGGACTCATCTCGCCGCTGGTGTACTACCAAACCAAGTTGGTGAGTTACTGGATGGTCTGGATCTGTATCTCCGTTCTCTTGGGCGCACTGCTCACCACTTTCTTGGTCGACAGCCCCAATACCGATCCGTCGATCTTCGGAACCTTCAAGCTTCAGTCCTAATGGTCGTGCACGATCCCGCTGCTGTTTCCAACAAGCGACTGATCGCACCACTGCTCGTCGGTATTCCGGTATTGCTGTTGGTTGTTGCGTCGCTGGGAGGTTTGTCGGAGTCGGACATACCTGGGCTACCCGTTGTGCCTTTCGCAACCTTGATCTCACTTCCCATCGACATCTGGATTCGCGATATCGCCATGGCCATCACGGTTGGCGGCGCGATCGTGGGTGGAGTCCTGGCCCCGCGCCCCGATGCTCGGGTGGGCCGACTCACCAGTGGCGCGGCTCTCGTGTGGCTGGTGGCCCTGGCGATCCAGGCCGTGCTCACGGTGTCCGAAGTCCTGGCGATGCCGCTCGATGCGGCATTCGACCCCACGATCATGTGGTCGCTACTCACCCAGACCACGCTCGGACGCGTCATCCTCATCCAATTAGTTCTTGTAGCCTTGATAGCCATCCTCGGGTGGGTGGTCCTCGACCGTGCCACCGGAATGATCGTCTCGGGTGCAGCGATCACTGCTGCGTTCCTGCTCGGCTTCACCGGCCACTCGGGGATAGCCGATGGACACTTCGCTGCGACCATCAGTTTGGGGCTGCACGTGGTTGCCGCGTCAGCGTGGATCGGTGGGTTGATCGCCACCGTCGTCTACGTCACGAGCAGCGCACCCCACAAGGACGTAGTCCTCAAGCGATTCAGCGTGCTTGCTCTGGTCAGTGTGATCTTGCTGGCCGAGAGTGGACTGCTGAACGCATCTCTTCGAATGGATGGTCCGGCATCGTTGGTGACCAGCCCTTACGGTGCGATCATCCTGGCCAAGGTCTGTGTGCTGATCTTGCTCATCGGCTTCGGGTGGCGTCAGCGCACGCGGGTTATCGATCGACTCCCCGAGCAATCCACGACTCGAACCCTCGTTCAACTGAGCGTGTGGGAAGTCGCGTGGATGGGAACCGTCGTCGGTTTGTCGGTTGCGCTCGCCCGAACTGCACCACCCGCGGGCGTCATCTCCGGCGACGCCATGTCAGTTGCCGCAGTTGTTCTCCTGGGCGTGGCCATTCCGATGGCTCTTCGAACCGCCCTGAGGACTGCATCCACCGGACCACTGAGCGGATATCCGGAGGCAGCCGCGGTGGCACTCGTGGTTGCGCTTTTCGCATTCCCTACCGCTTTCCAGTCGCAGATCCTCGGCCCTCAGATCCTGGCCATCCTCGCGCTGGTGGTGCTGCCGATCGCCGGATGGCTTTTCTGGGGTGCTGTGGTGAACTCGTCTTCGGTCGTCGCGCTTGCGATAGTGGCTGCTGCGTTGCCGGTCGTGGCGTGGTGGACCGAGCGGGATATCCCTGGCGGATTGACGTGGTCGACCTGGGTTATCGCCGGCCTGGGCATCGTCATCATCGGGTGGCAGGGGTGGCACGCCCTACGAGGCTCGCGAAACCCGCGAACATCGCATCGCGATGCGATCTCAGATGCCAAGGTGAGCGCATGAGCGAGAACCGCAGGCGCTGGAAGGATTTCTGGACGCTGCACGTGCCGCTTGTGGTTTTCGTTTCCTTATCGATTTACGCGAGCATCAATCAGTTCAACCGTTGGCAGTCCGGGGTGGATCGATCCTTCGGCTACATGATCCAGTGGCCGATCATCGGAATCTTCGCGATCATCGTGTGGAACCGATATCGCAAACATGGAAGCTTCAGCAATTGGATCGGGCGCTACTACCGCGAGCGAGCAGCGAAGTTCGAGGCCGAAGCCGAAGCCAAGGAACGCGCGGAGGTGGCGATCCTCGATGAGGATCCCGAAACCCAGGCGTGGAAGCAGTACGTGGCCCAACTGCATCGGGAGGACCCCCCTGGAGGTCC
>CAYPSE010000214.1:0-2343 GCA_964413305.1 uncultured Rubrivirga sp. | reverse complement strand
CTCGGTGACCTGCGGGTGGATGTCGATGACCTCACCGATGCGCAGATCGTGCGGCTGGGGCAGCAGTTCTTTGACATGGCGCCGCCGCGGTCGGATCGCCCGAGCGCGTAACTCTCGCCGGGGCATGACCCCGGTTATGCACGGCCGGTGATCTTGGTTCCCACAGACACCGATCTCCGCCTGGTGCTGGATCGCGCGTGGACCGAACCTTGGCCGTATGGGATGTGCGATCACCGCAGAGCTGATGGAGGCTTCGGCTTGTGGGTTGTGCGATAAGGTAACTATTCTGGCTTACTGCCAAAAATCATGGCAAAATGTCGACATGGATCTTGCGTCTCCGCTCCGTTCACTCGTGCCGACCATGGACTCTGAGGTGCTCGGGGTTCTCGCGGCCACGCAGGGCGACATGAGCATCGCTCAGATCACGGCAGTCGCCCGTCGTGGTTCGCGTCAAGGGCTGACCTTGGCTCTTGGTCGGCTCGTGGAACACGGGTTGGTGACGGCGAGTCCGGCCAACAGGGGATCGATGTATTCACTCAATCGTGATCACGTCCTCGCCGAAGCGGTGCGGGCTGCGATCGAAGCCCGAGGAGTCTTCCTTGATCGGCTCACTGACGCGGTGCAGTTGCTATCACCACAACCCCTGCACGTGTCGATCTTCGGTTCCTTCGCCCGCCGTGAAGGTGGTCCGGACAGCGACGTCGATGTTCTGTTCGTTTTGCCGCGCGGACGTGCTGTCGATGCTGAGTGGGAGGCGCAGGTCCGAGGCTTGGGAGAGCGGGTCCTCGTGTGGACGGGCAACCGCATGGAGCACATCGCCTACACCGAGGACGAACTCCTCGACGTAGTGAAGAAGAAGCCGGCAATCGTCGAGTCGTGGCGCGCCGAGGCGCTGACTGTCCACGGTCCCGATGTCGCGTCACTACTGAATCGTGAGGCCTAGGTCGGGGTGGGGACGTTGCCATGAATCCACGTCAATTTCCCACGCGCAGCGCCCAACAATTCGAAGCGCTCACCAGGCGCCGCATCGCCGAGAAATATCATGAAGTTGCCGAACTGGCCGCGACGGAGGACGGAACTGCCAACAACGCGGCTATCGGCCTTGCAGTCCTCGCGGGTATCGCCGCTGGTGACGCCATCTGCATTGCATCCGTGGGTGAGAGGTATTCGGGTAAGGATCATTCGGCGGCAGCACACTTCCTGCGGCGCGTCGACAAGACGAGTGGCGATGAACTGCTGACGCTCATCGAGTTGAAATCGGTGAGCCATTACGGCTACGAGGTGCTCGGTGATCGCCAGCGCACTCGTGCGATGAGGGCGGCTCGGAGTCTGGTCCTGGCGGCGCGCTATCGAACGTGAGCTGAGCAGTGCCTTCGATGTTTCGACCTGTGGTGGTTTGCGTCGATGTCAGGCGCGCCGGTTTGCCCGGGAGAAGATTTCGAAGAACAGGCCACCGATCAGCGCGGCAATCACCGCGTACAGGGCCCCGCTCGTGAAGGCGTCGGCATTCAGTACACCGCTGATGCCGCTCATGAGCAGCCAGATCAGGTAGAAGATCACACCGACGAGGATCGCTTCACCCCACCACTTGGCCGGCAAGCGTGGTCCGAGCACGCTCACGACCAGGCCGAAGATGATGGTCGCGCCGGAGGCGGCGAACAGCGCGTAGGACTGCTGGCCGTCAGGCCCATCGCTGAGTAGTTCGATGATGCCGCCCACGGTTGCGAAGATCAGGAAGAACGCGAACATGGAAATCGCGATGGATGTGGAGCGATCGACGCCTTGGTCCTGGGCCATGGGACTTCCCTTCACCGATTGTTGTGACAGCAGTATGTCGCCCCGTGGCCCGGTGGGCGGGCATTCGCGCGTGAATTTCTGGTGAGCGTCGGGCCTAGGGTTGGCACGTGCGGCGAGTAGTGATCCTGGGGAGTACCGGGTCGATCGGAACCCAGGCGTTGGATGTGATCAGGCGTAACCCCGATCGATTCACTGTGGTCGGCTTGGCTGCGTCTGGCGCTCGCATGGAACTGCTGTTGTCGCAGATTCGGGAGTTCGCGCCGTCTGTGGTGGCGGTGTCTTCGTCGTCGCTGGTATCGGACCTGCAACTGGGCATGTATGCGTGGGCTAAGGAGAACGGGTATCCCGAAGGGGAGGCCTCGTTGCCGGGGATCATCGCCGGGCCCTCTGCCTTGGTGGACATCGCCGGCATCGAATGCGATGTGGTGGTGAACGGACTCGCCGGAGCCGCCGGGTTGGAGCCGACGCTGGCGGCTTTGCGCGCTGGTTCGGTGGTGGCGCTGGCGAACAAGGAGTCACTGATCATCGGTGGGGACCTGGTGCGCG
>CAYPSE010000213.1:0-2349 GCA_964413305.1 uncultured Rubrivirga sp. | reverse complement strand
CGTGGATGATCGACAAGTCGCTGATGGTGTGGAACTCGCTGCCGGCTGTGGCGATCGCGCTGCCCGGCGCAGCCTGCTTGCGCATCGAGCGCGATCCGCGCGACTGCGCGATCAGCATCTTCCTGTCGAACATGCACCCGGAGACGATGGGCTGGAACCAGGACCTTGAGTCGATCAGGCGGGTGATTGCGATGGAGCGGGCACTGGTGCCGGATGCGCTCGATGCCTTCGGCATCCCACACGTGTCGATCGTCTACGAGCAGCTGGTGGCCCATCCGAAGGCGTACATGCAGGAGTGCCTGAACCTGATGGGCCTTCCGTGGGACGATCGCGTGCTGAGCCCGCAGGACAACACGCGCACCGTGCATACCCTGAGCCACGAGCAGGTGAGAAAGCCGATAAACGACTCGTCGATCGGCCGGTGGAAGAACTACGACTTCGCATTCGACTCGTCCTGGGACACGCTTGTGGCATCCCACGAGGCTCGGTCTCAGGCTGAGGACGCCCGGCTCCGGGACCATCCAACTGCTGGCCACTGAAAGTGAATCCGCGCCGAACCGATAGCCGATCCGCTAGGATCGTGCCAATGCGGCGGACGCCATCTGCGCTTGCCCTTGTGATCGCCTCGCAGGCCTTGGCTTGCGCTGGGGTGACCCATGCCGTTTGGGCGGCTGCAGCCCCGCAGGATGCGGGGGCGAGTTCGGGCACCGCCACCACCAGCGTCCCACCCTCCGCCTTCGACGACATGGCCCGCCGGCTGGAGGCACTCGAGAAGCGCAACTCCGAGCTTCAGCAGGAGGTGGTGGACCTCAAGGCGCAGTCCGGCGAGCGCTGGCTGACCGAGGAGCGCGCCGCCGAGATCCGAGGCATCGTGCAGGATGTCCTTGCCGATGCAGGCGAGCGATCCAGCCTGCAATCCTCCGGCATGACCGCCGGATGGGATGACGGGTTCTTCCTGTCGAGCCCCGACGGACGCTTCAGGATGAACATCGCCGGCTTCACGCAGGCGCGCTGGGTCTGGAGCGAGATGCGGCAGCCGCTGCCGGCAGGGTCGGTGCTCTTCCCGACCAACCTCACGGCAACGGGCTTCGACCTGCCCAACACGCAGCTCTGGATGGACGGACACATCTTCTCGCCTGACGTGACCTACATGATCAAGGCGCGCTTCGCCAACCAGAACCCGAGCGACTTCCGCCTCCAGGCCGCGAGCGAGCCGGGTGGCTTCGTTCAGTACGGTGGTGATGGTGGCGGCTTCCAGCTCATGGACGCGTGGGTGCGCATCGCGCTCACCGACGAGTGGTCATTCCGCGCTGGCCAGTTCCGCTCGCCCTACAGCCGAGACTTCCTGGTGCTCGAGCAGTACCAGATGGCGGTGGCGCGTTCCGTGATCGCGGAGCACTACTCGATCGGCTACACGCAGGGCCTTGAGCTTGAGTACCTCACCGACGAGGTGCGCTGGCGCCTATCGGTGAACGATGGCGGAAACGACTACCTCTTCGGTCCCGTGCAGGTGGTGGGCTCGCAGCCGTGGAACTCCCCGTGGGATGACCAGCCGGCGAAGTGGGCCGTGACGAGCCGCTTCGAGTGGAAGGGCGCGGGGGCGTGGCGCCAGTTCGACCAGTTCACGAGCCCAGAAGGCACCGATCCAGGTTGGCTCTTCGGAATCGCGTTCAACCTGCAGGGCACGAATCCCACAGAGGTGATTCCAGGCCAGACGCTGGGCTTCCTGCCATTCTCAAGCGGGCAGGCCAACGACTGGTTCGGCATCACGGCCGACTACACGATGCTCTTCGGTGGAGCATCGCTCTACGTGGCGGGCTACTGGAACTACGTCAGCTCGCACAGCGCGTTCTACCCAAACCAGCTGCCGAACCTTGTGTACTACGACATCGGCAACACGTACGCGATGGGTGCCGAGGTGCAGTTCGCGGGCTACTTCGCGCCCAAGTGGGAAGCGTTCGTGCGCTACGAGTGGGGTTACGCGAACAACAGCGATCCGTGGATCAGTTCGGCCGGCGGTACCGCACAGCCGATCGTGCAGTTCACGCAGGGCCAGTCGCACCTGTCGATCGCGACGGTGGGCGTGAACTGGTACATCGACGGCCAGGACCTCAAGGTCAGCGCCGACTTCGGCTACGCGTTCACGCCCGTGGACCCTGCATTCGCGACGCCGCAGATCGGCTGGCGCGGGTCGGAGTCCGACGAGTTCGTGATGCGCGCGCAGATCCAGCTGATGTTCTGATCGTTTCGGGTGGGCTGGATGGGGCTGGAGGGCTGCGCGGGGCGGGATGCGTGTGGTCGCGCTGGACCGTTCTCGTCTGACTTTGAGTGCGTGAAGGGCTTTGGGGG
>CAYPSE010000212.1:0-2351 GCA_964413305.1 uncultured Rubrivirga sp. | reverse complement strand
GACGCATAGCGCTCGGCGAGCACGTTGGGCACGCTCACCCGCCTATCCTTCCACGCCGGTCAGCGGCCGCTAACCGCTCGCGGCCTGAGCCGCAATATCGCGCCGGTGGTGCGAGCCCTCGAGGCTGATCAGATCCACGGCCGCATAGGCGCGTTCGCGGGCCTCGTGCAGGCTCGCTCCCACAGCCGTCACCGACAGCACGCGACCTCCGGAAGACACGATCCTCCCGTCTTCGCTGATGGACGTGCCGGCATGTAGGACGTCCACGCCGGCTACCTCTCCGGCTGCATGGAGTTCGCCGATCGGGTCGCCGTTGCGCGGATCAGCCGGATAGCCGTGGGCGGCGATGACCACGGTGACGGCCGAATCTGAACTCCACTGCAGAGGTGGGATCTCGGACAACTTTCCCTTGGCTGCGGCCATCAACACCCCACCGAGTCCTGTCTGCAAACGCGCAAGCACTACCTGGGTTTCCGGGTCACCGAAGCGCGCATTGAATTCCACCACTCGGATGCCGCGAGAGGTCATCGCAAGTCCGGCGTACAACAACCCACTGAACGGTGTTCCGCGCGCAGCCATCGCATCGATCATCGGTTGCAGCACGCGCTTTGTGACTTCGTCGACCAGATCGCTCGGTGCCCACGGCAACGGCGAGTAGGCGCCCATGCCGCCGGTGTTGGGGCCGAGGTCGTCGTCGTAGGCGCGCTTGAAATCTTGCGCCGGTTGCAGGGGGACCACGGTGCTGCCGTCACTGATCGCGAAGAGGGACACCTCCGGACCATCGAGGTACTCCTCGATGACAACCGGGTGTCCAGCAGCGAGGCATGCGAGAGCGTGAGCGAGTGCCGCAGCACGATCTTCGGTGACGATCACGCCCTTACCCGCGGCGAGGCCATCGTCCTTCACCACGAACGGCGTGCCCGGCCGAGTGATGGTGTCGAGTGCTTCCTCGACCTGCCCATCGTTCGTACACACGCGCGCCATCGCGGTCGGCACACCGGCCTCGGCCATCACTTCCTTCGCGAAGGCCTTGCTGCCTTCGAGCTGCGCGGCGGCGGCCGACGGCCCGAAACACGCGATTCCGGCTGCACGAACGGCATCGGCAGCACCGGCCACGAGCGGTGCTTCGGGTCCGATCACCACCAGATCCGCACCGAGCTCCTGGGCGAGCGCGGCTATCGCACTGTTATCGGAGATGTCGAGCGGGTGCACCGGAACGTCCTGCGCGATACCCGCGTTGCCCGGGGCGCACTCGACAGATGTCACCTGCTCATCTCGCAGAAGTGCCCACACGAGCGCATGCTCACGAGCCCCCGACCCGATAACTAGGACTCTCACACCCCGAACCTACTGCCCCGCTCCGACTGGGAACCTGTGACGGGATCTATGCGAACTGACTCACGCAGCAGTGAGCGGGCCGTGATTTATCGCAGTCAGGGGTTCATTCACCTGGAACATCACGGCTCTGATGTCAGTGATGCCGAAGGACGCTAGTCGCGCCGTGTGCTCTGTCAGGTAAGCCTGCGCGCTGGCATCGTCGTCGAACAGGTAGATGCCTCCGGATAGACCGTCCGTGGGGCTCTCGGTCCAGATCTTCCAGCGCAGTCCGGGCGCTTGAGCGATGACCTCGGCGAGGCCGGAGAAGGCTGTTGCCATCTCTTCGCCCCAGGGACCTTCTAGCGGGAAATCGATTTGCAGCAAGGTAGCCATGGCCTATCTCCTCATCCTGTGTAGTGGGCGTCGACGATGCCGAAGACCTCGTCAAGGATCGCGAGTCCCTCCTTGGCCTCGGTTTCGGTGACCGTGGCCGGGGGAACGACGTGCATCCGGTTGAAGTTGGTGAAGGGAAGCAATCCGCGCTTCTTGCACTCTGCGACGAGTTCGGTCATCGCCGGTGACGTTCCGCCGTACGGGGCGAGTGGCTCACGGGTTGCGCGGTCCTTGACGAGGTCGAGTGCCCAGAAGACACCGAGCCCGCGGACCTCACCGATCACCTTGTGGCGTGATTGCAGGTCGCGTAGACCCGGACCGAGCACCTTCTCACCGATCTCTGCGGCGTTCTCATTGACCTTCTCTTCCTTCATCGCGTCGATCGACGCGACGATGGAAGCAGCGGCAAGCGGGTGACCGGAGTAGGTGAGGCCCCCGGGGAACACTCGATCGTCGAAGGTCTTCGCAATATCCGCGGAGATCACAACACCACCGACCGGTACGTAGCCGGAGTTCGAACCCTTGGCGAAGACGATCAAGTCCGGCTGGGCGGCCCAGTTCTGGAAGGCGAACCACTTACCGGTGCGGGCGAAGCCGGACATCGTTTCGTCGGCGATCCACACGATCTCGTACTTGTCCGC
>CAYPSE010000211.1:0-2363 GCA_964413305.1 uncultured Rubrivirga sp. | reverse complement strand
GGGAGAACCTCGTGTTCGTTGACTGGAAGTCCTCGGGCGACACCCGCTTCGCCCCGCTGGCCAGCGCCTACGGCGACATGGAGTGCAACGGCTTTTGGAACCACACCCCACCGAAGACCGATAAGGACGGAGTGTGGGTGAAGGAGAACGTTGACATAGCGCCGATCCTCACTCGTCGTGCGCAAGAGCCTGGCGCGAACATCGGCCGCTGCCGGGTGATCGAGTTGCAGCCGAACACCTACGGCGAGGCGCTGTACAACCTGCACCGCGACGACAACAACCGACTCAACCCCGAAGGCACGGGGTGGATCGTTCGCGGGTTCTTCAACCTCACCGACGACCCCGATTCGGTGATGATCCTGCGCGCAGACAAGGACGATCCATCGACGGAGGTGCGCATTCCGCTGCCTGCGGGACAGCAGGTGGTCATCGACACCCAGGGCTTCTATCACGCGGTGTGGCACCCGGGCGACAAGCCGCGTTACTGCCTGATCACCTCGTGGGAGTCCGGCCCGGATCTCGACGCATGGATCCAGGCACGCAACCCGCGAACCCGAATCGACAACCACCCGATCGATCCGGTGGTCGCAGCCGAGGGGGAGAAACTCGCTGCGGATAAGCGCGAGGCGCGAGCAGCGGCGCTGGCTGCGCAGGGACAGGATCCGCGCTTCGGCGATGGCAGCATGGCCGTCCAGGAGGAGAAGGAAGTCCTGTCCGAGGCCTGAGCGCCGCCCTGCTCGGTGGCAGGCCGGTGACCCGTTAGCATCCATGAAGCCTTCTAACGGATACGAATGTCGGACAAATGGGAGTGTGTGTGGTCGCCTACAGCGCCGTGCTGGACGAACTCGAGGCCGAGGCGGTCCACATCTACCGGGAGACCGCGGCAGCGTTCCGCAATCCCGTCCTGCTGTACAGCATCGGCAAGGACTCCTCGGTCCTGCTGCACTTGGCGATGAAGGCCTTCTACCCGGCACCGCTGCCCTTCCCGGTGATGCATATCGACACCACCTGGAAGTTCAAGGAGATGATCGAGTTCCGCGACCGCCGGGCCGCCGAGCTCGGCCTGGACCTGCGCATCGCCACGAACACCGAGGCGGTCGAGCAAGGGATAACCCCGTTCACCCACGGCACCCACGAGTACACCCGCATCATGAAGACGGTTGCGCTTCGCGAGGGCATCGATCGCTACGGTTTCGACGCGGCGATCGGCGGTGCACGCCGCGACGAGGAGCGCAGCCGCGCCAAGGAGCGCATCTTCTCTCTGCGCGAACCGGGCCACCGCTGGGAGCCGCGCAAGCAGCGTCCGGAGTTCTGGCGTACCGCGAACACCTCTCTGGCGCCGGGTCAGTCGATGCGCGTCTTCCCTCTGTCCAACTGGACCGAACTCGACATCTGGCGCTACATAGAGCGCGAGAGCATCGAGATTCCGTCGCTCTACTTCGCGAAGGAACGGCCCGTGGTGGAGCGTGGTGGAACGCTGATCATGGTCGATGACGAGCGGTATCCGCTCGAGCCGGGTGAGCAGCCGGTGATGAAGTCCGTGCGCTTTCGCACACTCGGCTGCTATCCGCTCACCGGTGCCGTGGAGTCAACCGCCGACGACCTCGCGACGTTGATCGCCGAGATGGAGGAATCCAACATCTCCGAGCGCGCCGGCCGCCTGATCGACGGTGAGGGCGGCGGCTCGATGGAAGCGAAGAAAGCAGAGGGCTACTTCTAGTGGATGCCACTCCGGTTCTGCACCTGGTCACCTGCGGCTCGGTCGACGACGGCAAATCGACGTTGATCGGCCGGCTGCTCGCCGAGACCGATTCGGTGCCGATCGACCAGCTCGAGTACGCCCGCCGCACCCGACGCGGTGGTTCCACCATCCCGGTGGGGGAGATCGACTACTCGCTGCTCACCGACGGCCTGGAAGCCGAGCGTGAACAGGGCATCACCATCGACGTCGCCTACCGTCACATGAACCTGCCCAACGGTCGTCGGGTGCTCATCGCTGATGCACCCGGCCACGAGCAATACACGCGCAACATGGCTGTCGCGGCATCCAATGGCGACGTCGCGATTCTGCTGGTCGATGCCGCGCGAGGAGTTCGCCCGCAGACCCACCGTCACCTGACAGTGTCCGCCCTGATGGGCGTACGCACCGTGGTGATCGCGGTCAACAAGATGGACCTCGTCGGCTACGACCACGCCACCTTCGAGGAGATCGTGGGCATCGTGCGGACCACGGCGGCACGCCTGGACGTCCCCGAGGTGGTAGCCATCCCGATCAGCGCGTTCGCCGGCGACAACGTCACGCAATCGACCACCAACATGCCCTGGTACTCCGGCCCCACGCTGATCCAGTTCCTCGCCGATTG
>CAYPSE010000210.1:0-2366 GCA_964413305.1 uncultured Rubrivirga sp. | reverse complement strand
CTTCGATCATGGTGGCGAAGTTGTACTGCATGAGGCCGAGCCACGAGTGGTTCTCATCGCCAGGTGCACCCGGAAGGTCGTCGTCGCGGAGTGAATCCTCGTAACGGACACCCGTCTCATTACCGATCTCCTCTAGGACGGCAGACGGGAACACCTCGGAGCCGAAGATGGTGGGGACACCTTCAGCCTTGATCTGCTCGATCAGCGTGACGACCTCCGAGGGTGTGGGATCGGCGAAGTCGCTGGGCTGCAGGGCTCCGACGACCTCCCAGCCGAAGTTGTCGGCGAAGTAGGCGTACGCGTCGTGATAGGTCACCAGCTTCAAGTTGCCTTCCGGCACGGTCTGCTGATCCGCACGAATCGCGTCGGCGAGTTCATTCACCTGCGCCTCGAAGGATTCGAAGTTGGCCTGGAAGGTCTCCGCGCACTCCGGAGCCCGCTCGGTCAAGGTGTCGCGGACTATCTGCGCATACTCGATCGCAAAGGTCGGGTCGGTCCACAAATGCGGATTCGGCTTGCCCTCCTCCTCTGGGAAGGAGAAGTCGTAGATGTACTCGGATTCTGGCAGTGCCACGGTGCCGAGCTCGACGAGAACGGCGTCGTCGCGCATGTTGGCCTCCGCCATCTCCAGCGTGGGGTCTTCCAACTTGAGGCCATTGACGAACACGACGTCGGCGTCGCTCAACAAAGTAGCTACCGAGGGAGCCGGTTCGAAGGTGTGCGAGTTGGTGCCCTCTGGCACGATGCCGCGAATCTCCACGCAGTCCCCGCCCACACGTGAAGTGATCGAGGTGATGGGTGAGACGGTGGTCGCCACGAGCAACGTGTCGCCGGAACCGTCGGCGCCAGCCGACCCATCGCTCGAACTCGAGCAACCGGTGAGGACGAGGGCACCTGCCCCCACGGCAATCAGGACATTTCGGTAGTAATTTCGCACGATCGCAGGTTAAGGCCTAATTGTGTCAATTGCAAATTACTTGCAATAAGTACCCCTAGAGTGTCGCGGTGGCTCATCTATCCCCCGGCGACAAGGCCCCTGCTTTCACGCTGCCCGACGCCTCGGGCGCGAAAGTCTCCCTCAAGGACTTCGCCGGACGATCCGTCCTGCTCTACGCCTACCCCGCCGCCATGACCCCTGGATGCACCACTCAGGCGTGCGACTTCCGCGACAACCTCGCAGCCTTCGTCGGCTCAGGCCTGGACGTCGTCGGTATCTCCCCGGATACGCCCGAAAAACTTGCTGAGTTCGCCGCGGCCGAAAGGCTGCCCTTCACGCTCCTTTCCGACCCCGACCATCGCGTGATGGAGAAGTACGGCGCCTGGGGCGAGAAGAAGCTCTACGGCAAGGTCGTGACAGGTGTGATCCGCTCGACCTTCGTCATCTCGCCTTCGGGGAAGGTCGAGCATGCGTTTTACAACGTGAAGGCCACCGGACACGTCGCGAAACTGATTCGCGACCTCGACCTCTAGGTACCCCTGCCCGAGACCTGCATTTTCCGTCACAAGGCGTGCTCCTTGTGACGGAAAATGCAGGTCTCGGCGCTCATCTAGACTTCAACGAGCACGCGGAAGTGGTGGAACGGCAGACACGCTGGTTTTAGGTACCAGTGCCCTCGGGCGTGCGGGTTCAACTCCCGCCTTCCGCACCAAGGATTTGAATCTGCGATAGCGCGTTCTATCGCCCACGTAGATGGGGTGGTCGGTCTCAACCCACCACCCCTTCTACGACGTTAAGCCTGCAGTTGGAGCGTGCAACGTTGACCACCCGGGCCGCGGACATCAACTGACACGTCCTTGATCGATCCTGGGATCGAGCGCCAGACATCGAATTCACCTTCACGATTCGTCTTGCGGTTCACCGTGCGAAGAACGTCGCCGTCCGCATCCTTGATGAAGATGCGCCAGCGCTCACCCCCTCGCTGCGAATAGACCTCGACATCTACCTCGTGCTCGCGCGAGTCTCGCTCGAGCTTGGCCGTCACCATCGCGCTGCCACACATCTTCTGCTCCCGATCAAGGACGCTCGCCTGGGCGGCGGTCGCCATTCCCACGAGACCAGCACCCGCAACGCCCATCGCCGCGACAACCGAGGTGATCTTGTGTCCGTTGCTCATGACTGCCCCTTCCGATGATCACCGTGATCATCACCATTCGACAGTGACAAATGAATGTGAGCCCGTGTTGACTTCGATATGAAGCGTGCCTTCAGGCACCGTTTAGAAATATCCTGAGCGCTTCTTGGCCTCCATCGATTCCTCGCGCTCGCCGTCCACGAGGCGTCCAGCACGCTCACTGAAACGGGTGGCTTCCATCTCACGGACCAGCGCATCGATATCGGCCGCATCGGACTCGACCGCTCCGGTCAC
>CAYPSE010000209.1:0-2367 GCA_964413305.1 uncultured Rubrivirga sp. | reverse complement strand
GCCAAGGCACTCATCCCGTCGACCGAGCTACCCGCCTCGCTCCAACCGGGCGTGGTCGCTGCGTACGACACTTTGATTTCCTCGGCGAATGAGGCCATGGCGCGCGGTTCGATGACCCTGGAGCAGGAACGCACGGCGCTGCGCGAGGCGCGACGGGGCATCTACCCGGCGGTGCTGTGGGCGGGACGCAAGCACGCGAAGGACATGAAGTCGGTGCTGCAAACGGTCAAGCGCGACGTCAGTGCGCAGGAGTGGAATCGAGCCGTAGCCGTGGTCACCGGCCCCATGACTCCGCGCCGGGACAATCTGGAGACCGCTGTGACGGCCCGGATGCTGGGTCCACAGAAGTTGGGGTCGCGCATCTTCTACTCCGAGAACCTGTTCACCACGTCCGATGCCTTGAGCTACCTGGGTAGCGTCCTCGGGGACTCCCAATTCAGTCAGGACATGTTCGATTCCAGTACCCGCATGTGGCGAGACCTGTTCTCCGACGTGAGCCGGGAGTACGTCGCTCGCGACTTCTACACCGCACTCGCCACCTCCTGATCGGGCTAGGGTTCGGCCGTGATCCGTGAGGCGACGCCGGCTGATATCCCGGCGATTCACGACATGATCGTGGAGTTGGCGGTCTACGAGAAGGAACCGGATGCGGTTCTCGCCACAGCAGAGGATCTGCATCGCAGTCTCTTCGGGGAAGCACCTGCACTCTTCGGACACGTGGCCCAGAGCCACGACGGTAGCGTCGTGGGCTTCGCCCTGTGGTTCCTCAACTACTCGACCTGGCTGGGCAAGCACGGCATCTACCTCGAGGACCTGTACGTCAGGCCCGAGCACCGCGGTGGTGGATACGGCAAGGCTCTGCTTGCCACACTGGCCGGAATCTGTCTGGATCGCGGGTACGGAAGGTTGGAGTGGTGGGTGCTGGACTGGAACACCCCTGCGCGCGGCTTCTACGAATCCATCCGCGCCGATGCCTTGACCGAGTGGATTCCGTACCGGGTCACGGGAGAGGCGCTCGATGCGCTGGCGCAGCAGGGATCTGACCCCTAACGCCGCACTTCGCCCCGCACCTCGCGATAACCGACCGCAATGACCGCATCTACGGGCTCGTCGGCCCGCCCGGAAACGAAGACGCGGTAAATCCCCGGTACGGCATCTTGCTCGATTCTGGACAGGTACCAGTACGTCGTTCGGCCGTACGGTTCGTAGAACTCGGTTCGCTCATTGATCACCATCCGAGTGCGTTGCCCTTGCGGATCGATGACGCTGACCCGAGGAAGTAGGGAAGCAGGCAGCGCGTTGTCCGGAGCCTTGTCTTCGATGAGCAGCTGCATCCGCATTTGGTCCCCTGCGGCCAGTCGAAATCGAAAACCCCGGCGGTCGCCACGTTCAACGCGCGCTCTCACCGCGAAGGACACCGTTCCGTCCACGAGCAACGGACCGCTGCCAGGGGTAACAGCGGACATGTCCAGGTCGACTCGCTGGTGGGCGCTGGCAGGGGGCGCCAGGAAGCCACCAGACATCACGAGCGTCGTCGCCACGAGCGTTATCGCCACGACCGTGACACGAGAACGAAGACTCACAAGCAGACTTTCCCAGGTTCGTTCGCCACGCGCATATCGGCGGATGTCTGGTCATTCCCCACAAGCACTGCCACACTCGTCCGATGAGTACAAACGCACCGATCGACAAGAGCGTGCTAACCGAGAAGTCCGAGACCGGCATCACCTTCGCCGGTCTGCGCAAGCTCAACATCGTCGCCGGGTTCGCGCACCTGACGCAGATGTTCTTGATCCTGTTCCTGGCAACGGACTTCTCGCTGCCCATCACTGCGGCGTACGTATTCGGTCCTCCCGGCACTCCACCCAATGATCCGGTCACCATCTTCGATTCGCGCATCGCCTGGGGCGTCGCGCTGTTCTTCGCGCTGTCGGCCTTCTTCCATTTCGTGGTGGCGAGCCCGTGGTTCTACCCGCGCTACGTGCGCGGCCTGCAGGCCGGTCACAACTACTTCCGCTGGGTGGAGTACTCGCTGTCGTCGTCGATCATGATCGTGTTGATCGCACAGATCGTCGGCATCTCCGATGTCGCTGCGTTGATGGCGATCTTCGGTGTGAATGCCTCGATGATCCTGTTCGGCTGGTTGCAGGAAAAGTACGAACAGCCCGGCGGCGGCATGCTGCCCTTCATCTTCGGCTGCATGAGCGGGATCGTGCCGTGGCTGATCATCGTCGTCTGGGTACTCGCCCCCGGATCAGCCGAGAAGCCGGCGATCCCCGGCTTCGTCGTTGGAATCCTGATCTCGCTGTTCATCTTCTTCAACTCGTTCGCGCTCGTGCAGTGGCTGCAGTACAAGAAGATCGGCAA
>CAYPSE010000208.1:0-2384 GCA_964413305.1 uncultured Rubrivirga sp. | reverse complement strand
AGCAATTCGCCAACCCCAAGCCACCCAAGAAGATCACGTGCAAGAAGGGCAAGAAACAGAAGACCATCGTTGCTTTCAAGTGCCCACCTGGTACCAAACAGGTTCGTTGACGTCTGCGGTCCGAAGGTGACAGCTCCGTATGCGGGTGCACCTTGGCACTGAAGTGGGCTCCCGTCCCACTCATCGTGGGGAAGCAGCAGGCCCTCTTCGTGTGCGCGGGCAGAGTTGCACCCACTCCCTTTCAGTCTTGCGTCCCTGGCGACTGCGGTTTCGCTTCGCCCTAAGTGTTGTGCGGGCGGGAGGCCAATAGGAAGAAGGCCGAGCCGGCAGGGCCATCGACGTCGAGGACTCCATATCGGACATCGGTGAATCCGAGTTCGAAGAGCACGGTTTCGATGTCGGTCCGTTCCATCCACAGGGCGAAGTCGCGCGGTCCACCCGCGAAACCATTCGTCGCGAAGTCGTCGACGTATCGGTAGCAGTGCAGGTGCAGGTCGTGACCGCGCCAGAACTGATGCACGTCCCCTTTCGGATCAAGACGCTCATCTGCCGGACTGCGGACCGAGCGCCCGGGGTCGATGCAATGGGAATGCAAGAAGATGCGGTCGGTACGAGGGGCGATGCGTTCAAGTAGGCCGACGGGGTCGGTTTGGTGATACAGAATTCCACTAGCCCAGACGACGTCGAAGTGCTCGGTATTCGACTCCAAGAATGCCAGCATGTCGCCGTAGAGGAACCGAGATCTCAGTCCCAGGAGTTCCTTTACTAGCAAGCATTTCAAGAACGCGGTTTGGCTGCCTTCGACGGCTACGACCTGACGCGCACCGCCCCATTCCAAAAGGGCTGTCTGGTAACCCTCGAAAGGTCCGAGCTCGAGGATGTTGAGTCCCCGCAGTCCACCCGGAATTTGCTCGGCGACCCACGACACCCGCGGATCTACCGCCGAATCGAAGTGGTTGACCGCGCCAGCCGTGACGCCCAGTTCAGGTGGGAACGCCGTGATCCACTGACCCGTGAAGATGTCGATGGTGCCCTGAGCGCTGGGAGCGCGATCAGCGAAGACGTGACGTTCGCGGCGTCCACGCAGATGAAAGGCGCCCATGACTGGCGACACGAGGCGACGGAGGCTGAACTTGATCGAGTTCCCCACAACCCCCCAATCGCAGAGCCCTGAGGATGCACCGTAGTGCGCGAGGGATTGGTTGAACAGTTGCCCTCAGTCTTTTGGGCAATTGCTTTGGATTTTGAAAGTAGGGAAACGCGAGACTCGATCATCAACCAAAGATCGGAAAGAGGCGCGTTGATCCCGTCAATACCGTCGCGCCGCCGGCAGGAATGAAGACTCCGGTCAGCCGACCGTTGTCACCGAACACCTCGTAGGCTCCCCAGCCATTCGTTACCTGGCGCCGGGCAATCTCCACAGGGAAATTTTCGACCGTAGACCAGCCCAGGACGTTCCCATCTGGTTGGTCAACAGACGTGCAGTAATCAGCTGCTGGCAGGGCGATCCACTGCCCCAATTGGCCGCTCACCGTCGCCGAGGAGCAGGTCACTCCTTCCGCTTCGAACAAGCTGAGTGTCTGAACTGAGGATCCAGCGCTTGCTCTGGAGCCGCTCACGTCTGACGACGGATCATCTGTGGTCCCGATGCGAGCCGGAGTCAACCCCTGGATCGGAATGATGAAGCCAAAGAAGTCGTCGGCCAGGACAACGGTGTAGTTGCCTGCCGGAAGCGCAACGGCGCTCCAGGAGCGGGCGAGATGATCAGATATGTCGTTCACCGACATACCCACTGCCACCGTAGCTGGAGAGGGCCCCAAAGGCTCCAGTCCTCCGAAGTCCCCAACAGCGTAGCTCGCGGTTTCTTCATCGCAGGTCGCGATGCTTTCACTAGTCGGGCAGAAGAAGAGAATTGCATTATCAAGGCTTGGATCGAACCCTGCGTAAGTCACCGTCAGGGTTCCGTCTGGATTGGACACGATGCTGCCAGAAGGGTACGCCACAGCTGGGCGAGTGATCAGGGCCGCGAGTACTAGGGCGATTGCAGTGCCCATGACAATCCGTCGGCTGAATACGCCTGTCTTCTTCAGCCTCATGACTTAATCTCCGACGCTGGTTCTGGTGCGGACCCTGGTTTTGACCATACTGCAATTTGAGTTCCAGAGGCGCGGCTTCGGGCGGCGGGGTCCCACAGTCAAGATCAGGACACATGCCAAGAGTCTCTTCACGCGCTGAAGATGACCTCATGAGCACGTGGGCAATTGGAACATTCAGTCGACCCACGGCTACCTAATAAGGCACCTCTGAATTGCCCATATCGGCAACCTTCGGTGCGCGAGGGGGGAGTTGAACCCCCATGCCCTTTCGGGCACACGGACCTGAAC
>CAYPSE010000207.1:237-2418 GCA_964413305.1 uncultured Rubrivirga sp. | reverse complement strand
TACGGCCTGATCGACAAGGTGCTCGAGAAGCTGCCGGAGAAGGGGTAGGAACGGAGGGTGTGGCGGGAGACGGCGCTGGTGCGTTGCGGGGTGTGGACAGAGTGGACAGCAGGGCCGAGAAGGACGGGTTGGTCCTGATGGACCGAATGGACCTGATGGACCGGATGGGCCTGAGGGACCTGATGGGCCTGTTGGACCGGATGGACCGAACGGGACGCCCTGCCCGGCTCGCTCCCCCGCGTGCGGGGGAGCCGCCGAGCGAAGCGAGGCGGAGGGGGAGCCGGCGCACCCGGTTGCGGGTTCCCAAGTCGCGCAATCTCATAGTCGTGGGGTGGTGAACTGCGGCAGGACTACGAGGGCTTCCTGCGGCAGCGAGCCCTCGGTCAATGGGCCACCTTCGACCCATGTCGCGCGAGCCTCATCGGATCGCGGCCCAGCACGGTCCACGACTTTGCCAACTGGGTCGCTTGCCGCGGACCATCGTCCCTACCGCTCTGCCGAGTTCGCCACCAACGGTGCCCTCGCCCTCGCGACCGTGGCGTCAAGTCTCCTCGACCGACAACCCGCCGGCCAACTGAAGGCCCTATCCTGACTACCTCCGATGGCCCAACGGATGGCCCGCCGCAATACCTAGCTCCGGCCAAGCCACCGCCATCCCTCCTATCCGTCTGGTCCATCGAGTCCATCCCTCTTCGCCCCTGCCCCATGCCCCCCGCCACTCTCGCCGAACTCGAAGCCGCCGCCGCCCGCTTCCGCGACGACTTCGCCCGCGCCCGCGGCGAGATCGCCAAGGCCGTCGTCGGCCATGGCGAGGTGGTCGATGGCGTCCTGGTCGCGCTCTTCGCCAACGGCCACGTGCTGCTCGAGGGGGTGCCCGGCCTGGGCAAGACCCTGCTGGTGCGGACGCTCGCGGCGGCGCTGGACCTCTCCTTCTCGCGGATCCAGTTCACTCCCGACCTGATGCCCGCGGACGTGACCGGCACCACGATCGTTGTCGAGACCGAGGGCGGGCGGGAGTTCCAGTTCCGCCGCGGGCCGATCTTCGCCCAGATCGTGCTCGCCGACGAGATCAACCGCGCTACGCCAAAGACCCAGTCGGCGCTCCTTGAGGCGATGCAGGAGCGATCCGTCACCGTCGGCAGCACGACCTACCCGCTCGAGCCGCCCTTCTTCGTGATGGCCACGCAGAACCCCATCGAGCAGGAGGGAACCTATCCCCTGCCCGAGGCCCAGCTCGATCGCTTCTTCTTCAAGCTCGTGGTGGGCTACTCCAGCCGCGAAGACCTCTCCGAGATCATCGATCGCACCACCGGCGGCACCTCGCCCGCGATCGAGCGGGTGCTCGACGCCGCGACGATCCTCGCGCACCAGCAGCTCGTCCGCCGCGTCTTCGTGGCTCCGCACGTCAAGGATTACGCGGTGCGACTGGTCATGAGCACCCATCCCAAGGGCCAGTTCG
The DNA here is from genome assembly GCA_964413305.1 of uncultured Rubrivirga sp. Lineage (GTDB taxonomy): Bacteria > Actinomycetota > Actinomycetes > S36-B12 > S36-B12 > S36-B12. The sequence goes on along the minus strand of CAYPSE010000207.1, from coordinate 959 downwards.
CGACGCCGATGGCCGACCGCTACCTGCGGTTCGGGGCGAGCCCCCGCGCGGCGCAGGCGCTGATCCTCGCCGCGAAGGTCCGGGCCCTGCTCGACCAGCGGGGCAACGTGGCCTTCGAGGACGTCCGCGGCGCGGTCCTCCCCGCGATGCGGCACCGCTGCCTGCTCAACTTCGAGGCCGAGGCCGAGGGCGTCACCACCGACGAGGTGCTGCAGAACGCGGTGGAGACGGTGGCGGGGGAGGAGAGGCGATAGGGCACGCTTGACCTATCGCTCGATCATCTCACTCTGCACCACCTGCAACTGATTCTGGGACCTGTGAGGCCGAGTCCAGCCCACCGGTTTGCGAGCAACCGCGACGAGCCCATCCCGAAATCTGGGGATCGCGAGCAATGGCGCGCACAGCACCCGCCCAAGATGAGTCCACCAGTGCGCTCCAGAGTTGACCAGCTGATGCCGCTCAAGCGACACCATCTCCAAGCCCGCTTCCTTCACCTGCCATGCGAGATTTTGGGGCGAGTACTCGAAGAAATGCCCTAACCCCGAACCCCGCGGTGGAAATCGAAATGGGCAGAACATCTGCATGCCGAGCGCCATCCGGATCACATTGCGAAGCCGGTACAGGTTGGGCGTAGTCATGAACAGCAGACCACCCGGCTTGAGCCATCCCGCCATCTTCTCGATGACGAGATGTCCCGGAATGGGCATATGCTCGATCACCTC
>CAYPSE010000207.1:0-227 GCA_964413305.1 uncultured Rubrivirga sp. | reverse complement strand
GAGCACGACAAGATCGAACTCGTCCCGGAAACCGGGGTCGTCTCGCACGAGATCTCCGACCCGAAACTCGATTCCGTGCTTGGTCACCGCCTCCGACCACTCTTCCGTCAGGTCCAGCACCGTGGCCCGCGCACCCCTCATCGCCTGCATCAGAAGCGACAGTTGCCCGCCACCGACCTCTAGCACTGCGGGATTCGGCGGCACCCTTGCTTGATCAATCAAGGCAA
>CAYPSE010000206.1:0-2422 GCA_964413305.1 uncultured Rubrivirga sp. | reverse complement strand
ACAACACATTGGTGATCGTCGAATCGCCGGCCAAGGCGAAGAAGATCGCCGGCTACCTCGGCGACGGCTACACCGTGCTGGCGTCCGTCGGCCACATCCGTGACCTGGCGTCCAAGGCATCTGAGATCCCCGCCGAGTACCGCAAGGCACCATGGGCCAAGCTCGCGGTGGACGTCGACGACGCCTTCCAACCCTTCTACGTCATCCACGATTCCAAGAAGGCGACGATCAAGGAGTTGAAGGCGGCCCTGAAGAAGGCCGACGAACTCCTGCTCGCAACCGACGAGGACCGGGAGGGTGAGGCCATCTCGTGGCACCTGCTCGAGGTGCTCGAGCCCAAGGTTCCGGTCAAGCGCATGGTGTTCAACGAGATCACCCCCGAGGCGATCCGCGAAGCGGTCCGAAATCCTCGCGAACTAGACATGCGGCTGGTCGACGCCCAGGAGACCCGCCGGGTGGTGGACCGGCTCTACGGCTACCCGGTCTCGGAGGTGCTGTGGAAGAAGATCGGTCGCGAGGCGAAATCCGCCGGTCGCGTGCAGTCCGTTGCCGTTCGGTTGGTGGTGGACAAGGAGCGTGAGCGCATCGCGTTCACAGCCGCGGAGTACTGGGGAATCGACGCCGAGTTCCTGCCCGGTCCGTTCCCTGGTCGATTGACGGGCATCGATGGCGCGAAGGTCGCTACCGGATCGGATTTCGACGAATCCGGTCGGCTCTCCCGTGAAGGTGCGGTGCAACTCGACGAGCAGACGGCGAATGCACTCGTCGCAGCACTCGACAGCCAGAGCTTCACCGTCGCCTCGGTCGTGCAAAAGCCCGCGTCGAAGAAGCCGAAGGCACCGTTCATGACATCCACGCTGCAGCAGGAAGCTTCGAGCCGACTGCGGTGGGGTGCGCAGCGGACGATGCGGGTCGCGCAGTCTTTGTACGAGAACGGGTACATCACGTATATGCGTACCGACTCCACAACGTTGTCCGAGCAGGCGATCAATGCGGCGCGTAACCAAGCGCGATCTCTCTACGGAGCGGAGTACGTACCCGACGAGCCACGGCGCTGGGATCGCAAGGTCAAGAATGCGCAGGAAGCACACGAAGCCATCCGCCCAGCGGGTGAGGTGTTCCGCACCCCGGCCGAGGTGGCCGGCGAACTCGTGGGCGATGAGTTCGCGTTGTACGACCTCATCTGGAAGCGGACCGTCGCATCGCAGATGGTCAATGCCCAGACAGCAACCACCACGGTGAAACTCCGAACGTCGACCAATGATGGTCGCGACGTCGAGTTCACCGCATCGGGCACGGTGGTCACCTTCCCCGGCTTCATGGCTGCCTTGAAGGACGTCACGAGCGACGACGACGAACGCGAACTTCCGGCACTCTCCGAGGGTCAGACCATCAACGCGCAGTCGCTCACCGCGGAAGGGCACGCGACGAAGCCACCAGCTCGCTACAACGAAGCTTCCCTGGTCGCCAAGCTCGAGGAACTCGGCATCGGTCGACCCTCCACGTACGCCTCGATCATGTCCACCATCCTCGACCGCGGCTACGTGTGGAAGAAGGGCTCGGCACTGGTACCGAGCTTCACCGCATTTGCGGTGATCCGATTGCTGGAAGAGCACTTCTCATCGCTGGTCGACTACGAATTCACGGCGAACATGGAGAACGTCCTCGACATGATCGCCGCCGGTGAGATTGATCGAGTGCAACAACTCGAGGCCTTCTGGCGCGGCGGGCAGAGCGTGAATGGGGAGTTCCCGGGCGTGAAGAGCTTGACCGAGGACCTCGGTGCCATCGATGCTCGCGGCATCGCGACCTTCCCGATCGACGGTAGCGATGCGTACCTGCGGGTGGGCCGCTACGGCGCCTACGTCGAGCGCGGTGAGGAACGGGCGAACATCCCACTTGGCCTGGCACCCGACGAACTGACCGCGCAGAAGGCCGAGGAACTGCTTGCCGAGCCCTCCGGGGATCGCGAACTCGGCATCGACCCCGAGTCCGGCAACATGATCGTGTCCAAGTCCGGCCGCTACGGCCCCTACGTGAGTGAAGTACTGCCGGAGGGTGCGCCGAAGTCGGCCAAGCCCCGAACTGCGTCGCTGTTGTCGGATATGAAACCGAGCACCGTCACCCTCGAAGAGGCGCTGAAATTGCTGAGCTTGCCGCGCATCGTGGGAGTGGACCCCAGCGACGGCGAGGAGATCAAGTCGCAAAACGGCCGCTACGGTCCCTACCTCACGAAGGGCACCGACTCGCGTTCGCTGGAAAGCGAAGAGCAGATCTTCTCGGTCACCTTGGAACAAGCGTTGGCCTTATTCGCCCAACCCAAACAACGACGCGGCCGCGGACAAGCAGCGGGTCCCTTGCGTGAAGTGGGCACCGATCCAACGTCGGGTCGCCTGATCGTGGTGCGCGAAGGCCGCTTCGG
>CAYPSE010000205.1:0-2436 GCA_964413305.1 uncultured Rubrivirga sp. | reverse complement strand
CTCGACGACGTAGGAACCGGCGAATGGGTCGACCGTCTTGGTGACGTCGGTTTCGTAGGCGAGCACCTGCTGGGTGCGCAGTGCCAGTCGCGCGGCTTTCTCCGTCGGCAGGGCGATCGCTTCGTCGAAGGAGTTCGTGTGCAACGACTGCGTACCGCCGAGCACTGCGGCGAGGCCCTGAATCGCAACGCGCACGAGATTCACTTCCGGTTGCTGCGCGGTGAGCTGAACCCCAGCCGTTTGGGTGTGGAAGCGGAGCATCCAGGACTTGGGGTTCTTGGCCCCGAAGCGCTCCTTCATGATGCGAGCCCAGATACGCCGAGCAGCGCGGAACTTCGCCACCTCTTCGATGATGGAAGTGCGTGAGACGAAGAAGAAGGCAAGACGCGGGGCGAAGTCGTCAACATCCTGGCCGGACTCCACTGCCGCCCGTACGTACTCGATGCCGTCAGCGAGCGTGAAAGCGATCTCCTGAACGGGCGTGGCCCCCGCCTCCGCCATGTGGTATCCCGAGATGGAGATGGTGTTCCACTTGGGAATCTCGTTCCGGCAGTACGTGAAGATGTCTGTGATCAGCCTCAGACTCTGCGCCGGCGGATAGATGTAAGTGCCACGCGCGATGTACTCCTTCAGGACGTCGTTTTGAATCGTTCCGCCTAGGGCGTCGGCACTGATGCCCTGCTCCTCGGCCACCAACTGATAGAGCAGCAGCAAGATCGCCGCCGGGGAGTTGATCGTCATCGACGTGGTGACCTGATCCAACGGGATGCCCGCGAACAGCACCCGCATGTCGTCGATCGAATCGATGGCCACACCCACCTTGCCGACCTCGCCGTGCGCGAGGGGGTGATCGGAGTCGTAGCCCATTTGAGTCGGCAGATCGAACGCGACCGACAGTCCCATGGTTCCGGCGGCGAGCAATTGCTTGTAGCGCTCGTTGGACTCCTGTGCGGTACCGAAGCCCGCGTACTGACGCATGGTCCAAGGCCGACCGGTGTACATGGAGGGGTAGACGCCTCGCGTGAACGGGTACTCGCCGGGCTCGGCGAGTTGGGTCGCCGGATCCCAGCCATTGAGCGCCGAAGCGTCGTACACGGACTGGATCGGGAGCCCGGATTCGCTCTCAGCGGTCATGAGCGAAACCTTAGGACCGATCCGGGGCGGCCAGCGCGGGGATAGGTGTGAGAGAGACCACCTATCGACCTCACCAACCCGCCGAGCCGGTCACGCTCAACGGGGTTACGCTGACCTGGTGCCAGGCAGCGCGCAGAGCGTCTGAGCACCGACATCGCACAGTCCGTCCAGGAGGAGGAACGCCGGTGGCCACCACCACACCCGTCGGCACGCTCTATCGCGGCGGCGAGGGCATGTGGACGTGGGTCTTGCACCGCATCACGGGCGTGAGCGTGTTCTTCTTCCTGTATGTCCATGTGCTCGACACCGCACTGGTCCGCGTCTCACCCGAGGCGTACGACCTCGTCATCGCTACCTACAAGACGCCGATCGTCGCACTCCTGGAAGTGGGCCTCGTGGGTGCCGTGCTCTACCACGCGCTCAACGGCCTGCGGGTCATCGCCGTCGACTTCTGGTCGAAGGGGCCTCGCTACCAGCGTCAGATGACCTGGGCGATCGCCGCCGTCTGGTTCGTCGTGATGATTCCGGCCTCCTACCGCATGCTCATGCACACGTTCGAGGCGCTATTCGGGAGCACCCCATGAGCGCACCCAGCATCGACGCACCCCGTTCCTTCAGCGGGCGGTCCATGAATCGCCGCAACGCCCAGCGCAGCAACTTCGAGCTCTACTCGTGGCTGTTCATGCGGATTTCGGGCATCGTCTTGGTGTTCTTGGTGCTCGGACACCTGTTCATCATGAACATCCTCGACGGTGGCGTGCAACGCATCAACTTCGCATTCGTGGCCGGACGCTGGGCCAGCCCGTTCTGGCAGGTCTGGGACCTCACCATGTTGTGGCTCGCCATGCTGCACGGCACCAACGGCATGCGCACGATCATCAACGACTACGCCGAGCGCGATCAGACACGCTTTTGGCTGAAGATGATCCTGTACGTATCCGCCGGCTTCATCATCCTTCTCGGGACACTCGTCGTATTCACCTTCGATCCAAACATTGGCTAGCGAAGACTCGCCAATTCGGAACGGTCAGCCAGAGGAGCGCAGCTCGATGCAAACCCACACCTTCGACGTCATCATCGTGGGCGCCGGTGGCGCCGGCATGCGCGCGGCGCTCGAGGCCAGCGGCCGCGCTCGCACCGCGGTGCTGACCAAGCTCTACCCCACTCGCTCGCACACCGGCGCGGCTCAAGGCGGTATGTGCGCTGCTCTAGCGAACGTCGAAGAGGACAACTGGGAGTGGCACACATTCGACACCGTCAAGGGCGGCGACTACTTGGTCGACCAGGACGCCGCCGAGATCA
>CAYPSE010000204.1:0-2458 GCA_964413305.1 uncultured Rubrivirga sp. | reverse complement strand
AGCAAGGAGTTGAAGGCCTCTGGGTCGCTCGAAGTCCCCGCCTTCCAGACTGCAAACACTTCTGCACCGCCGGATTGGTTCAGGAACGCCCAGTGCGACGCGGTAGACGCCTCGATCCAGTCGTCGGTTCCGTCGAACTCAATCACCGGCTTACCGTTGAGCGTGCTGGTGACGTAGTGCGGGCAATTCGCCGCGGTGCCCTGCGTGACGTGGTAGCCGCCGCCAGACTTGTCTTCCCATCGCGCGACATCGTTGCCGCTGCTCGGCAGGCTGCCGCCGGTCGTCGCGTCGTAGATCGTGGTCGAGTCGTCGGCGTCGTACCACGCGCGCAGCGAGCCAAGCTGATCTGGCGTCCACAACGCCGCCGATTGAACAAACATCCATCTCATGTGCTACTCCACGGTGCGGTAGCTACGGTATCGGCTATCGCATTCGCCTTGGGCGCCTCGGTCTCACCGTTGAACTGCTTGGACCCCCAGTAGTACTTGCCTTCCCACCGTTCAATGCCCTTGAAGTGGGTGAACAGGTCGTGGATCGGCTCCGGTCCGGTGTTGGCACTGAGGTTGTGCAGTTCGACTCCGGCTGGCTGGCCCAGCGCGTCGAGCAGACCTTTCGGCCCGGGGGCGAACACCGTCTCAAAGTACCTGCTGTAGAAGTCGAAGTATCGCGGGTCATACTGCTGGGCAAAGGTTATCGCTTGCTGGTCCGCCGTCGCGGGTTCGTCGTGCTGGCCACCCTCGTAGGTGAACAGTTTCAGATTCCATCGCCTGTCCGAAGACGGCGCGTACGATCGCAAGCTTCCACCGGACAAGGTGCCAAGAGGTGTCGTGACCTCACTCATGTCCAACGCCAACCCCTTCCATGCAAGGAAGTGAGGCAGGTTCAGTCCGAATGGATGGTTGCTCGATGTGCCAACTCGCCACCACGAGTCCGATGAGGTCCACGGCGAGAGAAGGGTCGCGGGGAAGTCCCCTCTGGTCGGAGTGCGATACGGTGCATGGGCGATGGCGTCCAGTTCCTCGAACAGTCCGGGCATGGTGTACTGCACCCAACCGAGAGCATCCTTGTTTCGTGCAAAGAACGCGGACTGTCCCCCATAGATCGTCACAACGTCTCGGTCCGCAATCCGTGCCTTTGCCTCCCGACCGATAGCAGAGATCGCGACCACATTCCACGCCGAGATCGCCGCGTGCCATCCGCTCAGAGCACCTCTGTCTCTGGTCTGGGCAAACGGAAGGCCGTCTCCGCCCTCCGACTGAGACGCGATGAGTCGGCGATACATCGAACTGGCGTAGAGCGTCTGCACGATCCACGCGGACGCTTCGTTCCAAGTCTCATTGCTCCATTCGTTCAAGAGCGCCAGTTCGGGGCGGAGATGCGTGGTGATCTCGGACGCGAATCCTGTGATGTACTCTTGGTCGACTTGAACAGAGCCTGTCTCGGCGTTTGTCTTGCAGATGTGTGATCCGTCGTTCTGAGGAACACCGCTGCTGCCCGCCCATGCAACGGTGTGCGGATGGCACCACCACATGTCGGCGGAAAGGCCGTTGCAAATCTCGATGGCGGCGCGAAGCGACCGCCCGAAGAGCGCGTGGGTCGGTCGATTGATCGCCTCAAAGCCGTACTCGACGCCGAGCGTCGTCGGGAACGCCGACCATCCGGTGTTCCAGACCGTCTGCTGGACGGGCGAAGTCGTGGACACCTGATTGTCCCAAGTCATGCTCTCGAACGGCACGCCGGTGTTTCGGCTGATGATCCCGTTGGTGCCTTGAACAAATGCCTCGTCCATGAACCGCCACACGCGGTAGTGGCGATTGGCCTCGATGAACGCAGGGTAGAGCTGAAACGGTCGATAGGTCGTGTGGTCGAAGCCCGAATACACCAGAGTCCAGTTGCCATCCGCGTCTTGTGTCTCGACATCGTGGACCAGAATCACGATGTTCCGAACGGGATCGCTCTGATCGCTGTTCAGGATGGTGAGTGATATTGCAGACTGGTCCTGCGTCGTGCGCGTATGGTCATACACCGTCCGCCTCATCGTGATCGGACCGCGAGCCTCGGCTGGAACATCGGTACCGGTGCCGAACGGTCCTTCGCCGTCTGGCCCAGAAAAGGTGACGGTGGTGACCGGGACTTGAGTGCCGCCGCCGAAGCCCGGATTCGCGTGGGCGTAGCCAGTGCCCTGCCAGTAGGTGCTGATCTTGAACCGTACAGGACGACTGGGCGCGTTCCACGGCTCCTGAAGATTGAGGATCGAACGCAGGCGAGGCGCGCCGGCCGTGTCGTGCAGCAAGAGGGGTCCAGCAGCGCGGGTGGTGGCATCCGAGATCGGTCCGGCAGAACTCGCCTTCGGCCAGCCGTCAGGCGTGAAGTGGGGCAGATAGGATGAATTCGCCGTCGTGAATCGCGCCGGACCCTCGTTCCAGCTTGGGGTGTTGGTGGTCCTCACCAGGTCGCC
>CAYPSE010000203.1:0-2490 GCA_964413305.1 uncultured Rubrivirga sp. | reverse complement strand
CGATCCTTGTCATCGCCGAAGTCCGTGGTGCGCAACCACACGGCACCGTCCTGCTCGAACACGTGACCTTGTTCGCGAAGCCGCTCGAGTCCTCGCTCCACTGCGTTCGAGGCGTGCAGGTGGCGCTCGGAGTACCAGACGTCGAAGTGGGTGCGGAACAATTCCAGGACCTGCTGCTGCTGACGAAGTTGCTTGGCATACGCCGCCTCGCGGAACGCCACGAGTTGGTCGTCGTCTGGCTGATCGAGAATGTCGGGGTCCTCGGCGATGATCGCTGCAGCCAGATCGGTGATGTAACCGCCGTGGTAGCCATCCTCGGGGACCGGGCGACCATGAGCGGCTTCCATCACCGAAGCGCCGAACTTGTCCATCTGCACACCGCGATCGTTGATGTAGAACTCGCGGGCCACTTCGGCGCCGGCGGCAGCCAGCACCCGGGCGATCGCATCGCCCACGGCGGCCCATCGTGTATGCCCCAGATGCAACGGTCCGGTGGGATTAGCGGAGATGAACTCGACGTTGATCGAGCGCCCGGCGAGGGTGGTCGAGTGCCCGTACTTCTCGCCTTCGGTGACGGCGATCCGAGCGATCTCACCTTGCGCGGCCGCATCGAGGGTGATGTTGACGAAACCAGGTCCGGCCACATCCACGGCGGCGACGCCATCTACCGTGGTCAACTGCTCGGCTAGTTCAGCGGCCAATTCCCGAGGATTGCGACCCACCTTCTTGGCCAGGACAAGGGCTACGTTGGTGGCGTAATCGCCGTGGTCGCGGGACTTGGGGCGCTCAACCACGATCTGATCCTCGGCCAGGGGTTCGTTCCCCGAATCCGCGAGCACGCGGGCCAGTGACCGGCCAATTGCTGTCCGCAATTCGTCGATGGTCACCGCGTGAGCGTAGCGACGGGGCGGTGTGGTTATGCTCAAGGCAGGCAAGTACCGATCAGCACCACCGTTCATGAAGCGCCGCCAGCCAGGCGACGTAGCAGTTTCTGAGCACGAGCACAGATTCCGGACGAAGGTTTGAACGGCTAGCCCGCTCCGGGCGAGGTGTCCGGCGCGAAACTTCGTGCAAGGAGAATGTGCAACATGGCTCAAGGAACCGTGAAGTGGTTCAACTCTGAAAAGGGCTACGGCTTCATCGCGCAAGCCGATGGCGGACCGGATGTCTTCGTCCACTACTCAGCGATCGAATCAGACGGCTACCGCTCCCTCGAGGAGAACCAGGTCGTCGAGTTCGACATCGTTCAGGGCCCCAAGGGTCCGCAGGCCGACAAGGTCCGGACTTCCTAAGTCCCCACCCGTCGACTTCTCACGGGCCCCACCTTCGGGTGGGGCCCGTGAACTTTTTGCAGCGTCATGCACACTGGGGGTATGGCCGACGACGACATCGAGCGCCTACTTCACGAGGTGAATGCCCTCAACACCGGCGCAACGGGCTCGAACACAGGGAACGTGCCGGCCAAGGCAACGCCTTCTGCTCCCGCGAAGCAGGAAGCCTCATCGGCCGGAGGCCGCCTCGCTTTCGCAGTCGGATCCGGCGCGGTTCTAGGAGTCGCCGGCTGGTTGGGTGGCCTGCTGATGCCTTTCGTCGGATCGTTCTCAGCGGGAGTTGGCGCCGCATTCGGCGCGTTCGCGGCGGCCTTGATCGCCGGGCCACCGCGCTGGTTCTCCTCATGAGGATGTGCGGCCCGACTTACTCCGGGTTTTTACCCGCGCCCACCTTGGCCGTCCACGACGCCAGCCAACGCGGCAGCTGGATGGGTTCTGGGCGTGGCGGTGCGGTGATGCCCATGCGCTGGGCCTCGATCGCTGCACCCAACACGATCCCGACGAAGATCAGGTAGGTCCATAACAGAAGCACGATCGGGGCTCCAAAGATCACCACAGCGGTACCGACCGTGTTCGACAAAGACGTGTAGAGCCCGAAGACCGCACTCGAGCCCAACATCCATACGGTGGCGAACAGGACTCCCCAGGATCTGACGGACACCCGGTTATCGATGTCGGGCAGAAATCTGATCGCGACAGCGCAGATGGTGAAGGCGAACACCGCGAGCACGGTCCAGTTCACAATCCGCGAACCCACCAACTGCAGCACGGAGTCAAGGCCTAGTGCTTCCAAGACTCGGGGAAGCAACTGCAAGATCAACAACGCCGCGACCATCCCGACGATGCCCAGGAGTGCGATCACGGCGGAGAATCCACGATCGATGAGCCCATGGATCCGTTCAGGAGCACCGAACATGCGGGTGAGTGTGGCGCGCAATCCGTAAACCACTTTCGAAGCTACATATGTGGCAACGAATATCGACACGATCGTGGTGATGGTGAAGGCACTGGAGGAACCTCGGTCGGCCAACTTGACAATGGCGTCGAGGGCCGGCTGCAGTGGCGCAAGGGTGTCCGGGCTTCGCTCGACCACCTGCTGGATCGCATCGTCGACCTGCTTTTCGGTGAGGAATGCGCCCGCGAGCGCGCCAACCGCAAT
>CAYPSE010000202.1:0-2527 GCA_964413305.1 uncultured Rubrivirga sp. | reverse complement strand
CGTAGCGCTTGGGGTTGAAGTAGAAGTTGTCGATCAGGTTGCGTGCGTTCTCCAGCGTTGGCGGCTCACCTGGACGCAGTTTGCGGTAGATGTCGAGCAGCGCATCGTCCTGGCTCTCGATGGTGTCCTTCTCGAGGGTGGCCATGAAGATCTCGTACTGGCCGAAGCGCTCGCGGATCTCCTCGGTGGTCATGCCCAGAGCCTTGAGCAGGACCGACACCGGCTGCTTGCGCTTACGGTCCACGCGAACGGCCACGAGATCCTTCTTGTCGATCTCGAACTCCAGCCATGCACCGCGGCTGGGAATGATCTTGGCGGTGTAGACGTCCTTGTCGGTCGCCTTGTCGATCGAGCGCTCGAAGTACGCACCCGGTGAACGAACCAGCTGCGAGACCACAACGCGCTCGGTGCCGTTGATGATGAAGGTGCCCTTGTCGGTCATCAGCGGGAAGTCGCCCATGAACACGGTCTGGGACTTGATCTCACCGGTCTCGTTGTTCATGAACTCGGCGGTGACGAACAGCGGAGCGGCGTAGGTGAAGTCCTTCTCCTTGCACTGCTCCACGGTGTACTTCGGCGGCTCGAAGCGATGGTCGCGGAAGGACAGCGACATCATCCCGGCGAGGTCCTCGATCGGACTGATCTCCTCGAAGATCTCGCTGAGCCCGGACTCCTGCGGAATCTCGGTGTTGCCCGCAGCCACCGCCGCGGCAACCTTCGCCTGCCAATCCGGGCGGCCGAGCAGCCAATCGAAGCTGGCCTTCTGCAGGGCCAGCAGATCGGGAACTGCCAGGGGCTCGCGGATCTTCGCGAAGGAGTGACGAGCGAGATTCGGGGACAAGGGGGTGCTGACCGAAGTCTTAACTACCAAGACGGTTCCTTCCGGGGCGCATCTGCGACGCTGACGTCATTCGCGCCATCCCCGCGCACGCCACTTCATCCCGAACTGTCAAATTCGCTACTCGATCCTCTGTGGAGGAACCGAGGCGAACACGACCGCTCGGGGGGAGGGGTGTGAGGGCAGCGCAAAGCGGCAGCATACCCGGGGGGCACGCCGCTGTCTAACCCGGGGGGCCTCCGAAAGTCCCTCGATCGGGGCAGGCGGCGGGGGGTGACAGCGAACCGATCCCCTGCTCTACCTGGCTCGATCCTCGTCCTGACGGATCCGCACCGGGTCTTTGCGTAGCTAGTTAGTGCGTGGATAGATCGTTACCGCAAACGGCCGAAACGTCAAGCGCGGCATGGTCTTTGCGGCCCACATCGTGATCCGACCGTGACCAGGCAAGCAGCGTGACCAGGCAAGCAGAAGGGGAGCCGCCCACAGGCGACTCCCCTTCCGGACGTCCGGACTTGAACGGACGGGTACTACTTGAGCGAGACGGTCGCGCCAGCGCCTTCGAGGGCAGCCTTGGCTTCCTCGGCCTTGGCCTTGTTGACCTTCTCCAGAATCGGCTTCGGCGCACCCTCGACCAGCTCCTTGGCCTCCTTCAGACCCAGACTGGTGAGCGCGCGCACCTCCTTGATGACTGCGATCTTGTTGCCGCCGTCGGCCTCCAGGACGACATCGAACTCGTCCTTCTCCTCGGCAGCACCTGCATCCGCGCCACCGCCAGCCGGGGCTGCAACGGCAGCAACGGCAACGGGGGCAGCAGCGGTGACGTCGAAGGTCTCCTCGAAGGCCTTCACGAACTCGCTGAGTTCCAGCAGGGACATCTCCTTGAACGCATCGAGGAGTTCATCGGTGCTCATCTTCGCCATGGTGGCGTCCTTTCGAATCGTTCCGGCCGAGGGCCGGGTGGGCATCAGCCCTCGGTGGTCTCCGCCGCCTCGGCTGTTTCCTCAGCCGCTGCGTCGGGAGTTTCGGTGGTTGCTTCCTCGGCGACTGCCTCGGTAGCGGTTTCTGCTGTGGCCTCTTCGACGACCACATCGGTGGTTACTTCTTCGGCGACTACCTCCGCGGCAGCAGTCTCTGCGGCCACCTCGGTAGTGGTGCTTGCAGACGCGGCGGCCGACGGGTCGGACTCGAGCTTGGTCTGCAGTGCGCCGACGGCGCGAGCCGCCTTCGCGAGCGGTGCGGCGAACAACGCGGCGGCCTGGGACTGCTTGGCCTTCATCGCCCCGGCCAACTTGGACAACAGCACCTCGCGCGATTCCAGGTTCGCGAGCTTGCTGAAGTCCTCCGCCGTCAGCAGAGCACCGTCCATGTAGCCGCCCTTGACGACCAGGGCCGGGTTGTCCTTGGCGAAGTTGCGAATTCCCTTCGCTGCGTCGACCGGATCGCCTTCGACGAACGCGATCGCACTCGGACCAACGAGCAGTTCGTCGATACCCTCGATACCGGCATCGGCTGCTGCGCGCTTGGTCAGGGTGTTCTTGACGACCGAGAACGTGACCGTCGGGCCCAGTGAACGACGTAGGTCCTTCAATTGCGCAACGGACAGCCCGCGGTAGTCGGTCAGGACGGCGACGGCGGACGCACGGAATCGGTCAGCGATCTCGCTGACGGTCGCGACCTTGTCTTGACGGG
>CAYPSE010000201.1:0-2546 GCA_964413305.1 uncultured Rubrivirga sp. | reverse complement strand
GCCACCATGAGCACCTGGGTGAAGCGCTTGGTGACCTTGATGACGCCGGTCAGGTAGAGCGTGAGCATCACACCGAAGGTGGTCATCGTGGCGACCACTGCCTGCAGGACGATGCCGTCCCAGCCGTTGATCACGGCGTAGGAGTTGTACCAATAACTGATACCACCGAGCATGAGGCCTTCCGCCACGGCGAAGACGACCATCAGTGCGGGAGACACGTTCTTCTTCAGCGCGTTCACGAAGCCCAGGACGAGTGCGGCGATGAATACCGGCAGCATCAACCCGGGAGCCGCAGCGATGAGGTTCCATCCCACGAACGCGAACACCACGACCAGGCCGAACATGATCGCGGACTTCACGATGACGTCGTTCAAAGTGACCCGGACACCACCACCGGCGGTGATGGTCTGGAACTGGAGTTCGTTGTCCGACGGGGGAGAACCAGCCGGCTGGGTGGCGGGCTGGGCCGTGGGAGCGGGCTGGGCCGTGGGAGCCTCGCCGGAGGCTCGCGCGAAAGCCGAGCGGCCCTCCTCATAGGCGAAACCCGAGGAGCCGGCCTTCTCGTAGCGCGACAGGACAGGGTTATTCGTCTGCATGCCTCCCACGGTAACCCACAGACGCCGGAGCGCCAAGTGGTGCTCGCCCGTGGCGAACTAAGGTGAGGGAGGCTGGTCCGCAGGCAAGTGTGTTGGCCGGCTTGCGACGTCTCATCCGCCCGGGAGGCTCGGTGCACGGACCCCTGTCCGACATCCGTGTCATCGACCTGACCCAGGTCCTGTCCGGGCCCTACTGCACCATGCTGCTGGCGGACATGGGTGCCGATGTCATCAAGGTCGAACCGCCTACCGGCGACGTCGCCCGCGCCTGGGGGCCGCATCCCGCCGAGCCTGCTCAAGGTGGCTACGGCGGGTACTTCGCCAGCACCAACCGCAATAAGCGCAGCGTGATGATCGATCTGCGGACCGATGAGGGCGTAGCGGATCTGCACCACCTGCTCGCGGGCGCCGATGTTCTCGTGGAGAACTTCCGGGTAGGTGTGATGGACCGTTTCGGACTGGGCTACGAGACGTTGAAGACGCGCTACCCGAAACTGGTCTACGCCAGCATCCGCGGGTTCGGCGACCCGCGCACCGGCGAGAGCCCGTACGCGCAGTGGCCAGCCTTCGACATCATCGCCCAATCGATGGGCGGCATCTTGGGAATCACGGGAACCGACGCGGACAATCCCGTGAAGGTCGGCCCAGGGGTCGGCGACATCTTCCCGGCCGCTTTGGCGGCGTGCGGCATCCTGGCTGCAGTACACCAAGCCGATCGCACCGGGCGAGGTGAATTCGTCGACGTCGCGATGTACGACGCCGTGCTCTCGCTGAGTGAACGGATCGTGTATCAGCACTCGATTAACGGCACCGGGCCGCGCGCGCAGGGCAACACCCACCCGATCCTGTGCCCGTACGGCTTGAGCAAGACCGCCGATGGTTTCGTCGCGATCGCCACTCCGACCGACCACCACTGGCAGCGACTGTGCACCGTCATGGGGCGCCTGGACGTTGCCGGCGACGAACGTCTCATGAAGAACGACGGACGTCTCGACAATGCGGCCGAGGTCTACGGACTCGTCGAGGATTGGACATCCACCCTGCCGACCTCGGAGGTGATCGCACGCCTCGATGGGGAAGTGCCATCGGCTCCCGTGCAATACGCCGAGCACATCGCCACCGATCCACATGTGGCCGCTCGGCACATGATCAAGACCGTGGACCATCCCAGTGGCGTCACCGTCGATATCGCCGGGGCACCGATCAAGTTCGATCACGGCGATGATCAGCCATTCACCCGGGCACCGCTGCTCGGTGAGCACAACGAGCAACTGCTGCCACCACGCACATGACTTTCGTGAAGCCCCCGAGGGGGCGTACCGTCAACACATGACGGAGCAACAGCCCTACGAGGTGGTTCGACGCACGGATGCGTACGAACTTCGTCGGTACCCAGCGTGCGTGGTGGCGGAGGTCGTCGTCGATGGGGAATTCGAGGCCGCGGGCAGTCTGGGATTCCGACCACTCCTTGAGTACATCGGGGGCAACAACCGCACCCGTGAATCACTGGCGATGACCGCGCCCGTCGTCCAGCAGAGGAAACTCGCGATGACCGCCCCGGTCATCCAGTCACCCGGGGCTCGCGGTGAGCATGTGATCACCTTCGTGCTCCCCCGCTCCGTGAGTGCGCAGTCCGCACCGGTTCCGACCGACACCAGAGTGCGCGTGCGTGAGATGCCACCGAGTCTGACCGCGGTGGCCCGCTACTCCGGACGCTGGTCTGAGTCGGCCTATCAACAACAGGTGCGCGAGCTGCTCGCCGCCATCGAAGGCGACGGCTGGGTCCCCGTGGGCGAACCGCGCTTCGCCCGCTTCGATCCACCGTTCAAGCCATGGTTTCTGCGTCGCAACGAGGTCCACATCGATGTCACGGAGGCCCGTTAGCCGATCTCTGGGTGCCCTCGATGGGATTCGAACCCATACTGTGCCGGGTTTAAGCCGGGTGTCTCT
>CAYPSE010000200.1:0-2546 GCA_964413305.1 uncultured Rubrivirga sp. | reverse complement strand
GAATACGCAGTGCGGGTGACAGCCTGCTGCCCACACGACGTCGTAGTTCGACAGGGCGACGTCCACGATCGTGCGCAGCGGCTCGGGGTGACCGACGGGAGCAACGTCGTCTGTGGGTTCTGCAACTGATGGCCATCGCAGGGTTATGCGGTCGGCAACCCGGCTTCGGAGAGAATCGCTGAGAGATCAGGCCGAATGGGCATCGGTTGGATGGCCGAGACTCGGGCTCGTCCGGTGTTGCCGACGGGGTAGCGCCCCAGTGCCGATGCTGGTCCACCGGCGAGGAGGCGCAGAATCTGGCCCCGGACTTCGCGTACATCACGAGCGTGCCACCCAGTCACAAGCATCGATGCGTGCACCCGCACGTGAGCCCACACCCATGGCTGGCTGAGTACGTGTGCGTCCTCGAGTAACTGCCAGCACTCACTCCAGTCAGCGCGTAGTCGGGCTTTCTTCGCTGCGGCAAGGTTCCCGGCGATGATCCTTCTGACGTCGTCATTCATCTTCTTCATGAACTGAGTTCCTTAGCTAAGGCGCGCCACCGCCGCTGCCTGGCTCGGTAGAACCAGTGCGCGTACAAGGCGACGATCGGTGTGAATATCCCCGCGTCCAACTCCACGTGATCGCGATACATGCATCGTGCTTCGCTGATGGGTGTGACAACGATGTCGTGGTTCCAGGTTCGCAGCAGGCCACCGCTTTCCTCGCTAGCAAGCCTCCGCGCGGCATCGTCGATCACCGCAATGTGCAGGGTGTGACGGGAAAACGGGATGAGTCCAAAGAGGAAGACCCACCCCACAACCGTTTCCCCCTCTCTCCATGCGTCGCCGCGTGCCTGGATTGCTGGCATCACGCGTAGTCCCCGGGTCACCGTGCGAAATGCCGCGGGTGTCTTGACGGCACTCCAGATGGCCTGAGCCGGTGCTTGGAGTTCGGTGCGCAGATCGACAACGGCCATGCATTTAGAATGCGAATATTCCTCAGGTTTCTCAACTCGCATTTCTGGAGCGTCCGCCGTGCAGCCGAAGCCGACTTCTCCCCGAAAATCGCCTCGTCAGGAGCGTTCGCGGCTCACCGTTGAACGGATCCTCGATGCGGCTGCTCGCATTTTTCAGGAGCAGGGTTACATCGGCACCACCACGAACGAGATTGCGGATGAGGCCGAGGTCTCCGTTGGCTCCCTTTATCAATACTTTCCTAATAAGGACGCCATCCTCGTTGCACTCACCCGGCGGCATATTGAGACCGCAACTGCGGGTCTTGTTGAGCTCGTATTGGGACTCAGCCCCGAAGGTGGAATCCGGGAAACGATTCGCTCGGTTGTGGACTTCCTCGTTGAACAACATGACCTGGACGAACTCCACCTTCTCGTCATGCACACGGCACCGCGGACGTATGAGATCAACGTCGAACTCGAGGGAGCGAAGAAGCAGCTAGTAGACATGACATCGCATTTCCTGTCATCACAGTATTCAGATGACCGTGAACGACTATTGGTAGCGCAGATGGTGGTGGCAACGATCGACGGCGGAGTCCACGACGTCATACTCCGTCAACCTCGCGGAGCAGCCCGCCAAAGTGCTATCGATCTCACAGTGGACACCGCGTTTTCGATTATCGAGAAGGCTGCAGGAAGGCCGTGATCGTCAGTCGCCAACCTCGGCGGCTTCGCCACCGGTGATGCGAAGGAGTTCGTCGTAGTTGGTCGGGAACACGCAGTGCGGGTGTCCGCCCGCGGCCCAGACAACGTCGTCGTTCGACAGTGCGATGTCGACAGTGGTGCGCAGGAGTGCGGGGGTAGCATCATGAATGTGAAGGAGACGGTGTCGACCAAGCACTGGGACAGTGCCCGCGACCTCGTGGGCAGCGACCCGCCAACCTCGGACGACCTCCCTACGACGCTTGCGGGCGAGCCGCTCGATTCCGCTGACAAGGTCCGGGAGTTTCTCGCGAACCTTGATCGTGCGCGTACCGCGTAGGCCACTGAGTGGACACCACCTCGTCGAACTCCGCCTTCGATCCTGATCGCATATTGGAAGTCCTGGACCGACATAGCGTCCAATATGTGCTCGTCGGTGGTGTAGCGGCTCGGGTGCATGGGGCCGGGCGAGCAACGGCCGACATCGACTGCGTGCCGGCCACCGACGAGGAGAACCTGCAGCGCTTAGCGGATGCGCTCGATGAATTGGGTGCCCGCTTGCGAGTGGGTGGAATGAGCGATGAAGAGGCGCGGCAACTCCCGCTCCGTCTGGATTCCGCGACGCTTGCAGCCTTCGGGAGTTCTACCTGGATGACAGACGCTGGTCCCCTCGACCTGCTGCTGGAACTGCGAGATCCGGCTGGTGGTCGACACCCCTACGCCGACCTCGCTTCGCGGGCCGTAGGCGTCACGGTGGGCAATGTCACGATCAGCGTGGCTTCCCTCGACGACATCATCGCTTCGAAGGAATTTGCAGGACGTCCGAAGGACCTTGACGCTCTGCCCGAACTGGAGGCCCTCCGGAACGAATTGAGCGGTTGATACCGCTCTCAGTCGCCTACCTCGG
>CAYPSE010000199.1:0-2554 GCA_964413305.1 uncultured Rubrivirga sp. | reverse complement strand
GATCACTACGTTCCGCTCAAGGAGGCTTGGGACTCCGGTGCGTGGCGGTGGAACCCAGCTACGCGCGAACGCTTCGCCAACGACCTCGGTTTCCCCGGTGCGCTTATCGCCGTCTCAGCATCATCCAACCGCAGCAAGTCCGATCGCGATCCCGCCGAGTGGTTGCCCGAGCGAGCGGTGTGCAAGTACGCGAAGACGTGGGTGGCGGTGAAGTTCCGGTGGCGGTTGGCGGTGGACTCGACCGAGAAGTCCGAACTCACGCGGATCCTGCGGGGATGCTCGCCGACGATGCGCGTGCCGTCCTTGGCGCGCGTGGTCACGCAATGATGGAGGTGGGTGAGTTTATGTGATCCGCTTCAGCGGGTGCGCAGGATGACGAACTGGAAGCGTCCTTCCACGAAGTAGGTCTTGCTATATGCGACGGGCTGTCCGAAACGGTCATAGTGCACCTGGTCGAGCAGTATGAGTAACTCGTCCGCCACGTGACCTTCGGCAATCGGCACATCCGTCCCGCGAACTGCGTGGATCTCCGCGAGCGCTCGTACGGGGACCAAACCGATGCGATCGAGCAGGGCGAACACAGATCCGTTGCCGAGAGTCGCGTCCTCGCTGATGGGAACCAGGTGCGCAGGGATGGCGTCGATCGATACGGCCACCACCTGGCCGTCGGCCAGGATCTCGCGGTGCACAGCCACGACTTCGTCGTTGTCCGCAAGGTCCAAGCGCGCGATCTCATTGGCCTCGGGTCGTCTGCGTTTGAGCGACACGCGGCGCACCTTCGCGTCTAGGCCGAGTTCCTCGATGGTCTCGGTGATCGAGCGCAGCTCCTGCAGACCCGAACGGATCTGACCACCGAAATCCACGACGTACATCCCCGAACCGTGTCGGATGTCCACGAGTCCCTGCGACTCCAATGACTTGGTCGCCGTTCGGACGGTCACCCGGGATACGCGGTAGTGCTCGCACAACTCGGCCTCGCTGGGCAGCCGGGAACCGGGGGTGAACTCGCCGGCCACGATGCGTCGGCGCAGGTCCTCGGCGATCTGGCGGGCGAGCGGGGTGCGTGCCTTGGTGGCGGAACTGGGCATCAGGGTGACTCCTCCCTGCGTTAGCCTAGCCACGAGTTGTAGGACAACTGTTGTGTTGGAGGCAAGGTGTCACAGATCCGGGCGGTCAAGTGGGCGCAGGACTCGATAGTCCTGATCGACCAGACGCAGTTGCCTGCCGTTGAGACCTCCATGCGCTGCACCACCGTCGATCAGCTGGTGGACGCGATCATCCGCTTGGTGGTGCGTGGCGCTCCGGCGCTCGGCGCAGTCGGTGGATACGGCGTCGCCTTGGCGATGCTCCAGGGAGAGCGGGAGAACTGGGATGCCACGCGCCTGTCCGCTGAGTTCGACCGGATTCGTGATGCCCGCCCCACCGCGGTCAATCTGGCTTGGGGTGTGGATCGAGTGCGACCGTTCGCCGATGAGGGAGTCGATGCGGTGCTCGCCGAGGCTCAACTGATCACTGAGGAGGACGAGACCGCCAACCGTGAACTCTCCCGCAAGGGAGCCGACTGGATCTTGGCGAACACCAGTCGTCGTCCGCTTCGCATCCTCACCCACTGCAACACCGGGTCCCTCGCCACTACGGCGTGGGGCACCGCGCTGGGAATCGTGCGCGAATTGCACGAGCGGGGTGAAGTGGAGATGGTCTACGCGGACGAGACGCGCCCACTGCTGCAAGGCTCGCGACTCACGTCGTGGGAACTCACGCAGGACGGCATCCCGCACGTGGTTCAAGTCGATGGCGCGGCTGCCTCCACTTTGCTGCGCGGTTTGGCGGACGTCGCGATCATCGGTGCCGATCGCATCGCCCGCAATGGCGATACTGCGAACAAGATCGGCTCGGTCGGTGTGGCCCTCGGATGTTCGGCGGCGGGTGTCCCGTTCGTGGTTGCCGCTCCTTCGTCCACCGTGGACCTTTCCACACCGTCGGGCGAATCCATCGAGATCGAACTGCGGGATGGCCGGGAAGTGACCGCCTTCCATACCGAATCCGTTGCGCCGCCCGGAGCGCAAGGCTTCAACCCGGCATTCGATGTGACTCCGGCGCAGTACATCTCGGCGATCGTCACCGAACAGGGAGTGGTGGAGCCGGCCGAGGGAGTGACGGTCGAGTCCCTGGTTCCAGGAGGCGTGCTTTCGGAGGGTGGACGGGCATGAGTGCACAAAGTGTGCCGGCGCCGCTAGCCGACTTGGTCGAACGCTCCAACCGCATCGGGGACGACCCCTCCCTCGTGGTGTACGGCGGTGGCAACACCTCGGCCAAGGGCAGCATCACCGACCACCTCGGCCGCGAACAGCAGGTCATGTGGGTCAAAGGCTCCGGCGCGGACATGCGTGGATCGGGCCTCTCCGACTATCCCGGCCTTCGCCTGCATGAGTTGATCGCATTGCGCGATCGCGGTGAGATGAGCGATGAGGAGATGACCGACCTGGTCACCCGCGCGCTTCTCGATCCATCCTCGCGTCGCCCGTCCATCGAGACGCTGCTGCACGCATTCCTA
>CAYPSE010000198.1:0-2566 GCA_964413305.1 uncultured Rubrivirga sp. | reverse complement strand
CCGGGGTATCGATGACCGCACGCTCGGGGAGCGAGTGGACGATGATGCGCATCTTGGAGGGAACGACCTCCAGCCACGCTGGGACGGTCTTCTCGCCCACCTCGGCGTGAGCGACCACGAACGGGGTCATCTCACGCGAGCCGGGGCGCACCTCGATGATGTCGTTCGGCGAGACGCGGTAGGACGGGATGTCCACCTTCTTGCCGTTCACCATGAAGTGACCGTGGTTCACCAGCTGACGAGCCATGTCGCGCGACTTGGCGAAGCCAGCGCGGAACACAACGTTGTCCAGGCGGGTCTCGAGGATGCGCAGCAGGTTGTCGCCGGTCTTGCCGGACTGACGGCTGGCCTCGACGTAGTAGTTGCTGAACTGCTTTTCGAGGACACCGTAGATGCGGACCGCCTTCTGCTTCTCGCGAAGCTGCAGCAGGTACTCACTCTCCTTAGTGCGGCCGCGACCGTGCTGACCGGGAGGATAGGGACGCTTCTCGAAGGGGCACTTCGGTGATTCACACTTACTGCCCTTGAGGAAGAGCTTCATCTTCTCGCGGCGGCAGCGCTTGCAGTCTGCGTCGGTGTAACGCGCCATGTTGTTGCTTCTCCTATTTCCTGCGCGCGATCAGACGCGGCGACGCTTGGGGGGACGGGTGCCGTTGAAGGGCACGGGGGTGACATCGGAAATTGAGCCCACTTCCAGGCCGGTGGCCTGCAGCGAGCGGATGGCGGTCTCGCGGCCCGAACCCGGACCCTTGACGAAGACGTCGACCTTGCGCATGCCGTGCTCCATCGCGCGGCGAGCGGCGGCCTCGGCGGCCAACTGCGCGGCGAAGGGCGTGGACTTGCGGCTTCCCTTGAAGCCAACCTGTCCTGCGGAGGCCCAGGAGATCACCGCACCGGTGGGATCGGTGATCGAGACGATTGTGTTGTTGAACGTGCTCTTGATGTGCGCGTGGCCGTGGGCCACGTTCTTCTTCTCCTTGCGGCGCACCTTCTTGGCACCGGCGGACTTTGGAGGCATTCGCGTGTCTTCTTCCTACGTTGGGAACGTCTGATCGGGGGCTGGCGACGAGCGCGCGCCCTAGGCCTTCTTCTTGCCGGCAACTGTCTTGCGCGGCCCCTTGCGGGTGCGGGCATTGGTGTGGGTGCGCTGTCCGCGAACGGGCAGGCCCTTGCGGTGACGAAGGCCTTGGTAGCAGCCGATCTCGACCTTGCGGCGAATGTCTGCAGCAACCTCGCGACGAAGATCACCTTCGACCTTGAGGTTTGCCTCGATCCAGTCGCGCAGAGCGAGGGTCTGCTCGTCGGTCAGATCCTTGGACTTCATCTCCGGATCGATACCGGTGGCCTCGAGTGCCTTCGCTGCCTGCGAACGGCCGACGCCATATATGTAGGTGAGCGCGATCGCCATGCGCTTTTCGCGCGGCAGATCGACACCGATCAAACGTGCCATGAGGCGGTCCTATCTGTTCTCATCCACGGGGTTTGCGGTGGGAGCCCAGTCCGGTCCGCCAAGACCGGTCTTCGGCCCCGTGGCCGAAGGTGTCGTCCCCGCCTGCTGGCAGGGGGTCGGGTGCTCCCGTGTGGTGGGTGCGTGCGGGTTATCTCTCCCGCTTGGTTTGGTGCGGTGGTGCGTTCTTGCTGGCGCCGAACTCAGCCTTGACGCTGCTTGTGGCGGGGGTTGGTACAGATCACCATCACGCGACCGTGGCGACGAATCAGCCTGCAGTTGTCGCAGATCTTCTTGACGCTCGGTTGCACCTTCATGTGCTCTGTCCGTTCTCCCT
This sequence comes from uncultured Rubrivirga sp., assembly GCA_964413305.1. GTDB lineage: Bacteria > Actinomycetota > Actinomycetes > S36-B12 > S36-B12 > S36-B12. Next base: position 782 of record CAYPSE010000198.1, on the reverse strand, counting down.
CGCCCGCGGGCGCTTTTGCTGGTCTCGTTCGGTCGTTACTTGTAGCGGTAGACGATGCGTCCGCGCGTGAGGTCGTACGGCGACAACTCCACGACGACGCGATCATCGGGAAGGATGCGGATGTAGTGCATTCGCATCTTCCCACTGATGTGGGCGAGAACCTGGTGCCCGTTGTCGAGCTCCACGCGGAACATCGCATTGGGAAGGGACTCGGTGATCGTGCCCTCGAGCTCGATCGCGCCGTCCTTCTTACCCAAAGCCCGTCCTCTTTCTAGATCTCTCCCGATCGGGAACTCCGGACACACGCCTGCCAGGGCCTCGAAGGCCCTGGAACCTGCGGATGGACGGGGAAGCCCGATATCAGCCCACGAAGTCTACGCCCGCTCCCCTGCTGCCCTTCACCGGGGTCCACCCCACCCCAATCACTCAGGTGTTGCATCCACCACTTGACCCCAAGCGGGCGCCGACCCCGACAAGTGACGCCGCAACGGGGGTGGGTTAGAGGCGGGTGCCCTCGAGGGAGGTCAGGACCCACGGACCCTCGTCGGTGATGGCCACGGTGTGCTCCCAGTGAGCGGCGGCCTTGCCGTCGCTGGTCACCACGGTCCAGTCGTCCTCGAGGACGGACGTCCTGGCCGCGCCCAACGTCGCCATGGGTTCGATGGCCAGGGCCATGCCCGGCTCGAGTCGAGGCCCCCTGCCCGGTTTGCCGTAATTGGGCACCGGCGGGTGCATGTGCATGGCCGAGCCGATTCCGTGGCCCACGTAGTCCTCGACGATGC
>CAYPSE010000197.1:0-2568 GCA_964413305.1 uncultured Rubrivirga sp. | reverse complement strand
GCGCGCCCGGAAGGACTCGAACCCTCAACCGACCGGGTAGAAACCGGTTGCTCTATCCATTGAGCTACGGGCGCTTGAGGACTGAGTATTCCAGGATCAATCATCGGTCGGAGGACGCAGGACCTTGGCGTTGGTATGGATGAAGTCCGCGCCCTTACACAGGATCGGTGCGTCTAGCTGAATCGCGAGCGCATATGCAAAGCCGTCACCGAGGTTGAGGCGTGCGGGTCGACCGCGAAACCTGATCCACCCGGCTGCACCGAGCGTGGCCCCGGTCGCGTCGACGGGAACGATGCGAATCCCCTGGGCCCTGGCGGTCTTCGTCACTAGGTCGGCGAAGTCCCACGCATTGGCGGTCTTGGCCAGATGCTTACGACCCAAGACGCAGATCACCTCCTGCAGCGTTCCGGCACTCATCACCGGATCCTGAGCCCCCGCTAGGGCTTCTTCGAACCAGCGAGCATCCGGTTCTTGCATGGTGATCGCTACCCATGCCGAACTGTCGACCACTAGCGAGGTGCTCATCGCGGGAGTCCGTCGTCGTCGTACAGCAGGGTGTCGTGAGAAGTGGAGAGTTCCGGGTCTCCTGCTCGCCATGCGGGAATCGACAAGGCCTCCCTCAGTTGCGCCGCGAGTTCATGAATGTGGTCCGCGTCGGCCCGCGGTCGCTTCTTGAGTTGGTCGAGCCGGGCTTCGAGCGAGCGGGTGATGGCCTCGGTGATTCCCTCGCCCGTGAGCTCCCGGACTTCGGATAGGAGGTCATCTGCGCGCTCGCTTTTGATGCTAAAGGGCATATTCCGAATTCTAGAAAGTTCTAGAGACTCGGTCAATCGTCCGCTCGAGTAGGTCATGGCGCAAGTCCAGTTGATTCGCGTGGACGCGGGCAACGGCGAGAGCCGGAGCTGTGGAACAGATGGTCACGCGCTGGGGATGAGCGTTGGCCTGCGCAGCCTGCGCGGAAGCGCGAGGGCCGCGATCGACGCACCAAGGGCTAGAACGCCTGCAAGTAGCCAGGCAATGAGGTAGTCGCCGGTGATGTCGCGGATCGCACCGCTGAGGAGTGCGGCTGCGGCGGCACCGATCATGTGGGCGGCGAAGACCCAGCCGAAGACCACCGCACCCTTCTCCGGACCGAAGGCGCGGGTGCACATGATCGCGGTGGGAGGCACCGTCGCTACCCAGTCGAGTCCGAACAGCACCATCACAACGAGGATCGGTGGATCAACGCTGGGTCCGATGATGAATGGCATCGCGACCAGGGCGATGCCGCGAAGGCCGTAGTAGATCGCGAGGAGTTTGCGCGGGTCGAAGCGGTCGGTCAACCAACCGGAGCCGATGGTTCCGATGATGTCGAAGATGCCCACAACTGCGAGCAGCCCCGCTGCAGTAGTGGCGTGCATTCCTTCGTCGTGCGCGGCGGGGATGAAGTGCGTGGAGATGATGCCGTTGGTGGTCCAGCCGCAAATGAAGAAGGTGCCGGCAAGGATCCAGAAGGTCCGATGGCGCGCCACCTCGAGCAGCGTGGTGACGGCACTGGCTGCGGCTTGCGCGGCATTGACGGTGGTGTTCGTCTCGGCAGCAGGTGGGTTGAGCGGGTCGGCACCGTATGGGAGTTCGCCGATATCGCTGGGTCGATCACGGATGACGAACCAGACGATCGGAACGAGAACCAAGGCGGCTAGTGCGATGCCGACTGAGGCGGTGCGCCAACCGGAGGTATCGATGGCGTTCGCGATGATCGGAAGGAACACCAGCTGGCCGGTCGCCCAGGCGGCCCCCATCACGCCGAGCATGAGCCCGCGACGTTCGATGAACCATCGGTTGACCACTAGTGAGCCGAATACCAACGCGGTGGCTCCCACGCCGAGACCGACGATCACGCCCCACAGCAGCACCAGGTGCCAGGGATCGGTCATCACCGTGGTGAGCGCAGTGCCGATGGCGATGAGTGTCAGGGCGCCGGCAGCGATGTTTCGTATTCCGAAGCGCTCCATGAGGGCTGTAGCGAAAGGAGCGGCTAGTCCGTAGATCACGAGGTTGACGGCGACCGCGATCGATGTAGCAGAACGTGCCCAGCCGAACTCGTCCTCGAAGGGCACGACCAGCACTCCCACGGATGAGCGGAAAGCTGCGGATGTGAGCAGTACCAGGAAGGTGACAGCGGCCACCAACCACGCGCGATGCCACCGAATCACGAAGGGAGCATAGGGAAATGCGGCACGAGAGTTTCCACAAGCGTTGATCTGCTCGTCCACACATCAACAACGACATCTGTGCTTGAGCGCTGACGGCACACACCCTTGATGACGACGGGGATGCTCCCCGAAGAAGGGTGATGGTTGCAATGAATGACGTCATGATGACTTTGATCGGCAACGTGATCAAGGACGTGGACCTGCGGTTCACGAGCAATGGTGATCCGGTCGCATCATTTCGGATCGCATCGAATACGCGTCGATTCGATCGGGAGAACGAGCGCTGGATCGAAGGCGATACGCACTACCTGTCCGTCACGTGTTGGCGGAATCTGGCGAGCAATGTGGCGAACTCGGTGAAGAAGGGGATGCC
>CAYPSE010000196.1:0-2574 GCA_964413305.1 uncultured Rubrivirga sp. | reverse complement strand
GACCACAACGCGGCGCTCTACCAGCTGAGCTACACCCACCGCGGCTCCCTTTCGGGAGCGCTGGGTGAGTCTACCCGTGGTCGACTATGTGGTTGCTGCCGAGTTCCTTGGCTTCGCTAGTGGTGGGTCCGGGCAGCGGAACCATCACCGCGTCGCGGTAGTAGCGGAGCTCGGCGATGGACTCACGGATGTCCGCCAGAGCTCGGTGGTTACCGGTCTTCTCGGGGGTGTTGTAGTAGGCCTTGGGGTACCAGCGCTTGGTGAGTTCCTTGATAGAGGAGACATCCACGAGCCGGTAGTGCAGGTGGGCATCGAGGTCCGGCATGTAGTTCGCGATGAACATCCGATCCACGTACACGCTCGATCCGGCCAGCGGAGCCTTGCGTGCCTCGGGGATGTGCGACTTGATGTAGTCCAGGACCCGAGACTGGGCGTCCTCGAGCGTGGTGCCGTTCGGAATCTCGTGAATCAGCCCGGAATCGTTGTGCATCTTCACCACCACCTCGTCCATCGCGGCGAGGGGGGCCTCGTCGGGCTTGATGACGATGGTGATGCCGTCGTCGATCTCGGTGAGGTCGGGTTCGGTGACGATGCAGGCGATCTCGACGATCTGGTCACTTTGCGGATTTAACCCGGTCATCTCACAGTCGATCCACACCAGGCGCGAGCCCTGAACGTCCTCTTTCGCATCGGCCACCCGGTAACCCTAGAGGGGGACGTGGTCGTGCTTTGCGGGTGTCGGCCTCGCTTTAGTCGCCGAGCCAGCGCACTAGGTCTGACTCGGTGACGATGCCTACCAGGCGACCGTCCTCGTCGACCACGGGGACTGCTTCGCTCATGGCGCGCGACATGACTCCTGCTGCTTCCTTCGGATCGGAGTTCGGACCGATGACCACCACGGGAACACGTGCGAGGACGTCGGCAACGAGTCTGCTGGACAGGTGCTCGGCGGTGGCGGGAACTTCGGCGAGGATGTTGCGGTCACTAAGGACGCCCATGGTTTGCCCGAATCGATCGATCACCACCAGGTGGCGAAGGCCGGACACGAAGAGAAGTTGCCATGCGTCCCACAGCGTCTCGTCGGTCTCGACGGTGAGGACCGGTTGGGACATGATGTCGCGAACAAGGACGTGGCTGGGTGTCGATGCGGTTGCAGTCATTGCACGTACCTTCCTTCCGCCTGGGGAAGGGGAACGACGAGCACGGGGATGTCCACCTTGTGAAGCACCGTGTTGCTGACCGAGCCGAGCACCGCGGACAGGAACTGGCCACGCCCGCGCGTACCGACCACCAGCAGTGCGGCATCGATGGATTGATCGACGAGTGCCGTGGCTGCAGCACCTCGCACCAGATGTTCGCGGACCACAACGTCGGGGTAGGTGTCCCGATGACCGGCGAGAACCTCCGCCGAGAGGCGCACTTCGTCTTCGGCGACCTCGGCGATCGGCAACGCCACCGCACCTTGCGGGATCTCGATGAGGTCGTACGCGGGAATGTCCCAGGCATGGACCACGGTGAGGCCGAGTCCGTGGAAACTCGCGAACTCGAAGGCGGCCCCCAGCGCCGCCTGTGAGTTCGGTGAACCGTCGATGCCCACCACCACGTTGCTCGCATCGGCCCTGGGCTGACCCCGAAACACCACGACGGGACACTCAGCCGCCGCGGCCACTTGCGAACCGACCGATCCCAAGACCAAGCCGGTGAAGCCACCGGTGCCGCGAGAACCCAGCACGATCATGTGGGCGTCGTGTGATGCCTCGACCAGCAGGCCGCCGGGGCTGGCGATCTCCACGACCACGTCGATGTCGTCGCCGGGTAGTTCCTTCGCTAGCGCCGTCAAGATCTCTACAGCCTCGGCGTGTAAGGCATCCAGGAAGTCGATCGCAGGTGGGGCACCCAGTCCACCGATCGTGGTGGGGGGAAGAACGGCAGTAGTCAGCGTCAGGCCGCGCCCTCTCGTAACCGCTTCCCGCGCCGCCCATTGGGCAGCTGCATGTGCGGACGGTGATGCATCGACACCAGCGACGATGCGCCCTGCCCACCTGTTCTCCCGCTGATCGGCCATACCTGCCAGCATCTATCGTCGGGAGGGATTCGGCCACAGCAGTGCGACCTAGCGAGTAGGGACTTTGGTCCCGAGTTTCCTGCGCTACTCCAGCCCGCCCTGGAACAGCAAGCGGAACATGGTGGGACCTTCCACCACCAGCCACAGCACGATCATGCCGATGGCGGCGTACCGGACGATCAACCATGGGCGCCGCGCCTCGGGACTGGGCGCGTTCTCCGCTCGGTACCAGGCCACGAGCAGCACCACCCCTGCCACCACGGCCGCCAGGCTCAGCCAGTCCATGCGAGCGGCCTCCGTCGGCTAGTCGAATGCGCTGCCTGAAGCAATCCACGCAGCGCTGGTGAACAGGTAGAGGAGCGTGACGATACCCACGGTGTTCCAGACGATGGCGTCGGTGCCGCGAACTCCCCGGAAGACCTTCCAGAAGGCGATCACGCAGAAGACGGCAGCGACGATCGCCCCCTGGATGGGCAGGACTTCGGGCATGCCGTCCCACATGCGGACCC
>CAYPSE010000195.1:0-2601 GCA_964413305.1 uncultured Rubrivirga sp. | reverse complement strand
ACCCCGAGGGCCTTGAGCTCTTCGAGGCGCGCGATGTGCTGCTCGGGAGTACCGATGATGCAGAAGCGTTCGACGATCTCATCGGGCACGAAGTCGGCGTGGGTGTTCCCCGCCTGCCCGTGCTGGTTGTAGTCGTAGCCCTGCCGCCCTTTGATGTAGTCGGTCAACGCCTGGGGAACAACTCCCGAATCCCCGTACCGCTCCACGATGTCGGCTACGTGGTTGCCGACCATGCCACCGAACCAGCGAAGTTGGTCCACCGCATGTGCGTGCTGCTCGGGGGAGCCGTCGGTGATGTATGCCGGGGCCGCAACGCAGATGTAGACGTCGTCGGGGTTTCGCCCCGCCGCGGCGGCGGCATCGCGAACGGCCTTGATGGTCCACTCGGCGATCGAGGGATCGGCCAGCTGGAGGATGAAGCCATCGCCTACCTCGCCGGTCAACGCGAGCACCTTCGGTCCGTACGCGGCGACCCACACGTCGGTCCGGCTACCTTGTGCCCAGGGCAGTCGGATGTTGTTGCCCTTGTACTCGACGGCCTCACCGTTCACCAAGCCCTTGATGTCCACGACCGCTTGCCGCAGTTCCGCGACGGTCACGGGTTTTCCGTTGGTGACTCGAACTGCGGAGTCCCCGCGTCCGATTCCGATGACCGTGCGGTTGCCGTACATCTCGTTCAACGTGGCGAATACCGATGCCGTGACGGTGATGTCGCGGGTCGCGGGGTTCGTCACCATGGGCCCGACGATCACCTTGCGGGTCTCGTCGAGGATCTTGCTGTAGATGACGTAGGGCTCCTCCCACAGGATGTGCGAGTCGAAGGTCCATACGTAGTTGAAGCCGTAGGTCTCGGCACGCCGTGCCAGATCGACTACTCGCGATGCCGGGGGAGTGCACTGCAGTACGACGCCTACATCCATCAGGTAACTCCTTGGTTCGTTGCGGGTTCTGCTAGCGCGTGCGCGGGAAGCCGAGGTCGACCGACGACGTCGCCGGATCGGGCCAGCGCGAGGTGACGGTCTTGGTGCGGGTGTAGAAGTCGATACCCGCGGGTCCGTACATGTTGGCGTCCCCGAACAGCGATGCCTTCCAGCCACCGAAGCTGTAGTAGGCGACGGGAACGGGAATCGGCACGTTGATGCCGACCATGCCGACCTGGATATCGAATTGGAACTGGCGCGCAGCTCCGCCGTCGCGGGTGAAGATCGCGGTGCCATTGCCGTACTGGTGATCGTTGATTAAGTTCACGGCCTCTTCGTAGGTGTTGACGCGGGTCACGGAGAGCACCGGTCCGAAGATCTCGTCGTCGTAGGCCTTCATGCCGGGCTTGACGTTGTCGATCAGCGACGGTGCGAGGAAGAACCCCTCCGCAGGCAGATCGTTCTCGCGTCCGTCCACGACCACCGTTGCGCCCTCCGCGGGTGCACCAGCAACGTACGAGGCCACCTTGTCGCGGTGCTCTCGAGTGATCAGCGGTCCCATCTCTGCGTCCGGATCGGTGCCCGGGCCCACCTTCAATTTGGGCAGGCGAGCGGCGATGGCGTCGACGAGCTTGTCGCCGACGTCGCCCACCGCCACGACCACGGAGATCGCCATGCAGCGCTCACCGGCCGAGCCGTAGCCGGCGCTCACCGCGGCGTCGGCGGCCATGTCGATGTCGGCATCGGGGAGCACGATCATGTGGTTCTTCGCACCACCCAGAGCTTGGACGCGTTTGCCGTTGGCCGTTCCGGTGGAGTAGATGTACTGGGCGATCGGGGTGGACCCCACGAAGGACACCGCGGCGATGTCCGGATGCTCCAGGATGCGGTCCACCGCCACCTTGTCGCCTTGCACGATGTTGAACACACCATCGGGCAGACCAGCTTGCTTCAACAGTTCAGCCATGAACAAGGACACCGAGGGATCCTTCTCGCTGGGCTTGAGGATGAAGGTATTGCCGGTGGCGATGGCGTTGGCGAACATCCACATCGGCACCATCGCCGGGAAATTGAATGGGGTGATACCCGCCACCACTCCCAGGGGCTGACGGATGGAGTACACATCGACGCCGGTCGAGGCCTGCTCGGAGAAATTGCCCTTCATCAACTGCGGGATGCCGCACGCGAATTCGATGTTCTCGATGCCGCGAGCGAGTTCGCCTGCAGCATCCGAAGGAACCTTGCCGTGTTCGGCGGAAACCAAGTTGGCGATGGTGTCGCGGTTCTGGACTACCAACTCATGGAAGCGGAACATGACCTCTGCACGGCGGGACAGCGAGGCCGAGCGCCAGGATGCGAAGGCCTGCTTGGCTACGGCGACGGCCTCGTCCATGTCCGCAACGGACGCGAAACCGACCTGTGCCTGCTGCTCGCCGGTGGCCGGATTGAACACCGGTCCGAAGTTGCCCGAGGTGGCTGGAACTTCCTTACCGTCGATCCAGTGATTGATGGTGCGCAACGTCTTGCTCCCTTGTCTTGAATCCCTTATCTGAATCGGGCTCTCGTGGATGGGTCTTCTTGTCGTGTGCTCTTGTGGATCGTCGTGCGTTGGCTAGACCAGGTACTGGTTCATGCCGCGCTTGAGGTACTTGCCGTGGCCCTTGGTGCCGAGGTACTCGTT
>CAYPSE010000194.1:0-2615 GCA_964413305.1 uncultured Rubrivirga sp. | reverse complement strand
AACACCGGCCCATCTGTCCAGTTCTCATGTGCATCGACTCCTTCGATGGGGGCACGGTGGTTCCCGTTGCCTGGCAGACCGAATACGCGAAGGCCGTCCAAGAGCTCGGTGGAGAGATCACCTCGAAGGACTATCCGAACGATGATCACTTCAGTCTTCCGACGAGTTGTGTGTCCGACGCACGAGAGTGGCTAGCCGCTCGCCTGTGAAGCCAACTACGGGTAATACGACATTCGCGACGGGCGCGACCGCACTCGGGCTAGTCTGACATCAGTTCTGGCCAGAGACGGCTTGTTGTAGGAGAGGGAGTCGGGAAAATGAGAAATCGAGTTCGCGTGTTCGTGGCTGCACTAGCTGCTGCGGTTCTACCCCTGGCTTTCGCTCCAACGGCCTCTGCCGAAACGTATGCGTACATGAAGCCCGCACAACTCGAGCAGGCTGTGCTGCGTGCGCAACCGGGAGTCTCTCTCGGTCAATGGACCCAGAACTTCTATTACGCCAACCAACGCGGCGATGCGGCGTCGGCTTTGCGGCCCTTAGTCTGCCCAACAACCACCAAGAAGAACGTGACGCTCCCCGAGGCCGATTCCTACGGTGCGGTGGGCTACGAGGTGTCGCAGGACATCTCGATGTCCGTGACCATCTGGCAGTACAAGTCCGAGGCGGATGCCCAGGCGGCCAAGGATGCGTTCATGAGCGTCGACTGCCCGGACAACCCGCGCATTCCCTGGGAAGACGGCAAGTACTACCTGATGGACGCAGGCGGCGGCGACTACACAACGTCTGAGGTCAAGGGTGTTCCCGCGTACCTGAAGGGCTACGAGGGAACTGTCGACGGCACTCCGATCAACGTCACTTGGGCGGTGCGACCCGTCGGCAGGGCCGTGGTTCGCGTCGAGGTGGACCTGTACGGGGATGCGGCCAAGTCCTCGGCGAACCAGAACCGCGCTCCTCGGCTGGTCGGCAACTGGATCGATGCCGCGAGCAACGCGGTCCTGAAGTTCTCCAGCAACGATCCGAACGCCGCTTAACGGGGAGTTTCCTCAGCGCGAACACGCCGAACCTGTCTAGTGCTGGACAAACAAAACTGTATATGTCTAGACTATTACAGTTGTTCCGGTTTCAGCACTAGGAGGTCCTCATGAAGGCCCACTTCCCATCCTTCGGACGTCGCGCGACCACGCTCGAGGCGAAGGCGATCCCTGCGCACCAGATCGACTCGGACTTCAGTAGAGCCATCTGCCGTTTCACCCTCGATTGCTCGTGCGGGGCGCACCACGAGACGCCCTACATCGACGAGGCCCTGGAGTGGCGCGAACTGCATTCGCGCCTGGCCCCGATCGCTGATCAACTCCCCGTGTAGTCGTGGGGAAGGCGCACACCGATAGCGAGGGCTCCGCGAAGAAGGCCCTCGAACAGGCCACCAAGGAATGGCGCGCGGCCAAGAAGCGTGAGCGCGATGCCCGCGACGAAGTGGCGCGCATCGTGGTCGACGTGGTGAAGGCAGGTCTCGTCACCGAGAACAAGGCAGCGAAGATCACCGATATTCCGCGGATGACCATCCGCAAGATGCTTGGAAAGACCTAGATCAACCAGCTCGCTCAAGACTCCGTACACAGACGTACAGCATCAAATCATCAACAGCCGATGTCTTGATGTCAAAAAGCTATCATCGGGGGATGCGCACCACTCTCACGCTGGATGACGATGTAGCGATGTTGCTGAACAAGAGAGTCCAGGAATCGGGGCAGTCCTTCAAGGAAGTGGTGAATCGCGTACTGCGAACCGGGCTTCTTGCTGGGGAAAGTTCCCCGGTTTCTCCTTCGATTCCGCAGCCCCGCTCCATGGGTGGTGCGCGAGTCGATCTCGATCAAGCCCTGTCTTTGGCTGAAGGCTTGAGCGACGACGACATCACACGCCAGTTGCGAGGCTGAGGCGATCGTCCCGGACGTCAACGTCCTTATCCATGCCATGGACACCGATAGCCGCCACCATGAACCTGCATGGCGGTGGTGGTCACACGCGCTGACGGGCGTCGAACATGTCGGACTGAGTTGGTCGGTACTGACGGCCTACGTGCGATTGACAACTCATCCGCGGATTCTTGGAGCGCCGATGGACGTCACTAGCGCTGCGAGTGACGTCCAAGCGTGGCTTGCGTGCCCGCTCACATTGGTGTTGCAGCCGGGACCCGAACACGTGCAACTGATGACCAACTTCCTGGTGGTTGCTGGTGGCGGTGGCGATCTCGTTCCCGATGCCCACCTTGCTGCGCTGGCATTTGAGAACGGCGGAACCGTCTATTCCCAAGATGCCGACTTTGCGCGATTTGCCGGTGTCCGATGGATTAACCCGCTGATCGCCTGAATCCCGGTGACTGAAGCGCGCCTGGAGGGATTCGAACCCCGGCTCGCGACGAAGTGGCGCGAATCGTGTTGGCTGTGGTCAAGGACGGACTCGTAACAGAGAACAAGGCCGCGAGAATCACCGACATTCCGCGGATGAGAGTCCGAAAGATGCTCGACCAGAACTGATCGTCGATCAGCCTCCGGTAATAACGGACATCCCCTTGAACAGTTCGTAGACCAAGAATCCGGGCCAGAAGAAGGATTCGA
>CAYPSE010000193.1:0-2631 GCA_964413305.1 uncultured Rubrivirga sp. | reverse complement strand
CGCGCGGCACTATCCCGGTGGGCAGGGCCGCTCGGCAGCGAATCCTCGGTCAGGTCCAACAGCGGATTCGTGTCGATGACGACGCGATCGAAGTGCTCGGCGCACGCCGCCACTACCCGCTCCCATGTGCTCGGTCGCAGATGGTGCCAACGATCAGGAGAACCGATACCGCTCATCAAATACAACCGGTCGCCCAATCGTCGACAAGCAGACCCCAAGGAGCGGACATCCAAGGCCCCTTGATCGGCGTAACGGGAGGCGACGAGTAGTCCGCTGACGTCGTCGGTCATGCCCACCAGCAGGGCAAGCGACGGACCGATGGTGTCCGCATCGATCACGCATACGCGATCTCCCGTGCGCGCCCACGACTCCGCCATGCCGAGGGCGACCGTGCTGCGCCCCGGTGCACCAACCGCTCCGTACACGACCGTGATCGGCGCTGCCGATGTGATGGCGTCGGCTTGGATCGATGCGCGTGACCGATCGTGCGATCGGCTGCCGGCGTACTGCTCTACCTGCTCGCCGCGGGTACTCGATCGGAGTTCGGCAAGTACGTCGTCGACCAAGTGCTCGCTGTCACTTCGCACCACGGCGGTGATCCCGGCGAGGTTCGCGCGCGAGCGGTCGTCGTCGTTGTCCACGACGCCGACGATCACCCGATCGGGGACGCTGGAAATCGCATCGAGGATCTCCATGCTCAACCGCGGGGTTGCCAGGTCGATGATCACCGCCGCCTGATTCTCGATGCTCGCTGCAGCCAGGACGTCGGTGGCTTCCACGCATCGGCGCACAACGGTGCAACCGCGCCCGGTGACGGCCGCAATCCAAGCGGCCTCGTCGGATCGCCCCGGCGTGCACCAGATGATCCGATTCGCGAGCGAATTCATGAAACAAATCCCGCACCCGAGGAAACCTGACTGAGCGCCGGCACCGACACCAGGTCGATTACGCCCGCCCGCGAGGCCTGGACGAGGGTCGCCACGTCCTCGGGCGCCACCCGCACCACCACCGCGAGCTGGCTGCCGAAGGAATCGGCGGACACCGCCTGGACCAGGGCGCCTTCCAGGACGAGGTTCGGACCACCCGGATCACCCATGACCGATCCGCTCGTGGGTCCGGTCATGACGCCGGCAATCGGTCCATCGCTCGGCGTACTCCACACGTCCACGCGGTCTCCCGCCGCGAGGTCGATCGGGGCATGCAGGGGATCAACGCCGACCGTCACGATGCGGGTCGGTTCGTCGCTGGGCTGCGCCAATGCCGAACGGGGTAGCAGTTCCCCCTGCGCGATCGGGAAACGCAATTCACCCACGGGCCGCTCCTCGACCGGTAGGTAGTCCGCCGAAACCGAGCCCAACGCGACGGTGACCGGTTGCACGTGCGCGGGCTCTGACCCCGCGGACAAATCGCGCGATGCTTGCCACACGGTCACGGTCGGGGCGTCCTGCGACATCAGATGCGCACCCACGAACATCGATGCCACGACGAGCGCGAGACCGAGCCAGAGCCGAAGGTCGGTTCGGCGGGTGGAACGCACGCGCTGGGCGCGCGGGGCGACGGTCGTGGATGCACCCTCGGCGGCGGACGTGCGCGACCTGCGGCGAAAACCTGGGAAATCGGTGAAGTTCATGACCCCAGAGTGGGCACAACCGGCTGCGAGCGCCAACGACTATCCACAGGGGCGAGGATCCACCGGCAGTTATCCACACTTCGGAGCCGATCGCGGAATTCGTGGAACCGTTTGGGACCATGGGCCGGTGACCGCACGCTTCTTGACGTTGGCCGACGTGGCCGAGACGTTGAACATCTCCGCGTCGCAGACGTACGCCCTGGTTCGATCGGGGGATCTTCCGGCCATCAAAGTCGGTGGTCGCGGTCAATGGCGCGTGGAGGCGTCGGTCCTCGAGGAGTACATCCAGCGGATGTACGAGCAGACGCGGAACTTCATCGAAAGCAACCCTGAGGACTCAAGCGAGCACTTCGAGGACGTGGACGCTCGCTAGCGCGCGCTCGGTAGCGACACCGCCTCAACGACCGGCCAGGGGATCGTCACGTCGTGACCGTCGTCGTCGTTGATCGATACGTGGTCGTGTCCGACCCAGGTCACGTGACCGGAGATCCGCTGGACTGCGGTCTCGATGGCGATGCGCTCACCTAGTTGCTCCTGCAAGACCGAACGCCAACTGCGCTTGCCGCCGACCCGCGGCGTTGAGTTTGCTTCGCGGTCACTGTCGTGGCGGTCACTGTCCTCGCGCAGTACCCGTGGCAGCGCACCGATGAGCCCGATCGCACCGTGCGGGATGAGGAGGGTGCGACCGCCGTCGAGGATCAGGTGATCGGTGCCGACGGCAGCAACGTCGCCAGTCAGCCGGTCCCCTCGTCGGTTCACCACGCTGATGCGCGTCCCGAGGGGAAGGGCTGCGAGCCGATCGGTGAGGTGGACATCGGCCATCTCCGCAACCATCAAGCCGCGCGCTTCCCACCGAACATCGAGTGATTCCTCGGCCGAGGCGGCGAGGGCGGCCTCGGACCACAGGGCGTTGGTTCGCTCGTCTGCGTCGCGCGTGCCGTCGTCGCGCGTGCCGTCGTCGCGCGTGCCGTCGTCGCGCGTGCCGTCGTCGCGCGTGCCGT
>CAYPSE010000192.1:0-2685 GCA_964413305.1 uncultured Rubrivirga sp. | reverse complement strand
CCGACCCGTCCCGAGCCGACCCGTCCCGAGCCGACCCGTCCCGAGCCGACCCGTCCCGAGCCGACCCGTCAAGAACCGACTCGTCTTGAACCGATTCGCCACCTGCTGGTGATCGCCGATTCACTCGCCTTCCATGGACCCGAGCGCATCGAGGTCCCCACCGATCCGCGTCTGTACCCGCAGGTGTGCGCCGGTGAACTAGGCGCGCAGGTGGATTTGCTCGCGCGCGAGGGCTGGACCTCGCGCGATGGCTGGTGGGCCCTGACCAAGGATCCGGTCGCGTACGGGGTCTACCTGCCTCGCGCGGACTACGTGGTGATCGGCGTGGGTGGCATGGACCAACTCCCAGCGTCGATCCCAGTTTGGCTGCGGAACTCGATTCCCTACGTGCGCCCAGGAGGATTACGACGACGCCTTCGCACCGCCTACCGCGACCTCACGCCCACCGTCATCAAGGCGACCAGGGGCGCATTCCGCCAGGTGCCGCAGCAGGTCACCGATCGCTATCTGACCCGGATCATCGAGGCGATTCGCGCGGTACGCCCGGGCGTTCCGATCGCACTGCTCGCCCCCACCCCCTACGACACCCCGTATTACCCATCGGCGCGCCACCACGGCAGTGCGCTCCAGGCCGCGCAGCAGTTGGCCGCCGCGCTCGATGTTCCGCTGGTGGATCCATCGTCGTTCGTCCGTCCCGGACTCACCGACGGCAGCGCCAACCCCGATGGCATGCATTGGTCCTGGAGTGCGCACGCGTCCGTTGGGACAGCCCTCGCCGCAGCCATCGGTAGTCTTTCCCGGCCATGACTACACCCACCAGCACCGAGCACCCGGAGAAGGACGAAGCGCGGTACGACTTCACCGCCATACAGGAGCGCTGGCTGCCGGTCTGGGACGAGATTGCACCCTTCCGCTCGGGGCTGCCGGACGATCAGCGGCCCAAGAAGTACGTCCTGGACATGTTCCCCTACCCCTCGGGTGACCTGCATATGGGTCACGCGGAGGCGTACGCCCTGGGCGATGTGATCGCGCGCTACTGGGTGCAGCGTGGGTTCAACGTTATGCACCCGATCGGTTGGGATGCCTTCGGTCTACCGGCAGAGAACGCCGCGATCAGGCGCGGTGAGGACCCGGTGCGTTGGACCTACGACAACATCGCCCAGCAGAAGGCATCGATGCGGCGGTACGCCTGCAGCTTCGACTGGGATCGGGTTCTGAACACCTGCGACCCGGAGTACTACCACTGGAACCAGTGGTTCTTCCTGCAGATGTTCAAGCGCGGCCTCGCCTACCGCAAGGCCAGCAACGTCAACTGGTGCCCGGAATGTCAGACGGTGCTCGCCAACGAGCAGGTGGTGGCCGGTCAGTGCGAGCGCTGCGACACGAGCGTCACGAAGAAGAAGCTGACGCAGTGGTACTTGAAGATCACCGACTACGCCGATCGTCTGCTCGACGATATGGCTCAACTCGAGGGCAAGTGGCCCGAGAAGGTGCTGCTGATGCAGCGCAACTGGATCGGGCGATCCACCGGTGCCGAGGTCGACTTCGTGATCGAGGGCCGCGCTGAGCCCGTCACCGTCTACACCACCCGCCCGGACACGCTCTATGGCGCGACTTTCTTCGTGGTTGCCGCCGACTCCGACCTCGCCGCGGAACTTGCCGCGGGAACACCGGCTGAAGCCGAGTTCGCCGAGTATCTGGAGAAGGTCAAGCAGACCTCGGAAATGGACCGCCTGGACACCTCGCGCGAGAAGACCGGTGTGTTCTTGCAGCGATATGCGATCAACCCGGTCAATGGTGAGCGCATACCGGTGTGGGCATCGGATTACGTGCTCGCCGATTACGGCACCGGCGCGATCATGGCCGTCCCCGCGCACGATCAACGAGACCTGGACTTCGCGCGCGCATTCGATCTTCCCGTTCGCGTGGTGGTTGAGGCCGGTGAGGACCCTGCGGTTACCGGGGTAGCCACCGCCGACGACGGCCTACATGTGAACTCCGGTCCGCTGGACGGACTGAACAAGGAAGACGCCATCGAGAAGATCGTCGAGATCCTCGGCGAGCGCGGTACCGGCGAGGCTGCGGTGAACTACCGGTTGCGCGATTGGCTCATCTCCCGTCAGCGCTACTGGGGAACACCGATTCCGATCATCCATTGCCCCGCGTGTGGCGAGGTTCCCGTGCCCGAGGATCAACTTCCGGTGAAGTTGCCTCCGGCCGAGGGTTTGGATCTCAAGCCAAAGGGCTCGTCACCCCTCGGTGCGGCCGTCGAGTGGGCCAACGTTCCGTGCCCACAGTGCGGCGGTGAGTCAAAGCGCGATGCCGACACGATGGACACCTTCGTCGACTCGTCCTGGTACTACCTGCGCTACGTCGATCCGCACGATGAGAACGCTGCGTTCGACCCGGCGAAGGTCCGCGAGTGGCTTCCGGTGGATCAGTACGTGGGTGGTGTGACGCACGCGATCTTGCATCTGCTCTACAGCCGCTTCTTCACCAAGGTGTTGCACGACATGGGACTTGTCGACTTCGACGAACCCTTCACCCGCCTGCTCAATCAGGGCATGGTGATCATGGAGGGCTCGGCGATGAGCAAGTCGCGCGGCAATCTCGTGCGCTTGTCCGATGAGCTCGCCGAGCACGGCGTGGACGCGATCCGCCTGTCCATGGTGTTCGCCGGACCCC
>CAYPSE010000191.1:0-2694 GCA_964413305.1 uncultured Rubrivirga sp. | reverse complement strand
TGCCGTTGTACCGCGACGAGGGAATTGTGCTGCGCACCCAGAAGCTGGGTGAAGCGGATCGCATCATCACCCTGCTGACCCGCGGCAACGGTCGTGTCCGTGCCGTTGCGCGCGGTGTGCGCAAGACATCGAGTCGCATCGGTGCGAGGCTCGAGCCGTTCAACCACGTGGACGTGCAGTTCTATGAGGGCAGGTCACTGGATAACGTCACGCAGGTCGAGACCATCGATCCGATCGGCGGCAAACTCGCCGGCGATTACGCGAAGTGGACCGCGGGCACGGTGATGCTCGAAACTGCAGAGCGGCTCACTCCGGAAGAACGCGAACCCACCGTCCAGCACTACGCGCTGCTTGTTTCGGGCTTGCGATCTATGGCCGCCAGTGAGCACGAACCCACGCTGATCCTCGATGCCTACCTGCTGCGCAGCCTCGCGGTGGCCGGATGGTCGCCATCTTTCGACGAGTGCGCTCGCTGCGGGGAGCCCGGCCCGCACCGCGCCTTCAACATCCAAGCCGGCGGGATGATGTGCCCGGCCTGCCGGCCCCCGGGCAGCGCCGCCCCCAGCCCGCTCACCGTCGCGCTCCTTGGCGCCCTGCTCTCCGGTGACTGGGAAACCGCCGACGAATCCGCCCAGCGCGAGCGCACCGAGGCCAGCGGCTTGGTCGCCGCATTCCTCCAATGGCACCTCGAACGCGGCCTGCGCTCTCTGCCCCTGGTCGACCGCACCAGGCACTCCCAGGCCCAGGGCCTGTAAGGATCGACCAATGGCCAAGCGCACCAACCAACCCCAGCGCACGTCCTCACGTAATCCCAGCCCTCACCCATCCGGTGCGAAGCCGCCGAACATTCCGCGGGACCTCATCCCGAAGCACGTGGCGATCGTCATGGACGGCAACGGTCGCTGGGCTAAGGAACGTGGGCTGCCGCGTACCAAAGGCCACGAGATGGGCGAGGCGAGTTTGCTCGATTGCGTGCACGGCGCGATCGAACTCGGTATCACGCATATCTCCGCGTATGCCTTTAGCACCGAGAACTGGAAGCGCTCGCCGGATGAAGTGAAGTTCTTGATGGGTTTCAACCGCGATGTGATCAGACGGCGGCGCGATGAGATGAACGAGCTCGGTGTTCGGGTTCGTTGGGCTGGCAGGCGCAAGCGATTGTGGAAGTCGGTCATCGATGAACTCGAGACGGCGGAAGAACTCACGAAGAACAACAGCACACTCACTCTCACGATGTGCGTGAATTACGGCGGTCGCGCCGAGATTGCCGACGCCGCCAAGAAGATCGCCGACGACGTCAAGGCGAAAAGACTCGACCCGGACAAGATCGACGAACGCCTATTCGCGAAGTACCTCGACGAACCCGATATGCCCGACGTCGACCTGTTCCTGCGCTCCTCCGGTGAGCAGCGCACCTCCAACTTCCTGATCTGGCAGTCCGCCTACGCCGAGATGGTGTTCTTAGACACCCTGTGGCCGGACTTCGATCGACGGCACCTGTGGCACGCCTGCGAGATCTACGCCTCCCGGGACCGCCGGTACGGGGGAGCGGTTCCGAACCCGCCACCGTAGGTTGAGTGACACACTCATCCAGTGAGCGATAACGAAGACATCAAGGAACGCATGCGCAAGGCCTTGGAGGCCAAGAACAGCAAGGCGAAGTCGAGTACGCGTCATGGTTCGACTCCGAAAGAAGACACCAGGCATGAACATTCGGATCGCGAGGGCGGTAAGCGCGAGTTTCGTCGGAAGTCCGGCTAGTCCTTCCTGAGTAAGTGGACCCATGTCCACCCAATCTGCCCTAGGTGGGAATTAGAAACACAATTCCCACACAATAAATTTTGTGGTACGTTTCGACCGTGGGCGCAAATGTTTCTCATTCGGTCGGTCTCGGCGATCGAGGTCGCTTCGTTATTCCTAGCGAGGTTCGCGAAAGGCACGGCTGGAATACCGGCGAATCCCTCATCGCGGTGGATACCGATGCCGGCTTGATCGTCATGTCCACCGACGAAGCTCTTGCCTGGCTGCGATCGCGGCTGGAAGGTCGCGACTTGGTCGCCGAACTGCTCGCCGACCGGCGTGCCGAGGTCGAGCGAGGGGGCTCGTGACGGTTCTCGACGCCTCGGCCGTTCTCGCCTTTCTGCAGGGAGAGCCCGGTGCCGACGTTGTTCGCGAGCATCTCGGCGGTTCGTTCATCGGGTCGGCAAACCTTGCCGAAGTTCTGGCCAAATTGGATGGTCCGGTCGAGCGCAGCCTCGCGGAAGCCATCCTCCTCTCTAGTGGAGTGCGAACGGAGCCCGTTTCCGCGGACGACGCACGGCGCAGTGCTGAGATCGAGGATTCCTCCTTAGGGCTGTCCTTGGGAGATCGCTTGTGCCTTGCGTTGGCTGATCGTTTGGCGGACGCGGCCCTCACCGCCGATCGTGCTTGGGGAAGTAGCGATCGGATTCTTCAGATTCGTTAGCTTCGCGAGCAGTCCGCGCAGAGCCCGAAAATCTCCAGGGTGTGGCTGACGTCGGTGAATCCGTGCTCGGCGGAGACTTTGTCCGCCCAGCGCTCCACGGCAGGGCCATCCACTTCCACGGTCTTGCCGCAGGCGCGGCACACCAGATGATGGTGGTGGGTATCGCTGCACGAGCGGTAGACGCTCTCGCCGTCCTCGCGGACGATCACATCGACATCGCCGGATTCGGC
>CAYPSE010000190.1:0-2695 GCA_964413305.1 uncultured Rubrivirga sp. | reverse complement strand
TCGGTGGAGGAAGCGGCCGCGATCTTGGACTGCCCGCCGGGCACGGTCAAGGGCCGGTGCTCGCGCGGACGCGCGAAATTGGCCGAGGCCTTGGGCTTCTTGCGTGAGAATTCCCGCCAGAGCCCGGGCGCGGCTCCCGCGGGGAACCACTCGCCCCCGCCGACCGTCCGAGCACAAGGACGGGGAAATCAGCCAGCCGACGAGCAGCCAGGGGAGGTGAGCGACCAGTGAGCGATCAGCACGAGGGACACGAGTCCCCCCTTCGCCCCGCCGATAACGACCTCGGCTACGACCCCGAGATCCAAGATCTGGTCCGCGACACGCTGCGCGAGTGGTCAGCCTCCTTGGACGCGCCCCTCGAATCCCCGCCGGCTGAGGTGTGGAATCGCATCAGTGCGGCCATCGCCACCGCGGAACTTTCCGAGGCCAAGCCGAAGGGCCGCAGCTTGCGGGCGCTGCCCGGTGGGCGCTGGACCACACCACTGGTCGCGGCCAGCGTGGTCGGACTAGCCATGGTGGTCGGAGCCAACGTGCTCGGTGTCAATGTGCCCGGCGACTTTTCGGGCTCCAACGATCAACCAGCGCTGGTGGCCGGTGCCGATTCCGCCGATCAATCGGCCGAGGCGTCCATCAGCCGCGCCGCGGTCGACGCCACCGGCGGCCCCCAAGTGCTGCAAGCCGGCTTCGTCCCGCCTGCGCGCAAGGTGATGGACCTGTCGGAAAAGCTCACCTACGCCAACGTCGCGCAAAAGATCGACGAAGTCCTCGGCTCGGTCGGAGTCGAGGAGCCCGAGGACGTCCTCGACATGCCCACGGAAGCGTGGCAGCCCAGCGCTGATGGCATGACCTCCGATCCGCAGGTGCTGCGCGATTGCGTCACGAAGGTCACCAAGGTCGCAACGTCGCAGGCCCTGCTGGTGCTGCGCGCGAATGTCAACGGTGTAGACGCCGGGTTGATCGTGGTCCCCGAATTCATGGTGGATATGACCGTCATGGATGGGATGAACAAGGAGAAGTTGCGTCGCATGGGCAAGCAGATGGGTGTCACCACGATCTACGTGGTGGAACCGACCTGCGGCATGGAGGCACCCGATCAGGACCCGACCTTGATGCAGGTCTCGTTCACCCTCGCCCCCTAACCCGCGAACTTGCGCATTTCCACCGGCGAACTTGCGCAAACTGGACGGTGAACTTGCACTTCGCGTTCACTCCTCATTTCCCTCCCCACCCCCTATGGGAATAGCCGCGCCCCTAGGATCGTTATCTGAGAACGAGATACCCCCGCCGGTATCCTTAATCGGCACAATCGAGCCCGACTTTGGAGTGGATCGCCGTGAGCGACGTCAGAAACGTGATCATCATCGGCTCCGGCCCCGCCGGTTACACCGCGGCCGTGTACGCCGCGCGCGCCCAGTTGAATCCGATCGTCTTCGAAGGTGCAGTGACCGCCGGCGGCGCGCTGATGAACACCACCGAGGTGGAGAACTATCCCGGTTTCGCCGAGGGGATCATGGGCCCGCAGCTCATGGAGGAGATGCGTAAGCAGGCCGAGCGCTTCGGTGCGGAGTTGATCACCGACGACGTCACCGACGTCAAACTCGACGGCGACGTCAAGACCGTCACCGACGGTTCGGGGCGCACGTACCAAGCCAAGGCCGTGATCTTGGCGATGGGTTCGGGCTACCGCGAACTCGGCTTGGAGAACGAGAAGCGCCTGTCCGGGCACGGGGTTTCCTGGTGCGCCACGTGTGATGGCTTCTTCTTCCGTGAGCAGGAGATCGCGGTGGTCGGTGGAGGCGACACCGCCGCAGAGGAAGCAACGTTCCTCACGCGTTTTGCCAAGAAGGTCTACCTGATCCATCGCCGCGACGAGCTTCGTGCGAGCAAGGTGATGGCCGAGCGGGTGCTCACCAACGAGAAGATCGAACCGGTATGGAACTCCCAGGTCGTGGACGTCCTCGGCGAGGACAAGGTCAGTGGCATCGTGATCGAGGACACCGCGACAGGTGAACGGCGTGAGCTTCCGGTCACGGGCCTGTTCATCGCGATCGGACACGATCCGCGCTCAGAACTGGTGCGCGGGGTCGTGGATGTGGACGATGAGGGCTACGTCACCGTCGATGCACCGTCCACTCGAACCAACGTGGAGGGTGTGTTCGCCTGCGGTGACTTGGTAGACCACACCTACCGTCAGGCGATCACCGCTGCCGGGACAGGCTGCGCTGCTGCTTTGGACGCTGAGCGTTTCCTGGCGGACCAGGAAGTCTGATGCCGAGCGTTTCCTAGCCTCGCGCGTAGGCTGATCCAACCGAACAAGATCCACAGGAGGAATAACGATGGGTGCACCCAAAGACGTAACCGACGCCTCGTTCGCCGACGACGTCCTGATGAGCGACAAGCCCGTCATCGTCGACTTCTGGGCCGAGTGGTGCGGTCCGTGCAAGATGGTGGCACCGATCCTCACCGAGATCGCGGCCGAGAACGACGGCATCGTGGTGGCGAAGTTGAACGTCGACGAGAACCCGCAGACCGCAGCCTCCTACGGGATCACGTCCATCCCGACCATGAACGTGTACAAGGGTGGCCAGGTCGTCAAGACGATCATCGGGGCGAAGCCCAAGGCCGCACTGCTCGCCGACCTGGCTGACTTCCTATAAACGCAGTCATCCGCCTCGGTTCGTCCGGGGCGCCGGTC
>CAYPSE010000189.1:0-2706 GCA_964413305.1 uncultured Rubrivirga sp. | reverse complement strand
ACCGGCATGACCAATGCAGCGATCGCCAAGCACCGAGGCACCAGCGAACGAACCGTCGAGATGCGATTGAAATCGGTGTACGCCTCCTTGGGTATCCAGGTGACCGCCGATGTGAATCCGCGGGTCGAAGCCGTGCGGCAGTACATCGAAGCTGCGGGAGTGCCTGCACATGTCGACGTCTCCGCCTGACCGTTCCCCTCCCGCCCACCTCGGGTTTCGGTCCCGGCTGGCTGACCCCCGGCTCATCTCCTGGTATTCCCTGGCCATCAGCAGCGCGCTGCTGTCCTACGAGATCTGGCTGAGGGGTATTGCGGTCTTCGCTTTGTCCCAAGTGTTCGTGTTCGCGCTCCTGGCAATCGCCCGAGTCCTGTACTTGCGCCGACGCTATCCACGCCGTCATGCGTGGGTGATGATGACCACCGTCGTCGTGAGCAGTTTCTTCGGTGTGGTCTTGGCGCAGATCCCCTTCACCACGTCCGACACCGTCGTTGCCGCAGACGGCGCCTTCAGCCGCATGGTGGTCATTCCGATCGCGGGGCTGCTGAGCATTTCGCTATCCGATTACCGAGCCACTATGCACGCTCTGCGCACTAGCCGCGAGCAACTCACGATCACTCGTGACGAGGGTCTTGCAGCCATGGCTTCGGCGAGAAGGGAGATGGCGCTACGAGTGGAGTCGAGTTTGGAGACGACCCTCACCTCGCTCACCGCCGACGACCCTTCGATCGATCACCGGCATCTGGCGAGCCTTGCGCAAGACACCGTCCGGCCGCTCAGTCATGAACTCGCCTCGGGAACTCCGGAGTTCACCCCGCGGTCAGTTGATGCATCACGGGTGCAGTGGTCCACGGTGCTGGCGGAGGTGGCTGTTCGCCCGCTGATAGTCCCGTGGCTGATGGCTCTAGGTGTGACCATCTTGAGCATCCGCTTCACCTTCGCTCAATCATCGGATCCGGTGGGGCTCAGCCAGGTCACGTTCGGGCCCCTGACGTTGTCGATCAACGTCGAATCACTGATCGCCTCTTTCACATTTCTCGCCGTGATCCTCATCTCGGTGTGGCTGCTGTCATTGGTCATCGCCCGCGTCACCCGACCGATCCTTCCCCGGCTCTCTGGCGGGACCCGGTGGCTGGTGGTCGCCGCCAGCGTCCTGGCGATCGGCGTGGGTTTGCAGATCGTGCTGGTGCTCGCGCTTTCGGGGATCGGACCGCTCGGGGGCATCGAGTCCGATCCCTGGGGCAGGTTCTGGGCGTTCGCTCCCGTGGTCGTCATCGCACTGGTGCTCGCGTTCGTTCGGACGGTGTCCCTAGCCCGCTCCGCATTGGTTCACCAACAGGAGTTGCTCAACGCCGATCTGGCGTGGGAGATCGCCAAGATTCGCCTGGATCTATGGGCGCAACAGCGTCGTTTCGCGCAAGCCGTTCACGGGCCATTGCAAGCTGCCATCACCGCGAGCGCGCTGCTCATCGCTCAGGCCCCCGAGGATTCGGCGCGGCGGGCTGACCTAGTGCGCGACGCCCACGATCGAATCGTCAAGGCGTTCCACACGGTGATCGATGACGACGCATCCGTCGCTTCGTTGAACGCGGCGCTCGAAGACATCGTGCGTACGTGGAGCGGGGTATGCGAGGTGAAGCTGGACGTGGGCGCTGCGGCCCACGCTGCACTAGCGCACGACAACACGTGCCGACAGGCGACAGTCATGGTGGTCGGGGAGGCGGTGGCCAACGCCGTGATTCACGGTCATGCGACCCGCGCGCAGGTGGACATTGCCGTCACCGACGGTCGATTCATCACCGTCATGGTGGTCAACGACGGCGATCCTTCGAAGGCTGACCCACCCTCGGGCCTCGGCAGCGCCATGTTGGACGACGTGTCCGGCCAATGGCACGTGACGAACGAGGCGGAAGGCACTCGGCTCACTGCCGTTCTTGCTTCGACATCGCACTCGTGACGCGTGACTCTATGAATCGTCAAGCCAATTCCAAGGATTCTCGGAGCTTCGACGGTCGCCTGCACGAAAGTTTCGTGCTTGGGCTTCGGATTCGCCTCGAGGGGTTCCAAGGCGAGCCTGGGAGGGATGCACGACGTCTGTTCGTGAGGTAGGGGTCTGTTCGTGAAGTACGGGAAACGACGGTCACGACACCACCGAAACCGATCGCCGCGGGGCAGGAGTGCCCTCCAACTTCAAGGGACGTCAGCGCGAGGACGCACTGACCGCGCCTGGTGAGCCCGCGGCGCGAGCCAACGCATCGGCGATCTGCGCGATGGATTCGTGGTCGTCAGGCAGGTTCCCGGTGGTCACCCGGATTCCCCCCAGCACTCCGCCGGCTTCCGAGCCGACCACGAACGGAGTACCCGGTGCCACACGGATGCCCGATGCCGCGAGCGTGATCAAGGCACTGCGCTCGTCGTCGACGGAAACCCAGACGTTGATGCCGTCTCCCGGACTGGTGTCGATCCCCCGATCCTTGAGATGTTCGCGAAGCAAAGCGCTGCGCCGGGCGTACGCGGCGCGTGCGGTGCGGACCTGGTCTTGCGGGTCTTCGTGCGTCAGCAGGTCCAGCAGAACAGCCTGAAGGAGCCGACTGGTCCATCCTGGACCGAGCATCCGCCGAGCGACCAGTGGATCGATAACCTCTGCTGCACCCCCGATCGCTGCGATGCGCAGGTCTGGACCGTGGGACTTCGAATAGCTGCGAATGT
>CAYPSE010000188.1:0-2752 GCA_964413305.1 uncultured Rubrivirga sp. | reverse complement strand
AATCGGTGCACGGTTCCTTCGCGTACACATCCAGTCCGGCACCGGCCACTCTGCCTTCGGACATGGCGGTGAACAGTGCGTCCTCGTCGATGATGCCGCCCCGTGCGGCGTTGATGATGTGCACGGTCGGCTTGACCTTGGCCAGAGCTTCCTCGCCGATCAGTCCGACGGTCTCCGGCGTCTTGGGCAGGTGGACCGTGATGAAGTCCGATTCAGCGAGCAATTCATCGAGAGTCACCATTCGGACGCCAAGTTGGGCGGCACGGGCGGGTTGGACGTAGGGGTCGTAGGCAATCAGGTTTACCCCGAACGCCGCGAGGCGCTGAGCGACCAGGATGCCGATACGTCCCAGACCGACGACGCCCACCGTCTTGTCCGCTACTTCCACGCCCGTGTACTTCGAGCGCTTCCACTCTCCACGATGCAATGCGGAGTTCGCGGGCACGATGTTGCGAGCGCTTGCCAGGAGCAGACCTACGGCGAGTTCGGCGGCGCTGACGATGTTCGAGGTGGGTGCGTTGACGACCATCACGCCAGCCTGAGTTGCCGCTTTAACGTCCACGTTGTCCAGGCCAACGCCAGCGCGGGCGATCACCTTCAGGCGTTTGGCGGCAGCGATCGCCTCGGCATCGACCTTGGTGGCCGAGCGCACCAAGATGGCATCGACATCGGCGATAGCCGGCAGCAGTTCATCGCGATTGGCGCCGTCGCAGTGGACGATCTCGAAATCCGGACCGAGGGCATCGACGGTAGCGGGCGAAAGTTCTTCAGCGATCAGCACACGGGATTTGGACACCGCGCGATCCTATCGGCGCACACATGATGTGCACTCAGCGGCGATCGCCGCGTGATCGAGACCACGCGGTGAAGGAGGTGACCGAGCCGGAGTGAGGCCGGCGCAGCCACGGCCACGGGTGAACTTGCGAAGGTTGTGCAGTTGCCGCGATGCGGTGCCAACCGGGAACCGGCGTGAAAGTTGCGGCAAACGCGCCCTCGGATCTGAGAATTTCGGCCACGTCCCCGCGGTAGACCCGAAGCGATCGACGTTGCGCCAGATCGGCAAGGGACTCGGTGAGGAAGACCAGCCGCGGATACGACACGCGCAGCCGCCGCAGCAGCGGTTCGTCGAACACGAAGGTGACCGGCAGTTCCGGATTCGCCCGAAGCGCCGGGTCATCGTCACCCAGGCTCTCGGCGGTCAACCACACGAATTCCGCATCGCCCCTGATCACGGTGTCCCGTGGTCCCGCGGTCAGTTCGACATCGGGATCCCGTTTCATCCGCGGATCAACCAGCGTGCGTGGTTCCGGTGGATGGTCCGGGGGCCAGTCCTCAATCGGGCAGGCGTGCGCGAGCGGACATCTACGACACAACTCCGGTGCCCTCTTCTGCACCTGCCAACGCGAAAAGCCATAGGGCTTACCGGTCAGCGCGCCCACCGTCCACTGCCACCCCGAACGGTTGGCTGCGCGCGAACCGTCGATCAGGTGCCGGAAGAACAGGTCCTCACCATCTCGCCAACCCCACCCTTCACGCACAGTCCAGTGCGAGGCCAGCCACATGCGTGCCTGGTTGGTGAGGTAGCCGTTCTGCGTGAGTTCTTGCCACGACTCCTGCAAGCACGCGGCATCGGTGTCCCACGGATTGCGCTGCGGGGGCCCGTCCTCGCGAACCGAGTAACGAAGCGATCGCTTAGTCGCATCCCCGAGTCGGGCGTACAGGTGCCGCGCATATTCCTGCCACAGGAGTTCATCGCGGAACTTCTCGACGTCGTCGTGCGGGCCGCCGGCAACGGCATCGTGCACTCGGGGCAGTTGCAGGAGTCCGTGACGGATATAGGGCGAGAGCCGTGACGCACCCCGGTGGGACGCAGGTAACACGTTGTTGCGTCGTCGTGCATAGCCCGCCACATCGAACATGGCCAGTGCCGCATCCGCCGCCTGCTGGCCGCCGCGAACCGGAGCAGCGACCGGGTCACCACTGGCCAGGTCACCGAGGTGGATTCGCACCCAGTCGATCACCTGGGGGCGTTCGGGCGAAGGGACGGGCAGCTTCGTCACGGGTGGGCCTTGCGGATTCGGATCGGACCCTTGGCGGTGGACGGATCCACCACGCGTCCTTGCTGAGTGATCTCAACTTCCCCGGCATCGACGAGTCGTCTAGCCGCGCGGCGCGCCGGTTCCATCAATTCCCGCCAGTCCTCGCCACCCACTGCTCGGGCTGATTCGCTCGGGCAGATCGTGGCACCGACCTTGCGCCGGTCGAGAAGATCCAGGATCGACGCCTCGAGCTCGCGATCGGTGTCGCTCACCCTGTTCTTGCGGCAAGCATCCGAGCAGTACTTGACCTCGTCCCAGTTGCGTTCCCAGGACTTACGCCAAGTCATCACCCGACCGCAGGAGACGCATGTTTTGGTGTCCCCTGCGCGGCCGGGCATCGGTGTTCGCGCTCTAGCGAGCTGCCGTGCCCTCGACGTAGTCGTCGTCGTTCTTCACCCAACTCATGAGCTTGCGCAGTTGACGACCCACGGCCTCGATCGGGTGTCTTTCACCCTTCTCGCGCAATGCCTTGAACTCCGGACCGCCGGCCTCCTGGTCGGCCATGAAGCGCTCGGCGAACGTGCCGTTCTTGATATCGGCCAGCACAGCCTGCATGTTCTCCTTGACGCGCGGATCGATCACCCGCGGACCGGAGACATAGTCGCCGTACTCGGCGGTGTCGGAAACACTCCAGCGCTGCTTGGCGATGCCGC
>CAYPSE010000187.1:0-2766 GCA_964413305.1 uncultured Rubrivirga sp. | reverse complement strand
CGCGTGCTGGACGCCCCAACGCTCGAGGCGGTGTTCGGCGGGCATTGAGGCGCTGGACGCCCAGGCGTTGTGTCGCACCACGCGAATGGATATGCGTCGCCGCCGCGCACGCCGTGAATGCTGCTTTCCATCTTGCGCCGCTAGACCCGGCCACCGAGGTGCTGGGTGGGCTGAACGCCGACGACGGCTATGCACCACAGCGCTCTCGAACTCGGCTCGGAGATGGGCGAAGGGCCTCGGCGACATCACCGCATCGCCAAACCGCATGCCGTTCGCGGTGGGCGCGTTCTCCAGTGGCACGTCTGACCTCGCTTCGACCCAGGTCCATCTGGCGGTGACGGGTGCGAATATTTCCGGGCTCGCGCAGAAGCTGCGCTCGGGGCGCTCTGTGGGCTGAGCCGCGTTGCCTCCGCAACACGTGCTGCCGGGTGTTTCGGTCGCACGAAATCCCGCATTGACGTTGATCGTATGCGGCGATCGTTGTTTATCATGTGGAGGCCTGAACTGAACATTGATCTCTAGCCTCAGTGGGCGGCATGCGCCTGCTCATAGGCTCCTCGGGCCTGCCGTGTCCGCGTCACAGCAGCCCGCTCCAACGTTGAACGATCCAAGTCAGCCAGACGAAGAAGGCAGCACCATGACCAACATCGCACGTCCCAATTTCTACGGCATCGAGACCCTGTCGACGCCAGTCTGGACCATCAGCGACGGCATGGTGGCCAAGGTGGCGGATTCACAGGGCGACCAGGCCTTTGTGATCGCAGCTGGTGGCAAGCTCGACCTTGACGGCGCGCTCGGGTCCAACCTGTTCGTCTTCCAGGGGCTGAACGCCGCGGACGTCTCGATCTACCGCTCCGGGCTCGAGGCGCGTTTCCGGCTGGCGTCCACCGGGGAGACGATCCTGAGTGTGCCGGTCACCACCACCGCTCAGACGATCCGCTTCCTGGACGGGGACCGGCTGATGGTGATCTCCGGCCAACCCTTGTATGCGGGCAATCCCATCGCATCAGACTCAGCCGCGCCCTCGTTTGTCGGCGCAAAGCTCTTGGGCAGCGAACTGCGGTTGACTTTCAGCGAGGAAGTCAATGGCGCGGCGGGTGCGCTGCCCCTGGCGGCTGCACTGTCGATCGCTGTCGACGGCAGCAGCCTCGACCCTGGGCAGGTCACGGTGTCCAGCGCCTCGGGCAAGGACCTCATCGTCGGGCTGCCCGCATCCGTGTTGTCGGCCACGTCCGTCACGGTGGCGTACGCTGATCCGACACCCGGCAACGATGCCCGCGCCATCCAGGACATCAATGGCAATGACGTCGCCTCCTTCGGGCCGGCCACCGCACTGATCAATCCCGCGGATGCGCGTGCGCCAGAGGTCCGCTCCGCGGCCACGAGCACCGATGGGTCGCAGATCGTGCTGAGCTTTGACGAGGCACTGTCGGCCACGGGTGCGGGCGCCGAGCGTTTCGCCGTGAGCGTCGATGGTGCGGCCGTCGCCGTGACAGCCGTGTCGGTGGATGGCTCGACCGTGGAGATGACGCTGGGCGTGCCCGTCTCGGTGGGCGACGCGGTCAGGGTTTCCTACACGGACCCTTCAGCGAACGATGACGCTCAGGCCATCCAGGACGTGTCCGGCAACGACGCCGCGTCGTGGTCGGGGCTTTTCGTCGCCAATGAAGTCGTCGGGGCTGCGCCCGCGCCGGACAAGCCGACGAGCATCACCAAGCCCAACTTCTACGGCATCGAGACCCAGCAGACGCCCAACTGGAAAGCCAGCGCCGGGATGGTGGCCAAGGTGGCGGATTCCTCTGGCGACCAGACGTACACCTTGGCCCTGGGCGGCAAACTTGACTTGGATGGCGCACTGGGCGCGAACACCATCGTGATGGAGGGCTTGCGGTCCGACCAGGTCTCGGTTTACCGGTCGGGCCTGGAGGCCCGGTTCCGGCTCGTCGAGTCTGGTGAGACCATCCTGAGCCTGCCCGTCACGGTGACCGCACAGACCATCCGTTTCATCGATACGGACAAGACGCTTCAGATCTCCGGCTCCCCGCGGTTCGGAGACGTCGCGATCGACTCCGACAGCACGGCGCCCGTCCTCGCGCGGGCGACGATCCAGGAAGCCGAGATTCGGCTGGTGTTCAGCGAGGAGCTCAATGCCGCAAAGGCTCCTCCGGCTTCTGCGCTGTCGATCGTCGTGGACGGTCGGACGCTGGGATCGAGCGAATTCACCGTTCAGGGCGTCGAGGGCAAGCAGTTGGTGATCGCACTGGCGCAGCCCGTTGTGGCCGGCGCTCCCGTGACGGTCGCCTACACCGACCCCACCGCGGGCAATGACGACCTTGCCATCCAAGATGTCAACGGCAATGACGCCGCATCGTTCGGCCCCGTTGCGGCCGTGGCTGCTTTCGTGCGTGTCGAACTGGACAACCAGAACCCTGCTGGTGCGCCTGGCAACTCGGTTGAACTTGATGTCTCAAGCCAGGCCTACCTGCTGGTCGAAGATTTTTCCAAGACCGACAACTTCACCATCAAGAATTTCGGGGCTGACGATCAGGTCGAGTTGAAGAACCTCGCCTCTCCCGGGCAGCTTTCGATCACGACCGTCGACGGTGACGTGGTCATCTCGGTCAATGCTGGTGGCGGCGTGACGTCCGAACTGACGTTCAGCGGTGTGGTGGTCGACGACCGCTTCGTCCTCAGTCCAGCATCGTTCAATGAACTCCCCGTGGGTAATTTGGTAGGTTTGGATGCCGATCGACCTGTGTTCAGTGG
>CAYPSE010000186.1:0-2771 GCA_964413305.1 uncultured Rubrivirga sp. | reverse complement strand
AGCGCGAGTGCCCAGCGTCGGTCGACATCGGCGACAACTCGGGAGCCCCTGCGGTGATGGATGATGCCGAAGGTGCGCACGCCACCGGGGATCCGCTTGATCGCATTGCCGAGGAGTGCCAGGCACTCCATGTCCGAGGGCTGCGGGGGACCGTCGGGGATGACCGCCAGCGTGGACTGTCCATCGCGCGAGGTGATCGCGAGCGCGACGGATCCTTCCCTGCGGTCGTAGATCGAGATGTGGTCGGCGAGGAAGAGGAGTGGATCGGCCTCGGTCAGTGCGGCCTTGGCTTCCGGGTTGGCCTTGACCCAGCGACGGTCGAAGGCGATGGGGTCATCAAAGGGTGTCCTTGTCATGCCGGCACCCTGCGGATAGTCCGCTGTGGATAGCCACTTGCAATCCACAGGGCCCATGTGCGACCGCGGACCGTGAGCAGACGCTCAGCCCGTGGGCAGGCGTCTTGCCCGGGGACATCAAGACGTCACCTGACCGGGCCGCGAGGAGTGACGATGGAGAACTTCGGATCTTGTTGAGGTCAAGCAGCCGCGACCTCCGGAGAGTCTTGACCTCGCCCTTGATGCGGTGTCATGGATGCCTCCACCGCCGGGATAGGTTGCCATTCTTGTCCGACATGAGGAGGACGTATGCCCGCACGTCGCATGGTGGCCCTGACATCGGCAGCCTGCCTGCTCATCGCACTCGGAGCCCCGGCAGTGCATGCCGCCAGCACCCCAGCCGCAACCGCGAGCATTGTCGTATCGACGCTCAGTGATGAAGGTGCGGGATCACTGCGCGCAGCCTTGACCGAAGCGGCTGCGGCGCCCGATGACACGACGCAGATCACCTTCGCGGTAGCAGGCGTCATTACTGCCGTCTCGGCGCTGCCGGAGATCACCTCGACGGTGGTGATCGACGGCACGTCCGCGCCCGGATATGTGTCCGGCGGGCCTCCTGTCGTGGGCGTGGACTTCCAGGGCGCCGTTGGCCTCGTCCTGGCCGAGGGCGCGGAGGGATCGCAGATCCTTGGACTGTCGCTCGGCAACGCATCATCGGCTGGCATCTCGATCGCTGCGCCAGCGGTGAAAGTCGCCGCCAACTACATCGGGCTCACCCCGGCGGGAGGAACCTTCGGCAATGCCGGTGACGGCATCTTGCTGAAGGCCGGGGCAGACGGGTCCGCGATCGGGTCCAATCCCAGCAACTCCTCGGCGTGGGCGTCCAACGTCATCTCACACAACGGCGCCAACGGAATCCACATACAGGACGCCTCCAAGATTGTCGTGGTGGCCAATCGGATTGGCACCGACCCCGCTGGTACGGCTGCGGCACCCAACGGCGCCCACGGCATCCTCGTGCAGGGCGCATCGGTCGACAACACCCTGGGCGGGACGGTCTCGGTAGACGGCATTACCGGTGTGGCGAACAACCCGACAGGCAACAAGGGCAAGATCGAGCCCACCTTCACGCGGCCGCCACTGGGCAATGTGGTCAGCGGCAACAGCCTGGCCGGAATTGCGATCATGGGCGCGACCCGTACGACAATCTCGGGCAATTTCGTCGGCACGAGCGCTTCGGGCAACGACGACCTCGGCAACGGCACCCAAGGGATCCTGCTCGACGGGGCTGACCGGACACAGATCGTGGGCTGCACTCTGCCGGACGAACCTTTCATCTACTACAACGTCGTGAGCGGCAACGGCGCCTCCGGCATCGAGGTGCGCGACTCCGACAACGTCTCCGTGCAGGGCAACTTCACCGGTGTTGCCGCTGACAACGCGAAGGCGCTCGGAAACGACGGAAATGGCCTGCTCGTGACGGGCACGTCGACCAAGACCCAGGCCGGCGGCCCGATCCCGCTGGGCAACGTGACCTCCGGCAATGGTCGCAACGGGATCGCGGTGACCGGCAAGGTCACGGGCTTCGTCTCGTTCAACAACTTCGCTGGCCTCGTGGCGTTTGGTGGCGCGGCTCCCAACCAACGACACGGCATCTATGTCACCGCGACGGGGGGCGACAACCTGATTCGCACGAGCGTGACCAGCGGCAATATCGGTGACGGAATTCGGCTCGATCGCAAGGCAACCGGAGTGACCATTGACCCCGTCATCTCGGGACTCAATACCAACGGCAATGGTCCGCTGCCCAATGGCGGCAACGGACTCACGATCACCGGCAGCGCAACGCGCAACGTGGTCGGCGGGACGCTCGTCTCGGTCATGCCGCACACCGTCTTCAGCAGCAACAGGGGCTATGGCATCCGGATCGAGGGGAAGGCAAGCCACAACCTTGTCTACGACACCTACGTCGGCGTTTCGGTCGCGGGACAGATCGCGCTCGGCAACGGCAGGGGCGGCATCTCGATCTCTGGGGCCGCTCGCAAGAACATCATCGGTGGAAAGAAGTCGACGGCACGCCGCTCCAATGTCATCGCCGGGAACACGGGCAATGGCATCGAGCTGGGCTCGGGGACGCGCGGCAACACCGTTGTCAACAATTACATCGGCGTAAGTCGGCTGAAGCTGGCCTTCCCCAACACAGGCAAGGACATCGTCAATAGGGGGAAGCGCAACGTCATCAAGCGCAACATCTTCGCCGGCTAGTCTCAAGCCGCCCGCGGCACATCGGACGACTCTTCGCAGGATTGTCCAAGCCCCTTTCTCGGCTGCTCCCTTCTCCTTGGTTGATCTCAGCCCATCTGGGGTGTATCGCCGCAAGTGCGCCCGGTGCGGTCGTATGCTTCGCCCACTCTCACAGGAGGTGCATGTCCATGG
>CAYPSE010000185.1:0-2782 GCA_964413305.1 uncultured Rubrivirga sp. | reverse complement strand
ACTCCGGGCGATTCGTGTCGCTGTCAGCATGATCGACGCCCGCGTTCGCGCGGGATTGTGGTGGGCATTCCTCGCGGTCTTCCTATGGTCCTTCACGGTGCCTCTCACCAAAGTGGCTGTCGGTGGATTCGACGCAGTGTTCACCGCGACCGGACGGGCGGTCATCGCCGGTGTGATTGCGGCGGTCGTCCTAGTCATTCGCAAAGTGCCACCGCCGCCGCGGCATCTGTGGCGACCCTTGTTCTTCGTGATGATCGGCGCCGTCTTCGGCTGGCCGGTGCTGATGGCCATCGCGTTGAACTACACCACTGCTGCCCACGCCGCCGTCATCGCAGCCTTCATGCCCCTAGCCACCGCGGTTTTTGCCGTCGTCCTCACTCACGAGAAGGTGACGAGGACTTTCTGGTTGGCTGCAACAATCGGCACCGCCGCAGTGATCGCGTTCTCACTCAGCCGCGGGGGGCTGGGACAAGGATCGTTGCTGGCAGATGCACTCCTCGTCCTCGCCGTTATCGCCTCCAGCATCGGTTACGTGCTCGGCGCCGGGGCAACCAAGTCGATGCCGGGCTGGCAGGTCATCTCCTGGGTAGTGGTCATGGCGCTACCGATCACCATCCCGGTGAGCGCTGTTCTGTGGTTCACCACGCAGGCCAGTTACCAACCCACAGGCACCGAGTGGGGTGCGTTGATTTTGCTCGGCGTCTCGAGCATGTACCTGGGCTTCTTTGCCTGGTACCGCGGGCTCTCGCAAGCAGGTGTCGCCTACGGCGGGCAGGTGCAGCAACTCCAGGTGCTGTTCTCCCTCGTCTGGTCGGCCCTACTCCTACGCGAAGTGGTGACGTGGCTGACCGTCCTCGCCGCGCTCGTAGTGGTGGGAGCCGTGGCCTGGGCACAGGTTGCCCGCGCTCCGCAACACGTGGTCACCCCCGAGGAGTGATCAGGCTCCGCGCTGGGCTCGATTGACGGCGCTGACGATGCCCTTGAGTGAGGCGGTGGTGATCGAAGGATCGATTCCCACGCCCCACAACACTCGGTCGCCAACGGTGCATTCCAGGTATGCCGCTGCTCGCGCGTCACCGCCGGCACTCATCGCATGCTCGGCGTAGTCCAGAACTCGAACATCCACCCCGTGCGAGGCAAGGGCTTGGCAGAATGCCGCGATCGGACCGTTTCCAGTTCCCGTCAAGGAAACGTCGGTTCCGTTGTCACGCATCACGACCGACACCGAGGTATCGCCGTCGACCGCGGAGTCTTGCTGGACGGACACCAAGGAGAAACGGCCCCAGGGCGCATCGGGGTTGGGCAGGTATTCGTCGTTGAAGGTCGACCACATCTCCTCTGGTGATACCTCGCCGCCTTCGGTGTCGGTGATCCGTTGAATTACCTGGGAGAACTCGATTTGCAGCCGTCTTGGCAGGTCGAGGTTGTGCTCGGTGCGCATCACGTACGCAACGCCACCCTTGCCCGACTGGGAGTTGACGCGGATGACGGCCTCATAGGTACGTCCGACGTCCTTCGGGTCGATCGGCAGGTAGGGAACCTGCCACGGGAAGTGATCAACGTCGTCGCCTGCGGCATCGGCATCGATCTTCATGGCATTCAGGCCTTTGTTGATGGCGTCTTGGTGGGAACCGGAAAACGCCGTGTAGACGAGGTCGCCCCCGTAGGGATGACGCTCGTGGACCGGAATCTGGTTGCAGTACTCCACGGTCCGCCGGATGTGGTCGATATCGGAGAAGTCGATTTGAGGGTCGATGCCTTGGCTGAACAGGTTCATGCCGAGGGTCACCAAGCACACGTTGCCGGTGCGCTCCCCGTTACCGAAAAGGCACCCCTCGATGCGATCCGCGCCTGCCATGTACCCGAGCTCTGCGGCCGCGACCGCTGTGCCTCGGTCATTGTGCGGATGGAGGGACAGAACGATCGAATCGCGTCGCGCCAGATTCCGATGCATCCATTCGATCGAATCCGCGTACACATTCGGTGTGGCCATCTCCACCGTTGCGGGAAGGTTCAAGATCACCTTGCGCTCGGGAGTGGGCTGCCAGACGTCCGTGACCGCGTTACAGACCTCGAGCGCGAAGTCCAACTCGGTTCCGGTGTAGGACTCCGGGGAGTACTCGAAGTACACATCGGTCTCGTCTTGGATCTCATCGGCGAACTTCTGACACAGCTGCGCACCGTGCACGGCGATATCGATGATTCCAGCCTTGTCCAGCCCGAAGACCACGCGACGCTGCAGTGTGGAGGTTGAGTTGTACAGGTGCACGATCGCCTGCTTGGCACCCCGGATCGACTCGAAGGTCCGCTCGATCAGATGCTCGCGTGATTGGGTGAGCACCTGGATTACGACGTCGTCGGGAATCAAGTCCTCTTCGATGATTTGCCGGACGAAGTCGAAGTCGGTCTGCGATGCCGAGGGGAAGCCGACCTCGATCTCCTTGTAGCCCATGTCCACCAGGAGTTGGAACATTCGCAGCTTGCGCTGGGGAGTCATCGGATCGATCAGGGCCTGGTTGCCGTCGCGCAGATCCACCGCGCACCAGCGCGGGGCCTGCTCGATGACCCGTGAGGGCCAGTTTCGATCGGGTAGGTGGACGGGGGTGAAGGGGACATACCGTTCGAAGGGCATGCCGGAGGGCTTTTGGGAGTTGCGGATTTCGTAGTGGTTCGCGGTTGTCATCTTCTGCTCCTGGGTCGATTCGGGCCTGGAACCGGCCACGCAGAACCTCCGCGACGAGGAGGCCGGTGTCTAGGCCTCGCCGCGGCTGCGAAGGAGCAG
>CAYPSE010000184.1:0-2783 GCA_964413305.1 uncultured Rubrivirga sp. | reverse complement strand
ACGAAGATCAAGATGACCGCGACCACGAGTGCGGTCGCGATCAGCAGCGTGGTGTCGATCGCTCCGAACACCTTGATCAGATCGGCAAGGAACCCTCCGGGGCCGGTCACGTTGATCTGCAGATCGGGATATTGCTCGGCGGCCGTTCGAACGGCGTCGACTATCCCTAAGAACGCGATCTCTCCATTGGCTAGTTGCTCCGAGCCGAGATCACCATTCACCGCGACGTTGATCAAGACGGCGTCGCCGTCGGCGGACGGGATGGGCACCAGTGGCACTGGGTCCAGATAGGCGGAGATCAGTTCGCCGTCGGGCACCTGGAGTGTGGGAATCTGCTGCACGAACGCACCGATTGCCGATTGGTCGTCCGCAGTGAACTGCCCGCCCTCGGGCTTGGAGATGACCACGAGCAGCGGGATCGCCGTGCTGTCGGCGAATTTCGCCTGCTCCTCGGCCACCAGTGTGGACTCAGCCGACGACGGCAGGAAAGCGGCGTTGTCGTTCTCCTGCACCTGGGACAGCGATCCGGCGAGCGGACCGGCCCAGCTGGAGATGAGCAGCCAGATGATGGCCACCCCGATGGCCAGCCACACGCCCTTGCGGGCCGTGGAGGTGCGGGCGGAATGCGCAGTTTCGGGTTCCCGAGTTATCACGGGCGTAGTTTTCCCGACGGTGCGTCGGAGCGCCACTTCACCCCTGCACCCTGGCTAGCGTTCGGTGCATGGACGAGGTTCGCATCATCCGCGGCGTGCTCGCCGCGGGCGCCCTCGTCTTCATCGTCTCCGCGCTCGCATTGCTCGTCGCCCCCGGCTGGTTCGGGGAACTGCTGGGGCTGCGGCCATCCGTCGAGGGGGAGTGGGCGCTGCGCATGGTCGGAGCCGCGCTGGTGGCCCTGGCAGGTCAGATGTGGCTGGTCCGGCGGACGGATCGCGCGGGTGTGCGTGGTGCGGCCGCGGTGATGATCGTCGGCGGGGGCCTGATGACCTTGTTGACCGTCTTCCTACCCGCCGACGAAGGCTGGACACTCTTCCGCTGGCTGTATCTGCTTTTCGGCTCGAGCTTCATGATCGCCTACGCCGGGCTGCTCTACTGGGGCCTGCGGGAATCCCCCGGGCGCCCTCGCTAGCACCCCCTCCCCCCGTTTCCCCCGGATTCCGGGGGACTCGCTTCGCTTCCCCCGGAATCGACCCCAGACTGACTAGATCCCCCGGAATCCGGGGGAAACGGGGGGAGGGGGGCATCCGTAGGCTGTGCGCTTGTGTCCTTGATCGTGCAGAAGTACGGCGGTTCGTCCGTCGCCGACGCCACCAGCGTGAAGCGGGTGGCGCGCCGGATCGTGGACACCAAGAAGGCCGGTCACGATGTGGTGGTCGTCGTATCGGCGATGGGTGACACCACCGACGATCTCCTTGACCTCGCCAAGCAGGTCTCACCTCTGCCGCCAGGCCGCGAACTCGACATGCTGCTGACCGCCGGTGAGCGCATCTCCATGGCGGTGCTCGCGATGGCGATCCACGACCTGGGCGCCGAGGCGCGTAGTTATACCGGCTCGCAGGCCGGACTGATCACCGACTCCGCGCATGGTGCTGCGCGCATCATCGACGTCACGCCGGGGCGCATCACGCTGGCCCTCGAGGAGGGCGCGATCCCGATCGTCGCCGGGTTCCAAGGTGTGGCGCAGGACTCCAAGGACATCACGACTCTCGGTCGCGGTGGTTCGGACACCACGGCGGTTGCCCTTGCCGCTGCCTTGAACGCCGACGTCTGTGAGATCTACACCGACGTGGATGGTGTCTTCACCACCGACCCGCGCGTAGTGCCCGCAGCGAGCCACGTTCCGTTCATCACCTACGAGGAAATGCTCGAACTCGCGGCCGTGGGCGCGAAGGTGCTGCATCTGCGCTGCGTGGAGTACGCGCGGCGGTTCGATGTTCCGATCCACGTACGTTCGTCGTTCTCGACCAAAGAAGGCACGTGGGTGCTATCGCCGGAAGCGATCGCCCGCGCTATCGAAGAGGGAAGAGCAATGGAACAACCGATCATCTCCGGCGTCGCAGCTGATGTGAACGACGCCAAGGTCACCGTGGTGGGTGTTCCCGACAAGCCCGGTCAGGCCGCCGCCATCTTCCGTGCGCTCGCCGATGCCAGCATCAACGTGGACATGATCGTGCAGAACGTCTCCGCCGCGTCCACGGGTCGCACCGACGTCACCTTCACCTGCCCGCAGGGTTCGGTGCAGCAGGCGATGGCCGCGATCGATGCCCGCCGGGATGCGATTGAGTTCGAGTCGCTTACCGTCGATGAGCACATCGCCAAGGTCTCGCTGGTAGGTGCGGGTATGCGTTCGCATCCGGGTGTTTCCGCGGACTTCTTCAACGCGCTTGCCGAAGCCGCGATCAACGTCGAGATGATCTCCACCTCCGAGATCCGCATCTCCATCGTCACCCGGGTCGACGACGCCAAGAAGGCCGTGCAAGCCCTCCACGCCGCGTTCGGTCTGGACGCCGAGGGTGAAGCCGTGGTCTACGCGGGCACCGGCCGATGAGCGGAGATTCCGTAGGTGTGAATGTCGCGGTGGTGGGCGCCACCGGCCAGGTCGGTGGCGTGATGCGTCAACTGCTCGTGGACCGCAACTTCCCCGTGAAGACGATGCGTTACATCGCCAGTGCTCGCTCGGCCGGCACCACATTGCCGTGGAAGGGCGAAGACATCGCGGTGGAGGACATCGCCACGGCGAACCTGTCCGGCATCGACATCGCGCTCTTCTCCGCCGGCGGCTCCAC
>CAYPSE010000183.1:0-2786 GCA_964413305.1 uncultured Rubrivirga sp. | reverse complement strand
TTCGTCTATACCGGCGCGACTACTGCGCGACCTGGGAGATCTGATACGTCTGGGGATTCTGCGCGGCGTGCGGATGAACGTCGCCGGAATAGACCTTGAGCTTCTTCAACTGTTGGCGGCCCAACTTGTTGTGCGGGAGCATGCCCTTGACGGCCTTCTCGATTGCGCGCTCGGGGTTGGTCGAGAGCAAATCTTCGTAGGTTTCGGACTTCAATCCACCCGGGAAGCCGGAGTGTCGGTAGGCGATCTTCTTCTCGCGCTTTTGACCGGTCAAGGCGACCTTGTCGGCATTGATGACGACGACGAAGTCGCCGGTATCGACGTGCGGGGCGAAGGTGGGCTTGTGCTTTCCACGCAGCAACGTGGCTACGTGGGTGGCAAGACGACCGAGAACCACATCGGTCGCGTCGATGACGTGCCAGCTGCGAGTGATGTCGCTGGCCTTGGGGGTGTAGGTGCGCACGGGACGCCGCCTCTCGTAGGGACCGGATTCTGTACCCACCCAGGGAGGGTGAGCCGTACTGGATGCCTTCCGGGCGTCCAGGCCACCAATCCCATCGGGGGTTGAGCCCGCGGAGGGATCAGCAGCGAAGGGCAAGGCTACCCGAGCCGGAAATCCCACCTACGCCAGGGTGATCCACACCTTGCGCAGGGGCTTGGTGATCGTCCAGGTGGTCTTGGCACCCATGGGTAGGAGCCCGACCACCCCGGGGGCCAGGTCGATCCGCCCTCCGTCGTCATCGACGACCGTCCCCTCACCCTCGAGGACCACGAACACCTCCTCGACCTCCACGTCGGTGGAGACGCCCACCGAGTGTTCCCAGACCCCCACCTCCATGTCGCCCTCGGAGGCCTGAGCACTCACCGCTATGGTCACATCGCCGCTCACGTTCTTCGCGGGATCAAGGGGACTGTGTTCCAGCGCAACGCTTCGAGCTTCGAACGAGCGGATCATGGCAGGACGATAGAGGTGATCATCTATACACCAATTAGGTGTACCGTCGTCCATATGTCTCGGACCAACATTGATATCAACGATGAGCTGGTCGAAATTGTCATGATGCGTTACCACTTGAAGACCAAGCGAGAAGCCGTCGACTACGCCCTGCGCCACCTCGTAGGTCAGCCCATGACCAAGGAGGAGGCCCTCGCAATGATGGGCTCCATGCCGGACTTCGAGGTGCCCGAGGACCGCTTTACCCATGTCCTCAACGACGATGACGCCCCCTCTCGCTGACACCTCCGTGTGGGTCGATGCCCTGCGCCAGGGCGGAACGCCTCTGACCGACATGACCGCCAAAGACGAGCGGATCGGTTACACGCAACCAGTCTTGATGGAGCTTCTGTCCGGCTGTCGGAACGATGACGAGGCTTGGAATGTTCGTCGGCTCATCGTGCGCGGCTCCCTGCTTGCCTTCGATGTGGCGGCCGATTTCGAGGGGGCTTCCGACGTGTACCGCACCTCCCGACGCCTCGGCATCACCCCCAACAACTACATCGACTGCATGATCGTGGCAGTCGCGGCTCGACGACAGGCACAACTGCTCACCAACGACAGGCAGCAGGCACGCATCGCTGACATCTTCGGTGTCAGTCTGGCGAGCTAATCCAACGCCCTCAGGGTGCGCGTCTTGCTTTGCCTCGCCACCCATTCACCCTCCGGTGGATAACCCACCTCTTCCAGCACCAGCGGGTGCGCGGGCATGACAGTCACACCGGCGTCGCGAGAACGCTTGTCCAGCGCTTCCTTCGGATAGTCCACACCGCGACGCCCTTCCCCCACCGGAATCAATGCGCCAGCCAGGCTGCGCACCATCGAGTGGCAGAACGCATCAGCTTTCACGTGCATGACCGCTGTGGCGATACCAGTGTTGGGACTGACAATGCGCTGCCAATGCAAATCGAGGATTTCGCGAATCGTCGACCCATGTTCCTTGAGTTTGCAGTAGCTAGTGAAGTCGTGCTCGCCAACGAGGGCTTCCGCAGCGTGGTTCATCGCTTCGATGTCGAGTTGCCGACCGACGTCCAGTTGATGGTGACGGTGCAAGGGATCGGGACCCCGTGGATCATCGCAAACGGTGTAGCTGTATCGACGCCAGAGTGCGGAGAAGCGGGCATCGAAATCGGTGGTGACTTCGGTGACCGCTAGAACCCGAATGTCGACGGGCAGTGCGCGATTGATGCGCTCAGCGTTGAGGTGTTCCGTGACTTGGACGTCAAGGTGCGCCACCTGGCCACGCGCATGGACTCCTGAGTCGGTTCGGCCCGCGCAGGTGAGATCGATCACTTGCCCCGCCAAGTGCGTGAGCACTCGCTGGAGTTCATCTTGCACCGTGCGTTGATCGCGTTGGATCGCCCATCCGGCGAAGTCCGTTCCGTCGTAAGCGACATCCAAACGAAGACGGGTGGCCGAATCACTCATGACTCGACCACCCGTCCTGCGTTGGGGCTGTGACTATTTGGCGTCGTCGGCGCCTTCTTCGGCGGCTTCCTCAGCAGCGACCTCATCGACCGTTTCGTCGGCGATCTCGTCGCTCACGACTTCGGCCGTTACGTCCTCGACAGCTGCTTCGTCAACAGATTCGACTGCTACTTCCTCGACGGCCGCGCCTTCGGTCACGACCTCCTCGATCGCGGGAGCGGCGGCTGCCTTCTCGGCGTTCTCCTTCGCCGCGCGCTTGGTTGCGCCCGTAGCCTCGGCAACCACCTGCTCGAGCATCGGCTCGACGAGTTCGATCACGGCCATGGGGGCGTTGTCGCCCTTGCGCGGACCGATCTTGGTGATG
>CAYPSE010000182.1:0-2808 GCA_964413305.1 uncultured Rubrivirga sp. | reverse complement strand
GGGGCGAAGCGGGTGTCGCCCGAGGACTTCCAGTCAACGAACACGAGGTTCTCCCACTCGCGGGGATCGGCCTGCTGCTCGTAGCTGTCCACCACCACGTAGCCGGTTTCGTCCATGACCGGCAGACTCCGGTAGAGCGACTTGTCCATGGGTGTCACCTTTCGTGCAACGTGAGGGCTTCCATCCTCGCACTCGGTCACGACGGGCCGCCCGAGCCCGACGGGCGTGTCCGCGGGACTTACGTCCCCGGCACCTCGATGGGCCGCCTCGGTGGGAAGCGTGCCCGAATCCTCGAGTTCGTCAGCGGGTGAAGGTGATGGACGTTCTCCGGGGAGTGGTGGAGAACTCGGCAGTGATTCGCTCGATAACTCCACCACCTGCCACATCCACGGTCAAGGCGGTGATGTTCCGGGTGAACTCGGCAGCCAAAAACGCCGAGTTGGCATTCGGCAGGACAACGTACTGAGTCCAACCAGGATCATCGACGCGGGCGATGGCCGGAACCACGATGACTCCCGGGTTACCCGCCATCATCACCGCGTCCAAGTAGCGCAGCCCGCGGGCCGCCGACGGCAGGTCGGTGGCGACGTTCGCTGAGTTGACCTCCGTGATGGAGCGGAAGGAGGTTGCAGCCGTCGTATTCGCCGCCGCCGCCAACGCGGGCCAACCAGCGTCCTGTCCCGGTACGGCTCGAGCGAACGCAGCGTCCTGCGAGATGGCATCGGTGGGCACGGATCCGATGTTGTCCTCGTACCTCACCTTGGTGGTGTACGTGGTGGTGCCCGAGTCGGGGCACACCGATTTCCACGCACTTTGCACCACCACGCCCCCGCGAATGGTCAAGGAGATGTTCGGGTAAGTGCAATCGCCACCCCCGGCCGTGGATCGCGCCGTGACGATGGTGCTGCCTCCGGATGCGCGCCGAACACGCACGTTGCGCCAGAAGTCCTCGACACCGTCCCATGACGTGGGCGGGACGATCAGCCGCTTTGCGGAGTTGAGAGCCTGGTCGTCGTCCTGCTCGTAGTAGCCCATGCGTTCGGTGATGTCGCGGATCACGGTGTTCAAGGGCAGACCGCGGCTGCTGGCGAATGTCTGCGGCCAGTCCGGTGCCAAACCAATCGCCCGCATTGACAGAGTCGAGTAGGGGACGCTCCCGTCGCGTCCCTGCATCCCCAGCAACTGTGCCGACGAGCGGGTTCGAAGGCTGTAGTAGGACGAGCCCTCGGTGTCGAGTTCGACGTGATGGCGGATGTTCGTGCGCGCAGGAACTTCGATGGTGGTGCCAGGAATCGTGTGCGCCTTGCTGGATCGAACAATGGAGATCACATCCAAGCCGCGGGCATCCGCACGCGACATGGTCGCAGCCAGGGCCGCCTGCACGGTGCCGGTCGCAGTCGCGTTCGCAGCCGGGGCGACCAGGATGGTGGAGACGAGACCGATGCCTGCGATCAGGGCTCCGAAGGTGCGGCCTTTGCCTGCGGCGATGTCGGTGCGCGCGCTCATGCGCGCAGGCTGGCACACGTGCCCGCACCACGGAGACCGAATTCGCGAAAGTGGGGTGCTGGCATCCCCTCCCAGAAGTCCTTGACCAGGTGGAGGGCCTCGTCCGTTACGTGTGCAGTGTCGAGGAGGCTCCGGTCGCATACAGGCAGATGGCGACGCAGATCGCGGCGTTCAAGGACTCCACGCTCGATCTCATCGGAATGCTCGCGTGGCGTGCAGCCACCTCGAGCGCTTCGGAGGAAATGCCGTGGGCCTCGGATCCGACCAGCCAGGCCAGGTGCACCCCACCGCCTTCGGATCGGCGCAGGTCATCGACGACGGCGAAGACACTCTCGGGTGCATCCGCGGTGAGAGCGATCGCGCGCCAACCCCCGGCCTGTACTGCGTGCACCGCTTCTGCAGCGGTCGGCAGCGACACCACCGGAAGTCGGAAGATCGATCCGGCACTCGCCCGCACCACCTTGGGATTCCACGCGTCCACCGATCCGTGGGAGGTCACCACACCCGCAGCACCCACGGCTTCGGCGGTGCGGATGATGGTGCCGAGGTTTCCCGGATCGGCGAGTCTGTCGCAGATGACGATGGGGCCGCTGGCGCTGACCACGTGGTCGAGATCGGTCTCGGGGATTGCACATTCGGCCACGATGCCTTGGGGCGTCTTCGCATCGCAGATCGCTGCGATAACCCGATCGTCGGCCTCGTGCACTTCGATGCCCCGCGCCTGGGCCCGTTGAGCCAACTCCGAATCGGTGCGAGAGATGATCTGCCGCACCCATCCGGCATCGATCGCCGCTGCAACGCAATCGGGACCTTCCGCAAGGAAGGTCCCGGACTGCTGTCGACCTTTGCGCTCATGCAACCGTCGCAAACGTGCGACGTGCGGTGACCGCGTACTGGTCAGCACGTGTGCGTAAGCGTCAGGCGGCTGTTGCCGGCAACGCCCCGCGGGCCACCTCGACCAGGGCGGTGAACGCCGCCGGATCGTTGACGGCGAGCTCGGCAAGCATGCGACGGTCCACATCGACCTCGGCAGCCTTCAGGCCCTGGATGAACCGGTTGTAGGTCATGCCGTTCGCGCGGGCAGCGGCATTGATCCGCTGGATCCACAGGCGACGGAAGTCGCCCTTGCGGGTGCGACGGTCCGCGTAGGCGTAGACCATCGAGTGCGTGACCTGCTCCTTGGCCTTGCGGTACAGACGCGAACGCTGTCCCCGGTAACCGGAGGCGCGCTCGAGGATCTCGCGGCGCTTCTTTTGCGCATTGACTGAACGCTTGACGCGTGCCATGACGTGCTCCTTGTTT
>CAYPSE010000181.1:0-2829 GCA_964413305.1 uncultured Rubrivirga sp. | reverse complement strand
GTCACTGGCCGCCCTTTTGCACGAACGACTTCACGAAGTCCTCGGCGTTCTCCTCCAGGACCTCATCGATCTCATCGAGGATCGAATCGACGTCGGCGTCGAGGGCTTCC
Source organism: uncultured Rubrivirga sp. (assembly GCA_964413305.1). Lineage (GTDB taxonomy): Bacteria > Actinomycetota > Actinomycetes > S36-B12 > S36-B12 > S36-B12. The sequence continues at coordinate 2,719 of CAYPSE010000181.1, read as the reverse complement.
TTATCCTCGGTTGACGAGGTTGAAGGGAGCGAGTCCTCGACGATCTCGTCGTGATCCTCGCGGCGCTGGGCCTTCTTGTGTTCGGCGTTCTCCTGGGCTGCCATGCCCCCAGACTAACCGGCTAGTCCGCGGTGAGCGCGTCGATGAGGGCACCGGCATCCGCCGCCTCGTCGAACAGATGACCCACGTGATCCTTGGTGCCCCGAGTCGGCTCCACAGTGGGTACGCGCAGCAGAGTCTCGCGTTCGGGGAGGTCGAAGACCACCGAATCCCAAGAAGCGGCAGCGATGGACTCCGGAAAACGGGACATGCACTTACCGCGAAAGTACGCGCGGGTATCGGCTGGAGGCTCGGTGCGGGCACGATCGATCTGGTCGTCATCGAACATGCGCACCAAGCGACCGCGCTGTTCGAGTTTGGCCGCGAGTCCCTTCTCCGGGCGGATATCGGAGTACTGCAAATCCACCAGGGCCAAACGAGGGTCGGACCAATCGAGACTGTCGCGCTTGACGTAACCGTCGAGGAGTTTGAGTTTCGCAACCCAATCCACGGTGTCCGAGACAGTCATGGGATCGGTCTCGAGTGCATCCAGGTGGGAACCCCACTTCGCCAGGACGTCCTTGGTCTGTTCGTCGTACTGAGAGCCCCATCGGGAGTCGCAGTAGGCCCACGCTTGTTCGAGGAACGCGCGCTGCACGTCGATAGCGGTCATGTGACGACCGTCGGCAAGCGTGAGCAGGTGGGTCAGGCGCACATCGTGGGATACGCGGTGCATTTCGTTCACCGGCTCCGTGGGCATCACATCGAATCCATCGAGGAAGCCATCCTCGATCATCGACAGCACGATCGCCGTTGTCCCCATCTTCAAGTACGTAGCGGTATCGCTGAGGTTGGCATCGCCCACGATGACGTGCAGACGACGGTACTTCTCCGGATCGGCGTGTGGTTCATCGCGGGTGTTGATGATCGGACGCTTCAAGGTGGTCTCCAGTCCGACCTCCACTTCGAAGAAGTCGGCCCGCTGACTGAGTTGGTACTGAGCCTTTCGGCCCTCTTGGCCAACGCCGAGCCGCCCCGCACCGGTGAAGACCTGCCGAGAGATGAAGAAGGGAGTGAGGTGCCGGACCACGTCCGCGAACGGGGTCGCGCGCCGCATCAGGTAGTTCTCATGCGTGCCGTAGGAAGCGCCCTTGTTGTCGGTGTTGTTCTTGTACAGCAGGATCTGCTGCCCTCCGGGCGTTGCGGCTGCAGCCTTGGCCGCCATATTCATCACGGCCACACCAGCCCGATCCCACAGGACCGCATCGCGTGGACTAGTGACCTCCGGTGACGAGTACTCCGGGTGTGCATGATCCACGTACAGTCGCGCGCCGTTGCCCAAGATCACGTTGGCAAGACCGAGGTCCTCATCAGTCAACTGGCTCGGGTCGGCTTCGGCTCGCGACATGTCGTAGCCCCGGGCATCGCGCAGGGGCGATTCTTCGTCGTAGTCCCACCTGGCCTTCCCGGATCTCGCTTCAGTCGTGAGGTAGGCGTAGGCATTGACGATCTGAGAGGACGTGACCATCGCATTCATTGTGGGATGTCCGGGCACGCTGATGCCGTACTCGGTCTCGATGCCCATGATCCGGTGGACGCTCACGGACACATCCTTGCGTGGTGGAGGTTGAGGCGGCGGTCGTGGTCTATAGGTACTGGCCCGTGTTGGCGATATTGTCGATCGACCGCCCGGGTGCCCCACCCTTCTTCCCCTGGATCAGCGTGCGGATGAACACGATGCGCTCACCCTTCTTGCCGGAGATGCGCGCCCAGTCATCCGGGTTCGTGGTGTTGGGCAGGTCCTCGTTCTCACGGAACTCATCTACGCACGCATCCAGTAGGTGCTGCACGCGGATGCCCTTCTCACCTGTCTCAAGGAACTCCTTGATCGCGGACTTCTTGGCGCGCGAGACGATGTTCTCGAGCATTGCGCCGGAGTTGAAGTCCTTGAAGTACAAGACCTCCTTGTCGCCACCTTCGTAGGTGACTTCCAAGAAGCGGTTCTCCTCGGATTCCGCATACATCCGTTCGATGGCTCGCTGGATCATCGACGCACAGGCGGCCTGCGCATCTCCCCCGTGCTCTGCCAGGTCGTCGCGGTGGATCGGCAGGCTCGCCACCAAATACTTGCTCAAGATGTCCTGGGCGGACTCCGCGTCGGGACGTTCGATCTTGATCTTCACGTCGAGTCGACCAGGACGCAGGATCGCCGGATCGATCATGTCCTCACGGTTGGAGGCGCCGATCACGATCACGTTCTCCAAGCTCTCCACCCCGTCGATCTCCGATAGCAACTGGGGCACGATGGTGTTCTCGACATCGCTGCTGACGCCGGTACCGCGGGTGCGGAATAGAGAGTCCATCTCATCGAAGAACACGATCACCGGCATGCCTTCGGAAGCCTTTTCGCGGGCGCGCTGAAAGACCAGCCGGATGTGCCGCTCGGTCTCACCAACGTATTTGTTCAACAGCTCCGGGCCCTTGATGTTCAAGAAGTAACTCTTCGCTTCGAGCTTGCCGGTCTTCTCAGCCACCTTCTTGGCAAGGGAGTTCGCAACGGCCTTGGCGATGAGCGTCTTGCCGCAGCCAGGTGGCCCGTACAACAAGATGCCCTTCGGGGCGCGAAGATCGTGTTCGGCGAACAGATCCGCGTGGATGTACGGCAGTTCCACTGCGTCGC
>CAYPSE010000180.1:0-2878 GCA_964413305.1 uncultured Rubrivirga sp. | reverse complement strand
TGGCTCGAGGAAGCCAGCGCGAAACTGCCGATGGGCAAACTCGGCCAGCCCGATGAGATCGCCGACTTCGTGGTCTACCTACTGTCTGAGCGCTCAGGTGTGGTGACCGGATCGATCATCGACTGGGATCAGATCGTGGTGGGTGGCTACGACTAAGTAGGTCGAACGAGCCCACCCAAGGCAGACTCAGGCGAGGTGCTTGTCCAAGAACTTGCCGACCCGCTTGATGGAGTTGGACCACGGGCCGTAGAAGTAGTGACCGGCTCCCTGGTATTCGACTAGTTGGCTGTCCACACCGGCATCTTCAAGCGCGCGCTGGGTGGCCCGAGCCCAGGCGATCTCGCAGGTGTCGTCTGCAGTCCCGTGGAAGGACAGAACCGGTTCGGTGATCCGGAAGAAGTAGTTTCGTGAGGACATCTGACGCCATGCTTCGGGGTTGCTCCTCGGTTCTCCGTACTTCGCGAGGATCCTGTCGCCGATGTCGTAGTTATTGCGCTGCCAGCGATTGAAGTTGTCCGCGGCGTTGGAACTCACCGACGCGTAGGTGATCGCGGCATCGAAAACCCCTGGTGCGATCGCAAGCGCCTGGTAGGTCACACCTCCGCCCATCGATCGGCCCAGCACCGCAACCCGCTCGTTGTCTATCCAGGGAATGTCACTGCCTCGGATTGCCAGACCGGCATTGATGACATCCTCGGCGTAGCCCAATCGCATGTCGACGTCGTTATTGGGATCGTCGTCCGAGCAGGCATGGTTGCGGTAGTCCACGTGCAGTACGCCGTATCCGTTCCGGGCCAGCCAGTCCTGCTCACGCCGAAACCCCTGGCCCGTCACATAGACCCTGGGATCGATGTAGCCGTGGGCGAGAACCACCATGGGGAACGGTCCCTTTCCCTTGGGTTCGATCAAGATGCCGCAAATCTTCAGATCACCGCTTTTATATGTGGCCTGATAGCGCGTATACGCCGAGTTCCCCGACAACTTCCGGCGCACCTTGAGGTTCCGGCCGTTGTACTCCTTGGTCATGGCGATGGGAATGGATGCGGCATTGGTGCTGGACGCTGGGGAGATAGCGGATTCGGCAGCACCGGCTCCGGGGGCCAGACCGAGGACCAGCCCGAGGGCGAGCACAAGACCCACGGCGCCACGCATGTCTCGAGGATACGTCGTAGAAATCGATCGCGACATTCGTGTTTAGCCGGCATGGGACATGGGAATGACTCCCCTGAGGCCGGTTGGCGCAGGTCCGCACCGGGCGGTTCGCGATCAAGGTCTCGAAAGGAAGTCATGAAGCGCACCACGCGTATGGGAACCGGGGCCGTCGCGACCGCGGCGGCCCTGCTGGGAGCGGGGGTCATCACGAGTGCACCGGCCAATGCCCATGGATACGTGGAAGGTCCGGTGAGCCGAACCGCCGCTTGCAACCTGGGCCTGAACACCGGCTGTGGATCGCTCGTATACGAGCCGCAGAGTCTTGAGGGGCCGAAGGGCTATCCGGCAGGCGGCCCTGCGGACGGTCAGATCGCTTCGGCCGGTGGCCTGTTCGGCGGATTGCTGGACCAGCAGTCGAGCGATCGCTGGTACAAGAACGAGATCACGACCGGTCCGCTGCTTATCGACTGGAAGTACACGGCGCCGCACTCGACCGCGAAATGGCACTACTACATGACCAAGCCAGGTTGGAATCCGAACGCGCCGCTAGATCGCGGAGACTTCGAGCTCATCGCTGAGGTGCAACACGATGGATCCAAGGCGATCACGAATCCCGATCACACGATCACCATTCCCGCGGATCGATCCGGGTATCACGTGATCCTGGCGGTGTGGGATGTCGCCGACACCGTCAACTCCTTCTACAACGTGATCGACGTGAACGTGGTGGGTCAAGGTGTCGTGGACACGACCCCACCGAGCATTCCCATGGCGTTGGTCGCCGACGACGTCACCACGATGTCGGCCAGCCTGGATTGGGCGGACTCCACCGATGACAGCGGCGTGGTCCGTTACGAGATCTACCGCAACGGCACCCTCGTGGGTACCACATCGCAGTCGGAGTTCGTCAACACGAATCTTGCGCCCAGTTCGGCCTACGAGTACTTGGTCGTGGCGCTCGATCCTTCGGGGAACGCATCGGTGGCCAGTTCGGCTCTTCAGGTCATCACCTCGGATCTACCGGCCGTCGACGTCGCCGCGCCGAGTGTTCCGGAGTACTTGCACTCGATGGGCACCACGGAGAACTCGGTCAAGCTCATGTGGCTAGCGAGCTCGGACGACAGTGGAGCAGTGACCTACATCGTCGAGCGTGACGGTGTCGAGTTCGCGCGCACCGGCATGCGGATGCTGACCGATTCCGGTTTGGCTGCTGGGACCACGTACACCTACACGGTGCGTGCGGTCGATGCCGCGGGGAACGTCTCGGCCGCCAGCAACGAGCTGGTGATTGCGACGAAGGCTCCGGTGGCGCCTGTTGCACCGGAACCGACTCCGAAGCCCGAAGTCACACCCGCGCCGAGCGTGGGCGGTAGCTGGAACCCCGCTGGGACGTACAAGGCTGGTGACACGGTCAACTACAACGGCGTGACCTACCGCGCCGTGCAGTCCCACACCGGCGTGGGCGATCCCAACTGGATCACCGCTCCCTCCCTGTGGGCGGTCGTGGAAGACGCGTCCGAATCGGCACCCCAGCCGGCTCCGGAAACACAGCCGGCACCCGTTCCCGCGCCGCAACCTGCGGCAACTGCCTGGAGCCCCACGGGAACGTACGCAGCCGGAGATCGGGTCACCTTCGGTGGGTCGACCTTCGAGGCCGTGCAGCCCCACACGGGCGTGGGTGATCCGAACTGGATCTACGCACCATCGCTGTGGAAGCAGGTCTGAT
>CAYPSE010000179.1:0-2908 GCA_964413305.1 uncultured Rubrivirga sp. | reverse complement strand
ATGGTCATCGCGCACCAGCTCCGGCGAACACGTACGAGGCAACCGGATCGAACTGTTCATCGGCTGACGTGTGGGTGGAAGCCTCGAACTCGTCGCGGAAGTACTTCAGTGCCGCCGGGTACGGGGTTGCGGCAGCGTCGCCGAGTGCGCAGAACGATCGCCCGGCGATCTGTCCGCACAGGCTCACGAGAGTTTCCATCTCACCTTCGGTTCCGTGGCCGTGCTCGAACTTCTCGAGCACGCCGGTGATCCAGTAGGTGCCCTCACGGCACGGGGTGCACTTGCCGCAGGACTCGTGCTTGTAGAACTCCAACCACCGGGTGACGGCTTTGACCACGCTGGTGGTTTGGTCGAAGACCATTGGTGTGCCGGTGCCGAGCATCGTGCCGGCCTCAGCCATTGCCTCGTAAGTGAGCGGAAGGTCAAGGTGCTCGGCTGTGAGCATCGGAACCGAGGATCCGCCCGGAATCCAGAACTTCACCTCGCTGCCATCGCGCATACCACCTGCGTAGTCGAGAAGCTCGCGCATGGTGATGCCCAGTGGTGCCTCGTAAATGCCCGGACGGTTGACGTGACCGGATACCGCGAAGACCTTGAAGCCTGGGGACTTTTCGGTGCCGAACTGGCGGAACCACTCCACACCGCGGTCGACGATGTACGGGACGTTCGCGATGGTCTCCACGTTGTTGATGACCGTGGGCGAGGCGTAAAGACCGGCAACAGCCGGGAATGGTGGCTTCAAGCGCGGCTGACCACGGTAGCCCTCTAGGGAATCCAGCAGCGCGGTTTCCTCACCGCAGATGTATGCGCCCGCCCCGGAGTGCACCACCACGTCGAGATCGAATCCACTGCCGAGGAGGTTCGTTCCGATCAACCCGGCATCCTTTGCCTGTCGCACCGCGAAGGCGACCTTGCGAATCGCGTTGGGGACCTCACCGCGGATATAGATGAACGCATGATTCGCGCGGATCGCGTAGGAGGCGATGATGACGCCTTCCACCAATGCATGCGGGTTGGCCATCATGATCGGGATGTCCTTGCAGGCACCGGGTTCGGACTCATCCGCATTAACCACGAGGTAGTGCGGCTTGCCATCACCTTGTGGGACGAATCCCCACTTCATACCGGTGGGGAAGCCCGCGCCACCACGGCCCCGGAGTCCGGAGTCCTTCACCTGTCCGATGATCGAATCGGGATCGGTCTGCAACGCCTTGGCCAGGGCGGAGTAGCCACCAACGGCGCGGTAGCCGTCCAGGGTGTAGAGGTCGGGTCGATCCCAGAACTCGGTGATGACCGGAGTCAATGGAGTTGTCATCGAATCTCCCTTCCCGACATTCCCCGTTCCTTGGCGATCTCCAGCCCGGCGAGCATTTTGGCGTCCACGCTGGGGGCATCTGCGAGGCCGTCGTCGGGGAACGCAAGCGTGCGTTCGGTCGCCTCGAAATCACGAATCACCGGACCGCGAGTGGACTGGACTTCCTCCCCGCGACGCAGTCGCTCGATGATCTCCACCGAACTCGAGGGCGTGACGTCGTCCATGTACTCCCAATCGACCGTCATCACAGGTGCATTCGAGCAGGCAGCTTGACATTCGATGCGCTCGAGGAAGAACTCACCATCGGCACTGGTGGTGTTATGCCCGGCGCCGGTTGCCTCAGTGAGCGCTTCCCACACGGCATCTCCACCCAGCAAGCCGCACAGGGTGTTGGTGCACACACCGATGTGGTGCTTGCCCACCTTGGTGCGCTTGTACATCGTGTAGAAGGTGGCAACAGCCGTAACCTCAGCGGGAGTGATGCCCAAGACGTCCGCGCAGGCATTGATGCCGTCCGTGGTGACTTCGTCCTCTTCGCTTTGCGCCAGGTGCAGCATCGGCAGCAGAGCGCTGCGCGCGCTCGGGTAACGCGCGGCGATCTCGCGCATCTGGTCGCGCGTGGTCTCGGAGATGGCCATCGATGCTTCCTATCGGTCCACGCCGCCCATGACCGGGTCGATGCTCGCGACGGCGGCGATGACGTCGGCGACCATGCTCCCCTCGGACATAGGTGCGGTTGCTTGCAGGTTGTTGAAGGACGGATCGCGGAAGTGAACGCGGTACGGGCGCGTACCCCCGGCGCTGACGACATGCGCACCGAGTTCACCGCGTGGTGACTCGACCGCGGCATACACCTGGCCCGGCGGAACGGTAAAGCCCTCGGTGACCAACTTGAAGTGGTGAATGAGTGCTTCCATCGACTCGCTCATGATGTGCTTGATGTGTTCGGTGGAGTTGCCCTGACCATCAGCGCCGATCGACAACTGTGCGGGCCAGGCGATCTTCTTATCCTCGACCATCACCGGTCCCGGCTTCAAACGATCCAAGCACTGCTCGACGATCTTCATCGACTCTTGCATCTCGGCGATGCGGATTAGGAAACGCCCGTAGGCGTCGCAACTGGTCTGCGTGGGGACGTCGAACTCATACGTTTCGTAACCGCAGTAAGGCTGGGACTTGCGCAGATCGTGCGGCAGTCCAGTGGATCGCAGCACCGGACCCGTCATTCCCAGCGCCATGCACCCTTGCAGGTCGAGGTAACCGACACCTTGCGTGCGACCCATCCAGATCGCGTTGTCTACGAGCAGATCGGTGGTGTCCTTCATCCGCTTCTTCAGCAGCGGCAAGGTCTCACGAATGTTCTGCTCGCCGCCGTCGGGAAGATCCTGCGCGACGCCACCGGGACGGATGTACGCACTGTTCATTCGCAGGCCGGTGACCATCTCGAAGATGTCCAAGACCAGTTCGCGCTCGCGGAAACCGAAGATCATCGCAGAGAGCGCACCGAGTTCCATGCCTCCGGTAGCCAGGGCCACCAGGTGCGAGGAGATGCGGTTGAGCTCCATCATCATCACGCGGATCACGCTGGCCCGT
>CAYPSE010000178.1:0-2930 GCA_964413305.1 uncultured Rubrivirga sp. | reverse complement strand
CGAAGTGCCGCCGCCTGAAGCAGCGCCACGATCTTCGTCTCGTCGTGGTCGACTATCTGCAGCTGATGTCCAGCGGCAAGAAAGTGGAAAGTCGTCAGCAGGAAGTCTCCGAGTTCTCTCGATCCTTGAAGTTGTTGGCAAAGGAACTCGACGTTCCCGTTGTTGCGATCAGCCAGCTGAACCGAGGTCCCGAACAACGCCAAGACAAACGCCCGATGCTTGCCGACCTTCGTGAAAGTGGATCGCTGGAGCAAGATGCGGACATGGTGGTGCTCTTGCACCGAGAAGATTTCTACGAGCGCGAATCACCGCGGGCAGGTGAAGCGGACTTCATCGTCGCTAAGCACCGCAACGGACCAACGGCAACGATCACCGTTGCCTTCCAAGGGCACTACTCACGCTTTGTGGATATGGCGCAGTCGTAGTTGTCGATTCCAAGAACAGATGCAAATCTCCAATCGATTTGCATCTGGGGCCGAGAAAATGTGGACAAATGACGTTTTCTGGCAATTGAGTTGGGCGTGGTGTCGAGGGAGTTAACTCGCCTATCGGCGTAGATTTCACGGGAGTAGCGAAAGGTCGTGCGGGCAAGCACACCAAAGGGTTAGGAAACCGCGGGAATCTACGGTCCCGTCAGAATCCGGAAAGCCAATGTGGCGTGCTCCCGCACTGCCTCGGGGTCCTCCCCTGCCGCGATTCGATTCATGATCATCGTCATCTGCGCATCGACGTAACTGGCGGTCGTCTCGATCGAAGCTGGCAAGGTGAGCTCGCCTCGACTGGCGCAACCACCGAGCCACGCAGAGTACGCCTCGATGATCTGTTTGCCGATTTGCTTGACATGCTCCTCGGCTATCGGACCCAAACGACCACGAGAGGTTCGGATCTTCGCGAACATGCATCCGGCTGGCACTTCCGATGTCGCCGCCCTTGTCGCAAAGTCAATCATGAAATCCAGTGTCTGCTGGAACGGGCGATCCTCGGTCACGTATTCCAACGTGGGGTGCAGAACCGTGTCGTAGTAGCGAGTGAGTACAGCATCGAGCAAGCGGTCCTCGCTCCCGAACTCTCGATACAGGCCAGGCTTGGAGATGTTCGCACGCCGGCAGATCTCGTTGACCGAGACTGCGTCGATGCCCTCGCGCCAGTAGCCGTCTACGGCAACGTCGAGTGTGTGATCCCGATCAAACGTCTTGGGTCGCCCCCGCGCACGTTTCCCGGGATCGCCCGCCATGAAGGTCCCCATCTTTTCGAGTTTCGAACTTATCGGTACTCAAATCTTGACACGAACGACGATGCCGGTAAAAATACCGCTCGGTACGAAAACTGTTCGCTTCGCACCGGCCGACCACCCCCTCTGCGACCAAGGAGTCCCTCGTGGCACGGAACGTCCTCATCACCGGCACGAATAGCGGCCTTGGCCGCCTCACCGCATTGAGTCTGCTCAAGGCCGGCCACACGGTAGTGGCCACCATGCGCGACATCGACAGTCGGAACAAGGAGGCCGCCGGCGAGTTGCGGGCTGCGGGCGCGCATGTCGTCGAACTCGACGTAACCGACGAGAGCAGCGTGAACACGGCCGTAGCGAAGGCCGTCGAGACCGTCGGACACCTCGACGTCATCATCAACAACGCCGGTGTTGGATCTTCCGGACTCTTCGAAACTTTCACCACCGCGGATTGGCAGGACAGTTTCGATATCAACGTCTTCGGAATGGTGCGCGTTACTCGCGCCGCCCTTCCCTTCATGAGGAACCAGGGTTCGGGCCTACTGGTCTTCATCTCAAGTGCAGCCGGTCGCATCGGATTCCCATTCTTCGGTCCCTACAACGCAGCGAAATTCGCCGTCGAAGGTCTTGCGGAAACTTGTCGTTCAGATCTATCCAGCCTTGGTATCGAAACATGCGTCGTCGAACCGGGTCCTTACCCGACGAATTTCATCGGTGGCCTGATGGCCGCCAGCGACTCAAGCCTGAACGACAGTTACGGGGACTTCATCAACGCACCGCGCTCCATGATTGAAGGCTTCGAAGCCGCTATGAGCGGCAATCCAGATCAGGATCCTCAACACGTTGCCGATGCTGTCGTTACGCTTCTGGCTGCACCCGCTGGCGAGCGCCCGTTCCGAACTGTCGTGGACGGTATGGGTATCGCAGACGCCCTCGCGCCGTACAACCAAACGGGAGACGCGGTGACCGCAGGTCTGTACGGAGCGTTCGGTATGGGCGACCTGCTGAAGCTCCCAGCGCGAAAGTAGTTGACCGATAGCAATTTGACGATCTCCAGCATCACGCTGCTGCTATGCCTCGCGCCAGGGGGTCTCTAATCGGGAATGCAGATGCAAATCTTCCGGGGTGTTTTGAAAGCATGACCTAGGAGGGAACTATTTGCATCTGCAATGGGAATCAACAGTAGTTGTCGATTCCAAGAACAGATGCAAATCTCCAATCGATTTGCATTTCGCCGGCTGCCGGCCCTGACGTCCGTTCCTTTGCCGACGTCGATTCATGTGCAACTCGAACGTGACACCGGCTGGGGTGTTCTCCCGGGAGACACCAGGCACCAATGGCCGGATTCACCGGGCAACTAAGCAGTGCTAAGGTCTAACTGATCAGTGCTCAGTTACCAACTTAGGAGTCACCGTGCCCGTACCCGCTTCGAATTGTGAACGCCGACATTCCCCGATTCGCGAAGAGCGGTCTAGCGGGTCGACCAGGGCGAGGACGGTGGCCACATGGCGATAGCAAGGTGGATATTGCTGGGACTAGGGGTGGTTGTGGTGATCGGCGTTGTGGTCGTTCTCGCCAACCCCTTCAATGTACGCAACCAGTTCCTGGCCGAACGAATAGTCGAATTGCGAGTTGCCCCGGAGCGGTTGCCAAATCCCAAGACGCCGGCTGACTACGGCATGGAGTACCGAGATGTGGACAT
>CAYPSE010000177.1:0-2933 GCA_964413305.1 uncultured Rubrivirga sp. | reverse complement strand
CCAACCTCGAATACTGATTCAGCGAAGACGACGGTGAGCGCGAAGATCGGGTTGCCTAGGAATCCGATGAGGAAAGCCAGCGCAATGGCCATCACGATGCCCGGCTGACTCCTGGCATACCGAAGGGCCGCGATGAACTGCGCGGTGACGCCCGTCTCCGCGTGACGCCGCACCACACCCCGTCCAGCCCGGACGAGTGCAACCGCCACGACTACTGCGAAGAAGGAAACGGCATTGACCGCGAATGCCGTCCCCGGTCCGAGTGTGGCGAGCACGATTCCAGCGATGGCCGGGCCGATCGCGCGAGCAGCGTTGATCTGGAGGGAATTCATCGCCACAGCCGATTGGAGTACGTCACGCGGAACTAGGTCGTGTACGAATGCCTGCCAGCTAGGTAGTGAAATGCCGTTCAGCAAACCGATGACACCCACCAGCAAGAGCAGTACCCAGGGATTCCTGACATCGAACACCCAGGCAAGCCAGAGCAGACCCGCTGCGAGCCCCATGCCACTTTGCACGACCAACAGGACCCGTCGACGCGGGAAGTGATCGGCAATCGAGCCACCCAGCGGGCTAGCGAGGACCATCGGTAGGAACTGCGCTGCCACCGTTGCGCCCACCCAGACCGCACTCCCGGTGAGTTGGTAGAAAACGAAGGGCAGGACCAGATTCATCATCCACGTACCGACGTTGGACAACAGCGCACCGGTCCAGAAGATGCGGTAATCCCGGTAGCGGAATGCCCTCACTGTTCGGTCACACCAGCCACAGGCGCTGGCGGATCGGCCTTCACCACCTGTTCACGGTGCACCCATCGGCGGAATACCGGGGTGAGGGATCCCATGGCCAATGGCATCAGCACCAAGATTGCGACTGTTCCTGCTCCCCACGCGCCCCCGATGAGGAACGCGGCCACGAGGATCACGCCGTCAAAGGCCAACCGTGACAGGGCAAGGGAGATATGGAACTTCTCGTGGACCACCCGCACGATCTGGTCGTACGGATTGGCACCCAGGTCGGATGCGAGTGTTGCCACCACACCACCGGCGAAGAGCGCGAAGCCCACTACCCAGACCGCGATACGCGTTGCGACCGGCCAACTATCGGGTTCCCAGCCAAGGACGTCGACGATGCCGATGGTCCATAGGTCCACCACGACGCCCACGCCCACGAAAGCGATCGGAGTCCCCACTCCCAGGCGCGATCCCAACAGCCAGGCAGCAGCGACGAAGAACAGTGAGATGAGGATGATCACCGTCCCGATGGTCAAGCCGGTGAGTTCAGACGCTCCGGCGATGAAAGCATCAAGGGGCGCGACGCCCCAGTCAGCGGCGAGCATCCACGACAACCCCGTGCCGAGGATCACGGCACCGAGGACGAGCGCCAACCACGAACGGCTATTGCGGTGCGGCGCGCGAGCCATGGACGAACGAACTCCTATCGCGGTGCGCCGTTGGCACCGGGGAGCAAGTGTCTCAAAGCCTGACGGATTGAGGCGCAGCGAGACGCCCGTCAGGAGTCGGTTCGGACGAACTTCCAGTACGACGCCACCGTCAGGATTGCCACTGCGCCGACCATCGGGATGATCAAGTCCATCTGGCCAGTTTGCACCCAACCGAAGCCTTGTCCGATCGGCAAGATGTCGACGATCACCGGGACCCGCTCGACCAAGAACGCCGCGAGCAGGTTCTCCGCGATCAGACCCCAGATCAGTACGCCCGCGATGCCGGCTGCCATGTTGCGCGTCAGCACGGTGATCGCAGCGACGAGCAGACCCCAGAGCACGATGAAGGTGGCTTCACGAATCGCGATGCCCACTAGTGCATCGAAACCCGTGATGGGCACATACCCGAAAGATGGACCTAGCGAAGCGATCAGTGCGATGCCGGCGACCGTGACGAGTGTCGCAATGAAGGCGATCACTGCAGGAATCACGAGTTTGGCCACGAATAGCGTTGTTCGCTTGGGAAACTCCGACAGCGCTAGCCGAATAGTTCCGTCACGGTATTCGTGACCGAACGCCTGCGCGAAGGGAATGGTCAGGAAAACGGCGGAGATCGGCGTGAAGGCCTGTCCAACGAACGCACTGATGGCAACATCATCGACATCGGCGCCCATGGCGATAAACAGGACCGATGCCGCCCATGCGATGACCGCGCCGACGAGCGGAAATACGTAGGTGGACTTCAGCGTGGTGGCGCGCACTCGTTCATAGGCCAGCACCCTGCTCACTTCACGCCTCCTGTCCTGAAGCCTTGTTCGGAGTCGGTCAATTCCAAGAACACGCTCTCCAATGACGCCTGCTGCGCAGCAAGTTCGAGCACGGGCACACCAGCATGGTGGGCTAACCGACCGACGACGTCGGTGGTTGCATCAAGCACCTTGATGGCATCGGGCCCGTGGTCCTCCAACCGATACCCCTCGCCCTCGAGAGTGGAACGCAGTTGCTGGATCGCTGCAGGATCGGTGCGGATAACCGCTCCGGCGCCATCACCCTGCGACATCAATGCGGTCATCGAATCATCCGCAATCAAGCGCCCCTTCGCGATCACCAACACGCGATCAGCCATCAACTGCATCTCGGACAGCAGGTGGCTGGAGACCAGGACCGCATTACCTTCAGCTGCATAGGACTTCAAGAAGTCTCGCAGCCAGTGGATCGACTGCGGGTCGAGTCCATTGGCGGGTTCGTCCAAGATCAGATTCCGCGGTTTGGCAAGAATCGCTCCGGCCAAGCCCAACCGCTGACCCATGCCGAGTGAGAAGCCTCCCGGACCCTTGCCGGCTACCGATTCCAGACCGAGAAGGTCGATCACTTCATCCACACGTGCTTTGGGGATGCGCGCTTCCTGACCGAGCATCCGCAGGTGGTTACGTGCCGTGCGCTTGGGATGGAAACTCTTCGCATCGAGATGGGCGCCCACCGTTTCGCT
>CAYPSE010000176.1:0-2984 GCA_964413305.1 uncultured Rubrivirga sp. | reverse complement strand
CCCGCGCCCGCTGCTCCCGCGCCCGCTGCTCCCGCGCCCGCCGAGGCAGCAAGCAGTTCGTACGTCACTCCGTTGGTGCGTCGTCTGGCGGCCGAGCACGACATCGACCTATCGACCGTCACCGGCACCGGAGTCGGTGGACGCATTCGCAAGGCCGACGTCCTCGCAGCTGCGCAGGCACGCCAGGTTCCGCCAGCTGCGGCGGCCGCGCCCAGTGCTCCTGCAACCACGAGCGCACCGGCACCTGCATCACCGACTCCCAGCAGTTCCGCGCTTCGCGGTCGGACCGAGAAGATGAGCAGGCTCCGCCGCGTCATCGCCGAACGCATGGTGGAGTCGCTCCAAACCTCGGCGCAACTCACCACCGTGGTGGAGGTGGATGTCACGCGCATCGCAGCCCTTCGCCAGCGAGTGAAGGGCGACTTCGAGGCGCGTGAGGGCGTGAAGCTCAGTTTCCTGCCGTTCTTCTGCAAGGCCGCGGTCGAGGCCCTCAAGGTCTACCCGCAGATCAATGCCTCGATCGATATGGATGCCGGAACCGTGACCTACCACGAGTCGGAGAACCTCGGAATCGCGGTCGATACCGACCGAGGTCTGCTCGTTCCGGTCATTCGCGACGCCGGCGACCTCAACATCGCAGGCATCGCACGCCGCATCGCCGACCTCGCCGAGCGCACACGAACGAACAAGGTCGCTCCCGATGAGTTGTCCGGCGGCACCTTCACCGTGACCAATACCGGCAGTCGGGGAGCGTTGTTCGACACCCCGATCGTCAACATGCCGAACGTTGCGATCCTCGGTACCGGCTCGGTCGTCAAGCGCCCGGTGGTGATCAGCGATCAGGGTCAAGACGTCATCGCGATTCGCTCCATGGTCTACCTCGCGCTGTCCTACGACCACCGGATCGTCGACGGCGCGGATGCAGCCCGCTTCCTTGGAACCGTCAAGGCCCGTCTGGAAGACGGTGCGTTCGAAGCGGAGTTGGGCGCCTGAGGTTGCTCCAGCACACCCCGATGGCCTAACCGCCCGCACCGTCCGCCACTATGAAGGAACGCACCCCGAAAGGGGTCTTTCCTAGGGGAGTCCAACCCGCATGCTGACAAGCGCGCTGCTGTTCGCCGGATCGATGGTGGGCATCATCGTGCTGGCTCGTTTCGCGCTCTACGAGCCCGCCCAGAAACTCGCTCGGGCCGCGAACTTGTCGCGATCGGCTACCGGTCAGATGCTCGGCTATCTCACCAGCGCACCAGAGTTGGTGGCAACGGTGTTCGTCGCCGCCACCGGTTTGTTCGCAGTCGTCAGTTACAACATCCTCGGCAGCAACATCGTCAACGTCTTCCTGGCTTTGATCGCGGCCCTGTGGTTCAAGCAGGTCCGCACGCTGGGAGGTGGGGAATTCCGATTCGAGCAGGCGATCATCGCCGCCAGCATCGTGGTTCCCATCGCACTCCTGGTCACTGGACAAGACAGTGCACTGTGGAGCGGTATCGCCCTTTTCGCAGGCTACATCGCCTACCTGCTCGTGATGCGCAAACGTCATCAGGCAGGGCCTCCCGTGGAACTGGACGATGCCGATCAACCGTGGGCGGATGGCAAACCGCGCGTGGTGGTGCAGATCCTCATCTTGATCGTGGGCTTGGCCGGCCTCTACTTGCTTGGAGATGTCCTCGGCAACGCGATCTACGACCTCGGCGTCGCCTTCGCCGTTCCCGTGGTTGTTCTCGGCGGCCTGACTGCCGTGGCGACGAGTTTGCCCGAACTCACGACCTTCTTCGCTTCCTACGCAGCCCATAAGCGCGCTGGCACCGATGGCAACGCCGAGGTGATGCACAACATGATGGCCAGCAACGTGGTGAACCTGCTCCTGATCCAGGCCATCGGCGTGGGCATATTCCAAGCTTTCGCGTGATCGCCACGGGGAACCGAGGAGCCGATCGCAGCAACATGCGACATGCTTGAGCCATGAAGGTCGCCATCACAGGAGCCTCCGGTCTGATCGGCTCCGCCCTGGTTCCGCACCTGCGAGCTCGCGGAGACGAGGTGCTGCGTTTGGTCCGTCGACCGGCCGCCGCGCCGGACGAAGTGCAGTGGGACCCCCGAGCCGGGACGGTCGACCTCGAGGCCCTCAACGGCATCGACGCAGTGGTGCATCTGGCCGGAGCCGGCGTCGGAGATCATCGGTGGACCGATGCCTACAAAAGGGAGATCCTCGACAGTCGCGTCCAGGGCACGCACACGATCGTGCAGGCCATGATCGCCCTGGATCCGCGCCCGCGAACGCTGGTCGCCGGCTCGGCCATCGGTTGGTACGGCGATACCGGTGATCGCGCAGTCGATGAGAGCGCACCCGCAGGATCGGGTTTCCTCGCCGACGTCGTGCGGGCATGGGAAGCAGCCGCCGATCCCGCACAGGAAGCAGGCATTCGAGTCACGCACGCGCGGACGGGTTTGGTGGTGGCCAAGGAAGGTGGTGCGTGGGCCAAGCTGTTCCCCATCTTCAAGTTCGGCCTCGGCGGCAAACTCGGATCCGGTCGCCAGTACTGGTCCTGGATATCGCTTCGAGATGAGATCCGAGCGCTGACGTACCTCATGGACAACGAATCGATGGTCGGTCCGGTGAACTTGACCGGGCCCGCGCCGGCTACGAACGCGGAAGTCACCTCCGCGATGGGTGCCGTTCTCGGGCGACCCACCTTGTTCCCGGTCCCAGCGTTCGCGTTGAAGACGGTCCTGGGTGAGTTCTCCACGGAAATCCTCAGCAGCGCGCGAGTGATACCGGCCGTCTTGGAATCGTCCGAGTTCTCGTGGGAGGACCCGACGGTGGAGTCGGCAATCCGTTCCGCCCTGAAGTAGCGACAGCGGCCAGAGCATGACAACGCGCGAAACATGACACAGCGTTACGACGTCGTGATCGTCGGTGCCGGCCTGGCCGGTCTGGCAGCGGCGCGCCAACTATCCATCCACCGAGCGCAGGTGTGCGTGGT
>CAYPSE010000175.1:0-2998 GCA_964413305.1 uncultured Rubrivirga sp. | reverse complement strand
TCGACGGTGAGCCGGTTGTCCACGGCGAGGGTGATCGAGTGGATGAGTTCGCTGGCGTTCGGCGCCACGATCACGCCGCCGGCCACGATGTGTGAGCCCTTGCGGGCGAAGAGCTTCACGAAGCCATCGCGGTGACCGTGCATCTTCGCTCGCGCGTTCGTCTTGAGCGGCAGCATCACGTGCTCGCCACGGAACTCGCCTTCGTGGAGGTCGCGCTCTTGCAGACCCACGGTGGCGATTTCCGGTTCGGTGAAGATGGTGCTGGAAATGGCGGTGGCATCCAATGGGCTCACGGCGTCGCCGAGTGCGTGGTACATCGCGATGCGTCCTTGCATCGCAGCGACCGAAGCGAGCATGTTCACACCGGTGCAATCACCTGCCGCGTAGATGTGCCGAGTGCTGGTGCGGGAGACGCGGTCCACGGTGATGAATCCGCGATCGTCCGTGGTGACACCCGCGTTCTCGAGTCCGAGGTTCTCAGTGTTCGGCAGCGAGCCGACGGCCATGAGTACGTGGCTGCCGGTGATGGTGCTGCCGTCGTTGAGTGTGACGATCACGGTGTTGTCTTTGCGCTCTGCCTTTTCTGCTCGCGTCTTGGCCTTCACGCGCAGGCCGCGGCGTTCGAACACTTCCTCCAGCACGCGGGCGGCGTCGTGGTCTTCGCCGGGAAGAACCTGATCACGAGAGGACACGAGCGTGACCTCGCTACCGAGGGCATGGAAGGCACTGGCGAACTCCGCTCCAGTGACGCCCGAGCCGACCACGATCAGGTGCTCGGGGAGTTCGGTGAGGTCGTAGACCTGCTCCCAGGTGAGAATGCGTTCACCATCGGGCATTGCCTCGGGGAGCACGCGTGGCCGGGCGCCGGTGGCGATGAGGATGAAATCGGCGGGGATGTTTCGTGCGCCTGTTGCGTCGTCGTTCTGGGTGATTGTCACGGCGTCGTGCTTGGTGAGTTGACCGTGTCCCTGGACGATTTGCACGCCCGCGGCATCGAGTGAGGTCTTGATGCCGTTGCTCTGGGCTCTTGCGAGTTCCATGACGCGGGTGTTGACCGTTGCCAGGTCCACGCTGAAATCGGCCTTGTCTGCCGGGTGGCCGTTGATGCGCACGCCCAGGTAGCCGGAAGCGGCGGCCTCGTCGATGGCCTCGGCCGTGGCGATGAGGGTCTTGCTGGGAACGCAATCGGTGAGAACCGCCGAGCCGCCGATCTCCCCAGCGCTGATGAGGGTCACTTCGGCGCCGAGTTGGCGGGCCACCAGCGCGCCCTCGTATCCGCCAGGTCCGTCGCCGATGATCACCACTGCCGGACTGCTGGACATATGCACATTCTGTCGCGGACCTTCTCAGCGGGGCTTTCGGTCCCTACTCTGGAAGCCATGGCCTTCTATGCCGCGTATGGGGTGAACCTGGACCCGCATCGGATGGCCGAGCGCGCCCCGGCTTCTCCCATGCACGGCACCGGGTGGCTTCGTGGCTGGCGGATGACCTTCGCGGGGGAGGACCTCGGGTTTGGAGGTGCACTTCCCACGGTGGTCGAGGACGCCGGTTCTGAGGTTTTCGTTGCGGTCTATGACGTCACCGAGCTCGACGAGAAGCGTCTTGACATGTGGGAGGACGTGGAGATCGGCTACTGGCGCAAGGTTCGGGTGCGGGTGGACACCATGGACGGGCAAGTACTCGCGTGGCTCTATGCGCTCGATGCGTACGAGGGCGGTCTGCCGCGTGCCGAGCAGGTCTTCGACATTGCCGACGCGGCTGCGGCTGCTGGTGCTCCGGATGACTACGTGAACTGGTTGCGATCGCTTCTTACGTCGTAGGACCCGGCTTCTCGCCTCGGTCAGTCCTTGAGTACGCAGATCGCCGAGCCGGCGGTGACGGTTGCACCGATCTCGGCAGACAATCCGGTAACCGTGCCGGCCTTGTGCGCGGTGAGCGGTTGCTCCATCTTCATGGCTTCCAGTACCACGATCAGGTCGCCCTCACTCACCACCTGACCTTCGCTGACTTCCACCTTGACGATGGTGCCCTGCATGGGTGCGGAGACGGTGTCGCCGGAGACGGCCGCCTTCTGTCCACCGCGTTTGCGAGGAGCGGACTTCTTTTGGCCGTTCGCTGGCGCGGCGGCTGCGAGCCCAGCGGGAAGAGTGACTTCGATGCGCTTGCCTTGAACCTCGACGACCACGGACTGGCGTTCTTGTTGTGATTCCTCTGCGGCGACGGTGGCGTCGTAGGCCGGAATCTGATTGTCGAACTCGGTTTCGATCCAGCGCGTGTGCACGCGAAATTCGCTGCCGTCGGCTGGCGCGAAGTCTTCCTCGTTCACCACTACCCGGTGGAAGGTGAGTGCCGTGGCGATGCCCTCGACCTCGAACTCTGCAAGTGCTCGCCTTGCCCGCTCGAGGGCCTGGGTTCGGTCCTTGCCGGTGACAATGAGCTTGGCGAGCAGGGAATCGTAGTTGCCGCCGATCACGTCGCCGGAACGAAAGCCGGCGTCTACGCGCACGCCCGGACCGCTCGGTAGTTCCCATTTGGTGAGTGAACCGGGGGCGGGCAGGAAGCCGCGGCCGGGATCCTCCCCGTTGATGCGGAACTCGATGGAGTGACCTGTCACCTCGGGATCGATCGGCTCGATGGTTTCCCCGCGCGCGATACGGAACTGCTCGCGCACCAAGTCGATGCCGGTCACCTCCTCGCTGACCGGGTGTTCCACCTGAAGGCGCGTGTTGACTTCCAGGAACGAGATGGTGCCGTCCACGCCGATGAGGAACTCGCAGGTGCCGGCACCGTAGTAGCCGGCTTCCTTCACGATCGCCTTGCTGGCTGCATAGAGATCCTCGCGCTGCTTGTCGGTGAGGAATGGCGCGGGTGCTTCCTCGACGAGTTTTTGATGCCGGCGCTGCAGTGAGCAGTCGCGGGTGGAGACGACCACCACGTTGCCGTGCTGATCGGCGAGCACCTGGGTCTCTACGTGGCGCGGCTTGTCGAGGTAGCGCTC
>CAYPSE010000174.1:0-3013 GCA_964413305.1 uncultured Rubrivirga sp. | reverse complement strand
GTGGTGGTCCGGCTGGTGACCTTTTCGTCACCGTTCACGTCACCGCGCACCCGGTATTCGGGCGTAAGGGCAACAACGTGACGATCAACGTTCCGGTCACCTTCGCCGAAGCAGCCCTCGGCAGCCAGATCGCGGTGCCCACACCGCGCGGAGGTTCGGTGACGGTGAAGATCCCCGCAGGGACCTCGAATGGACGGACCTTCCGAGTCCGTGGAAAAGGTATTCGCGGCAAGGACGGCAAGAACGGTGACCTGTTGGTCACGGTCGAAGTTGCGGTGCCGCAGAACATGTCCGACGAAGCTCGCGAGGCGCTGCAGGCGTACGCCGATCTCTCGGCGGGTGAGGATCCACGCAAGGACTTGACCGCGATGGCAGGTGGTTCTCGTGGCTGAGCAGCGTGCGAGTTTCTCTGTTGCATCCGATGCACCGGTCTACGCGATCTCGGTTGCAGCGGAACTCGCAGGTCTGCACCCGCAGACTTTGCGGCAATACGACCGTGCAGGTTTGGTCGTGCCCACGCGCGTGGGTGGACGTAATCGCCTGTACAGCGGACACGACATCGCACGCCTGCGCGAGATCGCGCAGTTGTCCGCCGAGGGACTATCCCTCGAAGGAATCCGACGGGTGCTGGAACTGCAAGCAGAAGTGGACGAACTCCGTCGCCGGCTCGAGGAATTCCGCGCCGAGGCGTCCTCGCGTGCCCTCGTCGTGTGGCAACCGCATCGGCGCAACAGGCGCGCGTAGGAAAGACGAGGCTTTCAAGAAAGCTTGAGAAAGGTACGAACATGGACATTCAATTCACGACCAAGAGCCAGGAGGCGCTCGGCGCGGCGGTGCGGATAGCCGCCGCGAACGGCAATCCCCAGGTGGAGCCCATCCATCTGCTGGATTCCCTGCTGCAGATGGGACCGGGGATCGCTACGGCACTGCTCGATGCGGTCGGCGCGAACACCGCTACGTTGACACAGGAGGCACGACGCAAGCTGGAAGCACTTCCGTCCGCGCAGGGCAGTACCGTCGCGCAGCCGAGCTTGAACCAGGCGGCACTGAAGGTACTCAACGCTGCGCAGACCCTCGCCAAGGAGCGCGGCGATGAATACGTCAGCACCGAGCACCTACTCATCGGTTTGGCACAAGACGGTGGCCCGGGTGTCAGCGACATGCTCGCTGCCGCCGGCGCGACTCCGTCGTCGTTGTTGGAAGCACTACAGGAAGTCAGGGGGTCGGCTCGCGTGACCACACAGGATCCGGAGAGCACGTTCCAAGCTCTCGAGAAGTTCGGCGTGGACCTCACGGCGCGCGCCCGTGAAGGCAAGATCGATCCGGTCATCGGACGCGATGAGGAGATTCGTCGCACCATCCAGGTGCTCTCGCGCCGCACCAAGAACAACCCGGTCCTCATCGGTGACCCGGGCGTTGGTAAGACCGCCGTAGTGGAAGGTCTCGCTCGCCGCATCGTTGAAGGCGACGTTCCGACGTCCCTGGTCGGCAAGACGCTCATCTCCTTGGACCTCGGCGCGATGGTTGCGGGGGCGAAGTATCGCGGTGAGTTCGAAGAGCGGTTGAAGGCCGTGCTCGACGAGATCAAGGAGTCCGACGGTCAGATCATCACGTTCATCGACGAGTTGCACACCGTCGTGGGTGCTGGCGCGGGCGGTGACTCGGCGATGGACGCCGGCAACATGCTCAAGCCGATGCTGGCCCGGGGTGAACTGCGCATGATCGGTGCGACCACGCTGGATGAGTACCGCGAGTACATCGAGAAGGATCCGGCGCTGGAACGTCGTTTCCAGCAGGTGTTCGTGGATCAACCTTCGGTCGAGGACACCATCGCGATCCTGCGAGGAATCAAGGAGAAGTACGAGGCCCACCACAAGGTGGTCATCTCCGACTCGGCGCTTGTTGCGTCGGCAACGCTCTCGGATCGCTACATCACGTCCCGCTTCCTTCCCGACAAGGCGATCGACCTCATCGACGAGGCCGCGAGCCGGCTTCGTATGGAGATCGATTCGTCCCCGGTCGAGATCGACGTGCTGCAGCGTCAGGTCGACCGGCTTCGCATGGAGGAACTCGCGGTATCCAAGGAGACCGACGACGCCTCGAAGGAGCGCCTGGAAAAAATCCGCGGTGAGATCGCGGACAAGGAAGAGGAATTGCTGGGCTTGCGCGCCCGCTGGGACGCCGAGAAGCAGGGTCTTGATCGCATCGGTGAGATCAAGGTGCTGATCGACGACCTACGCGCAACGGCCGAGAAGGCCCAGCGCGCCGGCGACTTCGAGCAGGCCTCGCGCATCCTCTACGCCGAGATTCCCACGTTCGAAGAGGAACTCGAGCGCGTCACCAAGGAGACCAACGAGCGCGAAGCGACGATGGTCAAGGAGGAAGTCACCGCCGACGACATCGCCGAGGTAGTGGCCGCCTGGACGGGAATTCCGGCGGGACGTCTGCTCGAGGGCGAAACGCAGAAGTTGCTGCGCATGGAGGAAGAACTCGGCCACCGCGTGGTCGGCCAGTCTGAGGCCGTTCGCGAGGTATCCGATGCAGTGCGCCGGGCTCGGGCCGGGATCTCCGATCCCAATCGACCTACCGGGTCGTTCTTGTTCCTCGGTCCCACGGGCGTGGGCAAGACGGAGTTGGCTAAGGCTCTCGCGGAGTTCTTGTTCGACGATGAGCGCGCCATGGTGCGCATCGACATGAGCGAGTACTCCGAGAAGCACTCGGTGTCGCGACTTGTCGGTGCCCCTCCGGGATACGTCGGCTACGAAGAGGGCGGGCAACTAACCGAAGCGGTGCGTCGTCGTCCTTACTCGGTGATCTTGCTCGACGAGGTCGAGAAAGCACACCCGGAAGTCTTCGACATCCTGCTGCAAGTTCTCGACGACGGTCGTCTGACCGATGGGCAAGGTCGCACGGTCGACTTCCGGAACGTGATCTTGATTCTCACCTCGAACATGGGCTCGCAGTTCCTGATCGATACGGAGATTCCGTTCGAGGAGCGCAAGGAGCAGGTGCT
>CAYPSE010000173.1:0-3020 GCA_964413305.1 uncultured Rubrivirga sp. | reverse complement strand
CTGCTCGGGGTGGATCTGGAAGAGCTCATCGCGCGGGTAGGTCTCCATGAACTGCTGGAGGTCCTTGGCGCTGTGCGATCCGGGCACGAAGTCCAGGGCGCGCATCACATAGTCGAGCTTGTCTCGCAGCACGGGGACGTCGGCCACGCTGTGCGTATACGCCGAAGCCGCGTACAGACCCAGGAAGCGTCGCTCGCCGATCACGGTGCCATCGGAGTCGAACTTCTTCACCCCGATGTAGTCCATGAAGGCCGAGCGGTGAACCGTTGATCGGGAGTTGGCCTTGCTGAGGACCAGTACGTGCGGCTCGCGCGCCTTGGCTCGCACCGCGGCCGGCAGGATCGCGAAGCTCAAGGACACCGCGTCGTCGTCACCGCCTTCTTGTCGCAAGATCCCCAGTCCGCTGTCGGGCACGGGACGCAGCGCGTCCTCCCCCTCCACGGTGATGAGGTCGTATTCGCGATACCCCAGGAAGGTCAGGTTGTTGGCGGCGAGCCACTCCAGCAGCGCCCGGGTCTCATCGACCTCGTGTTGCGGCAGGCCCTTGGGAGGATGGTGGGCGAGTTGGCTGGCGATTCGCTCGGCCTGGTCGCGCATCTGATGCCAGTCGGCCACCGCTTTGCGAACGTCGCCCAGCACGCGCCGGGTGGAATTGATCAGCTGCTCGAGATCGTCGGAGACGAAGTCGCGCTCCACCTCGATGCGCATCCACGATTCGATGAGCGTTCCCGCCGGGGCTTCGTCGACGTCGATGTCGAGGATCTCCAGGAGGCGGCCCTCACCGTCGCGCTTGACCGCCAACTGCGGATGGATGATCAGATGCACGTTGCGACCGTGATGCGTCAGGTTCGCGGTGACCGAATCGACGAGGAAGGGCATGTCGTCGGTCACGATCTCCAACACGGCGTAGCCCACGCCGGGAACATCGGGTGTCCAGCCACGAACGAGGGCTTGGCCCGGCTCCCGGACGCCCGCCCACTGCCGCATCCGCTCGAAATCGGCCACCAGGGTGAGCACCTCGTGGCCGGACATCTCCTCATCGGAGACGAAGCGGTAGAAGCGGGCAGCGAGGTCTCGAAGGACGGGATCGTCGATGTCGGACAGGTGGGAGCGCCACGCGGGAACCACGATGTCGACCACGACTATCGCCCCTCAGCGATGAGCGCGTCACTGCGTTGTGACGCCGTAACCTACGGTAGTCCCCACCGAAGCAACCTGAGAAGCGCGAGCCGTAACGGAGTGGGTCATGGCCAAGGAATTCACCTACCGGCAATCCTTCGTCTCCGATCCGGTAACCGTCTTCGCCATGCTCCGCAACGAGGAATATGTTCAAGCCAAATGCGCTGCCACGGGTTCCTTGGAAACGAGCGTGGATGTAGTCGAACGTCCCGATGGATCGGTCACCATCACCTCGACCCGGGTGCTTCCCGCCGACGTTCCCGCTGCGGCAAGGAAGTTCGTGGGCGAGACGATCTCGGCAACCGAGACCCAGGAGTGGACTCCGGCCGCCGCCGATGGTTCGCGTACCGCACAGGTCAGGGTCGACTTCAGCGGACCGCTCGCCTTCTTCGGCACCTTGAGCCTGCAGCAGGCACCAGGCGGCAGCGAGGTCACCACGCGAGGGAAGTTCAAGGCGTCGGTGCCGCTCGTCGGCGGGACCATCGAATCGGTGGCCGCGGACCAGACGGCCAAGTACTTGGCGGCGGAGGAGCGGATTGCTGCGGAGTGGCAGCGCGAGTAGCAGGAGCAGGGGGCGCGCGACTAGGAAGTCCGGTCAGCCGGCGATGGGCTCGGCAAGTTGTTGCCGCCAGACCTGACCACTGGTGCGCAGTGAGGTATCCAGGACCAGGCGTCGCCTGCTCGCGTCCATCAAGTTGGCGCCGATGGCTTCAAGGTCGCGGGGGCCGGGGCCGATGGCGTGCACGCGGGCGCCCGCAGCACGGACTACGTCGATCTCATCGCGGCAGACCTTGGTGACCTGGGAGCGCCAGCGCCGTTCCAGCCGCGCTTGGATCCCCGAGGGGGAATCGGTTTCGAAGGAGACCATCGGCGCGATCACGTACACCTCGTCCACGCCGGTATGCGCGAGGACGTCCACGGATGTCGCCGAGACCGCTCCCCCATCGACGTAGGAGCGACCACCGATGTCGACGGGTGCGAACCATCCGGGGATCGCGCACGAGGCCATCACTGCGCTGGCCAGCGGCGCGACGGGAGCGCCGGGACGGCCGAACACCACGCGGTGACCGTCGGTGTAGTCCATGGCGACCACCCACAGGTTGGGGTGGTTGGCCCATTCGCCGAGCGGACTGACCGCATCGATCAGGTGGCCTACGCGTTCGAGTGACCTGCCGCCTTCGGGCAGGAATGCCGAGAGCACCGTGGTTGCCGGCAGTTGACCGATGTTGCGAAGGCTCGAGCGGATGAGGGCCGGTGATCCCGGTCCGCGCAGTTTGGGCAGACCGGGACGATGGCCGCCGGTGGCTCGGTCGGGGTCCCACTCGTAGCCGGCAAGCGGACCTGAGGTGACCTGCTCGTCGCGATAGTGGGAGATGAGTTCGTCGGTGCTGACTCCGCTGGCCACCAGGGAGGCAAGGACCGAGCCGGCGCTGGTTCCCACGATGATGTCGGCGTCGTGCGGCTGGAGTCCGGTCGCGTCCTGCCATGCGGCGAGCGCGCCGACCGCCCAGGTGCCACCGAGGACTCCCCCGCCGCCGAACACCAGGGCCCGTCGGGGCGCGCGCCTGGCCGAGTCCGAGGTGCCGTGGTCCGGTGAGGTCATCGCACTAGCTCGCATCCGCGCGTCCAGGGATGACGCGTAGGCCGGTTTCCTTGGAAGCTGCTTCCTTCAACTCTGCGAGGGAAGTGCTGAGCCCGTCGATGATGACGGCCACATCGGCGAGGGCATCGCGATCGGCGGTGAGCCCGATGAACACGCACCCACGGTAGGAGGTCAGCCCGATGCTCAAGGCTTGCCCCTGGACCAATGGCGAGAACGGATAGGCGGCGATCATCTCGCT
>CAYPSE010000172.1:0-3035 GCA_964413305.1 uncultured Rubrivirga sp. | reverse complement strand
ATCGCTCCGGCGAATTTTTGGTCGGCCATCACGTCGAAGCCGTGAAGTGCGGCAGATTGCTCGTACGCCCAGTAGAGCGGAATCGGTGAGAAGTGAATGACCATGCCGAGTACCGTCTCGGGGATCATCATCAAACCGAGAGAGAACAGGCGAACACTGGGCTGTGGGCGCTTGGCGATCAAGTCGCAACCGATCAGCGGGTAATAGAACGTCAGTGCGGCAAACAGATAGATGGGTCGAACCACGAACTCCATGGCGTCGTGTCCGGTGAGGGCCCAATTCATGACGAATTGCGTGTGACTGCCGAGCAGGACGGTGGCGAACAGGATCCAACCGACATACGGGTTCGTCAGGAACGTCATGGGTCGTGACCGAAGTGCGGCGATCAAGCGTCGACGCCCGGAGGGGCCGAGGTTGAGGAAGGTCAGGCGCACCGGCGAGGACAAAACGATGAGGGGTCCGGCGATCATCAGCACCAGCAGGTGCTGACCCATGTGCGCCCAGAAGGCGTCGTGCGCCCACGCACCGAAGGGCCCGAGGTACGCGAGTGCGAGCGCGACCATTGCGAACAGGAACGAGGAAGTCGACAGGCGCGACCAACCGGGAGTCCTGCGTGCGGCCCACAGGTACACGCAGGTGGCTGCGATGAGGTTGACGATCACGAACAGATCGAGGTCGAAGAGCCCCAGATCGGGAGCGAGGTCGCCCATTGCGTCACCCTACGTGGGAAAACGCGCTCGTTAGCCCGAGATGTCGCTTGTTCATTCCTTCACAAGGCATTCGGGAAACATTCGGTGTCGATTCCCGTGTGAGCGTTGACAGACACTCTGTCCACTGACAGGTTGGGCGCTGCCGGCAACGCGTCGACAACCACTCGGGCGCACGAACGAAAGGAATCGCGGGTGAAGCGAGTCCTCGTGACTCTCGTCACGGTCATCGTGGGAGTTGCAGTGGTGGCGGGAATCGCCGTGTACAACTCGGTTGCGCAGGCAGAGCCGCCAACACTCAAGGCCGAAGTGGCGGGGACCATGGAGACCCCGCAAGGAACGCTGCCGCACGCGACCCTCGAGCTTGCGGTGTACCCCAACAGTTCGGACAAGGTGCCCCCGCCCAAGACGCCCCGGTCCGCTTTCGGCCAAGACTGGCTGTCCGGGCAACCCTTCTACCACCCCACTACGTCCATTCAAGTTCCGGCCAACTCGGCCGTGACTCTCACGTTCATTCAGTACGACAGCGGCGGTCAGATCTACAACCCGTTCTTTGCCAAGGTGCACGGGACGATGGACGGAACCATGACGTGGAACGGCAAATCGGTGACCGAGGTCAAGTCGGACAACATCGGCCACACCTTCACCGTTCATCAGTACCCCGAATCGACGCAGCCTGACTTCTTCCTATCCGTGCCGCTGCCGATGAACAAGGCCAATGCGAAGACGGATAAAGCTGGGTACCCCGTCGATCCGCAGAAGATCGAGGTCACCTTCATCACCGGTGATCCAGGCACCTACGTGTGGAACTGCGAGTTCCCCTGTGGTGACATGTACCAAGAGTTCGGCGGCCCGATGCAGCAGCGTGGCTGGATGGCCGGAACCTTCGAGGTGGTCGGATGACCGCGACAGATATCCGCCCCGAGCCGGATGGGCCGGAGGCACCCACCAACAGGCCACCCTCGATGCACCGGGTGAAGAACTGGATCCGCCGGCCGTATGCGCGCGGAGTCATGGTTCTCACAGTGCTTATCGGCTTCCTCTTGCTTCCTTTGTGCTGGCTGTTGCTCGCCGCCATGAATCAAACGGGTGCTCCGGCATCGCCGATCATGCGGGACATCGAGCAGACGGTTTTCGTCTTCACACTCGTTTCGATCCCGATCACGGCCTTCGTCTTCGCCGTCCTCGTCTACAGCTTGCTGGGCTGGAAGCATGTCTCCGGCAACGACGTACCCGAGGATCAAAGCCCGGCGATCCGCAGCAACACGATCGGCGTGGTGCTGTGGACCGTCGTGTCCAGCGCGCTCGCCTTTTTCCTGGTGGTATGGGGCCTGATCGAACTGGCGCAGATCACCGCTAACTCCTACGGAACGATTCCCGCCGATGAACAACCCGCAGATTCCCAACCACTCATCGTCAATGTGACCGGCCAGCAGTGGGTGTGGACATTCGAGTACCCGCAATACGACGGTATCGCTTCGGAGAACCTGTACTTGGAGAAGGATCGCCCCGTCTACTTCAACGTCACGTCGAAGGATGTCATCCACAACTTCTGGCTCGTGGAACTTGGTGTGAAGATTGACGCCAATCCCGGAGCGATCACCCAAACGGGTGTCACGCCTGACAAACTCGGCACTTTCAACCTACGTTGCGCTGAGTTGTGCGGCCTCCACCACGCGTACATGGAAACCAACATCGAAGTCTTGGACAAGAGCGCCTTCACCTCGTGGGCTCGCGAGATGGGCGGAGGTAAAACCTCATGAGCGCAACGGCCACTGTCTTCGGTACTGCCGTTCCCCAACCTCCTCAACACGGCAAGCCCGGCGGCATCATGCGACGCCTCAACTTCGGCACCGGCCTGATCGGCGGTCTCGGCCTTGCCGTCGTCGCTGCCGTCGTCACGAACGCCTTCATTCCCTCGGGTGCTGCGTCCAGCGTTGATTTCGCGCCGATCGCCCCGCAACTGGTGTACCTCGCAGCGCTATTGGGCTGGGTCATCGGCTTCATGGCCGGCATGGGTGCCTTCGTCGGGCCCATCCGTTGGCTTCTAGGGCGCGATCTCACGCACGCCGACGCCGAATACATGGCGGGCAAGGATCAGGGCAAGGCCCGCTACTGGAAGTTCACCACCGATCACAAGGTGGTCGGAATCCAGTACCTGATCATGGTGATGATCATTCTGGGCTTCGGTGGTCTGCTCGCGATGCTCATCCGCACCGAACTCGGTGTGACGTGGGCCGAGGTATTCACCCCGTCCTTCTACAACTCGATCATCGGCACCCACGGCATCGCGATGATCATCGGAATGATCATCGTGGTGATGGGGCC
>CAYPSE010000171.1:0-3055 GCA_964413305.1 uncultured Rubrivirga sp. | reverse complement strand
TCGGCCGAGATTCCTACGGCATCGAAGCTGCGGCCATGGCCTACTTCCGCAAGCCGATCCAGGACATCACGCTCAGTGAAGGTGCCGTTCTCGCGGCGATCATGAACAACCCGGGCCGGTTGAGTCCGGACGAGAACCTGCCAACGCTCAAGGGCCGTTGGCAGTACGTGCTCGACGGCATGCGCAGCCAGGGATGGATCACGCAGGAGGAGTACGACTCCGCGAAGTTCCCACAGATAGCCGAACGTCAGGCGGGCAACCGTCTGGGCGGACAGAATGGGCACCTACTCAACGCGGTGCAGCAAGAATTGCTCGCACTGGGCATCGACGAAGCGCAGATCCAACGTGGCGGGCTCACCGTTGTGTCGACCTTCAATCGCCGTGCACAGCGTTCCGCGGAGCGGGCGGTCGAACGCTTCGGGCCGGACTCCAAGACCAAGGGCCTGCGCATCGGATTGGCCGCGGTCCGTCCCGGCACCGGTGAAGTCGTTGCGATGTACGGCGGCAAGGACTTCATCGCCGATCAGATCAACAACGCCACGCGACAGTTCGCGCAGGCCGGTTCCACATTCAAGCCGTTCGCGCTCGCCGCCGCCTTGGAGAACGACGTTCCCTTGAAGAGCTACTGGCAGGGTGACTCACCGGCCACCATTCGCGGCTACGAGCTGACGAACTACAACGACAAGTCCTACGGCGAGATCACTCTGCTCGAGGCAACGCGCGAATCCGTCAACACCGCTTACGTGGCTATGGAGGACGCGGTGGGTGTGGACCGGGTTGCAGACGCAGCCGTGCGTGCGGGTATCCCGAAGAAAACTCCCGGCATGAACTTGAAGAACCTCGACCTCACCTTCGTTCTCGGCACTGCATCGCCCTCGGCGGTGGACATGGCCAACGCCTACGCCACTTTCGCCGCCAGCGGGGAACGCGCGCGCACCACTTTCATCCGCAAGGTCGTTGACGCCAGTGGCAACGTCCTCTACAAGTTCGAGCCATCCACCCAGGAAGCGTTCTCCCCTGAGGTCGCGGACACCGTCACGTACGCACTCACCGAGGTGGTGAACAACGGCACCGGCGCAACCGCGCGCGGCCTCGGACGCCCCTCGGCCGGCAAGACCGGAACAACCGACATGAACAAGAGTGCCTGGTACGTCGGTTACACCCCGCAGTTGTCGACCGCCGTGTTCATGACCAAAGAGAACAAGGACGGCATCCCCGTCTCGCTCTACGGCACTGGTGGCCGGGAGATGGTGACGGGCGGCAGTTTCCCGGCGGCGATATGGACCGGATTCATGAAGGGCGCGCTGAAGAAGGAAGACGTCCTGCGCTTCCCCGATCCACCCAAGAACACGTTGCGCGGCATGGACTGCCCCACGGTTCTCCCGCCCGATATGCCAGAAGCCCCGCTCGGCTGCCCCACGCCGGAGATCCAAACCGAGTTCGGCCCCGATCCCACCGACGGCGAGGCCAATCCCGAGGAGTCGGACGTCGCGCCCGCGGAGGGTGACGGCGATGGTGGTGGAAGCGAATTCGGACCGCAGGAGGACGCCGATCAGTCATTGACCGCCTCGGCTACCAACCGCAGCGGGGACAATGGCGATCAAGCAAACGGTAAGAAGAAGAACAAGCAGCGGAATAGCTGAGCAGGAGGCGCCGATGACCCGCGCTTCCACGAAGAGACGTTCACCGAACAAGAACGACGACGACGCCGCGATCCACCCCAGCCAGCACGATCCGATCGTCCTCGCCAGCACACCCCTTATCGGCGGCGCACTGGGAATCCATGTTCGCAGGTTCGCGCCACCGTGGAATGTGCTGACCGTCCTGATAGTCCTGGCGGCCGGTGGCTACCTGCTCGGTTACCTGCTCGACTACTCGTGCGTTCTCGGCGGCTGGTCATCCCCGGATCGCTACGAGCAACTGTGTTACTCCGACATCCCCGCGTTGTACGGTTTCCGAGGTTTCGCCGAAGGGTTCATCCCGTACGTGCAAACGCCACCGGGTGGTCAACCGCTCGAGTACCCGGTACTCACCGGCATCTTCATGTGGCTGGCGTCGCTCCTCACCACACCGATCGCCGAAGTGTTGGG
Organism: uncultured Rubrivirga sp.; assembly: GCA_964413305.1. GTDB lineage: Bacteria > Actinomycetota > Actinomycetes > S36-B12 > S36-B12 > S36-B12. The sequence continues at coordinate 965 of CAYPSE010000171.1, read as the reverse complement.
CCTCGACGAGCTTGTTGCCTTCTTCGATATCAACATCCTCGGGCTGCTGCCGTTCCTGCTCATCGCCGTCATCGCGACGGCCCTCACCGTTCGCCACCGACCGTGGGATGCGGCGATGGTCGCGCTCGCACCCACGATGATCCTGGGTGCAACGATCAACTGGGATCTGATACCGATTGCCCTCACCGCGCTCGCGATGCTCGCGTGGGCGCGCAATAGGCCTGGTTGGGCAGGCGCTGCCCTCGGCTTGGCGATCGCCGCGAAGTTCTACCCGGTCCTGCTGCTCGGTGTCTTCGCGATCCTGGCCCTGAGAACCGGAAAGTGGAAACCGGCGCTGACTTTGCTCGCATCCACTATCGCTACCTGGCTGCTGGTGAACGCACCATTCGCCATCGCGAACACACGTGGTTGGTGGTACTTCTACTCGTTCAACTCCGAGCGCGGCGTTGACTTCGGTTCCATCTGGTACGCCGCAAGCGTGCTGGGCGCGCCTGCGGTTCCAGCAGACATCCTCAACACCGTCGCCACCGGCACATTCCTCATACTCTTCGCCGCGATCGCGGTTTTGTCGCTAGCGGCGAAACGGCGCCCGCGGCTTGCGCAAGTGGCCTTCCTCGTCATCGCGGCCTTCGTCCTTTCGGGAAAGGTGTACTCACCGCAGTACGTGCTGTGGTTGGTGCCACTCGCCGCGATGGCCCGACCCAAATGGCGCGACTTCTTGATTTGGCAAGCCGGTGAGGTCGTCTACTTCTTCGCCATCTGGTGGCACCTAGCCGGCTATGACGTCGAGGACGCGAAGGCACTCGGCGTTGAGTTGTACGCCCTCGCGACCTTCGTGCACGTGGCCGCCACCGCCTACTTCGCGGTGATGGTCATCCGGGACATGCTGAAGCCTGAAAACGATCCGGTCCGCACCGACGGCATCACGGCAGACGAAGACGATCCCGGTGGCGGACCATTCGACA
>CAYPSE010000170.1:0-3096 GCA_964413305.1 uncultured Rubrivirga sp. | reverse complement strand
ACGGACACCTGGTCATCGTCGGGGACGAACCGCACCTTCCCTACAACAGACCACCACTGTCGAAGGAGGCGCTCGCCGGTGGAGTAGCGGTCGAGGACCTTCACTTCCGTCGCAAGGCCGCTATCGACGACGTCGAGTGGCGCCTGGGCTCAGCAGTTGCCTCGAGCGACCTGGCCGAGGGAACGGTCACTTTGGAAGACGGCAGCATCGTGCCCTTCGCCGGTCTCGTCATCGCCTCGGGTATCCGACCGCGGCGACTGCCCATCCCCGGTCCGCAGGAGGGTCGGTTCCTCCTCCGCAGCGCCGAGGACGCTGCGGAGTTGCGCCGAGCACTCGGGCCCGGCAGCCATCTGGTCATCCTCGGGGCGGGCTTCATCGGCTGTGAGGTCGCCGCGACCGCGCGCAAACTCGGGGCCGACGTGGACGTGGTCGCTTTGGATGAGGAGCCCATGGTCCGCCCGCTGGGCCCGATGTTCGGCGCGGCGATGCGCAAGCGGCACGAGGATCAAGGCGTGCGCTTCCACCTAGGCCGCACGGTGCAGGAGTTCCTCGGAACCGATCGCGTCACGGGTGTGCGGCTCGATGATGGAACGCAGATTCCCGCGACCGTGGTGCTCGAAGCCGTCGGGTCGGTTCCGAACATCGAATGGCTCGAAGGCAACGAAATCGACCTGACAGACGGCGTACTCGTCGACGAATCCATGCAAGTGATCGGCGTGGACACGCCGGTCGTAGCGGTGGGCGACATCGCCCGGCACCCCAACGCACTCTTCCCCGGAGGTCCGTGGCGCATCGAGCATTGGAACATGCCCACCGAAATGGGGCGGCATGCCGGACGGACCCTCGCCCAACTGCTGGCCGCTGCGCAGCCCGAAACCGAGCCGTTCTCGGCACTCCCAGCCTTCTGGAGCGACCAATACGACCTGAACATCCAGTCCTACGGGATGCCCTCCCTCGGTGAGCCGGTGCTGGTCGACGGTGACTGGAACGGCGACTGCATCGTGGAATACCGCCGTGACGGGGAGTTGGTGGGCGTGGTGGGCGTCAACCGCAGCAAGGACCTCATGGAGTACCGAAAGCAGCTGCTCGCCCGCCAACAGTGACCGAATCGTGACCGCGCCGCGGACCCGGATGATGGTGCACTGCGTCCAAGATGTGTGTCGATGAAGCGTCTCGGTCGGGCAGCAGGGGTCCTCGTGGGAGCCGGGCTCTTCCTGACGGCATGCGGTGGCGCGGATCCATCCGGCTTCGATTCCACCGCGTACGAAGCAGCCGGTGAGCCGGCCCTGCAGAAGGACTCCTCCAGCATTCGCGTGGATGAGCAGATCATCAGGACCGCGAACGTCGCGATGGAGGTTGACGACATCCTTCAAGCCGTGGCGGACGTCTCAGATCTGATCTCCGGCCTAGACGGGTTCATTCAGAACGAAAGCGTGAACACCTACGACGGGGATGCCAGTGCTTCGATCACGGCTCGGATTCCTGCGGATCGACTCGATGGTTTCTTGGACGCACTACCCGACCTCGGCGATGTCACCAACAGCAGCATCGATGCCCAGGACGTGACGCTCGAGGTGGTGGATCTGCAGGCTCGCATCACCACCCTCGAGGAGTCGATCTCCCGCCTGCGCGCACTCCAGGAGCAAGCCACCTCGGTTACGGATCTCGTTGCCGTGGAAGGCGAACTGGCGGCGCGACAAGCCGAACTGGAATCGCTTCAAGCCCGACGCGACTACCTTTCGCGACAGGTGGAGATGTCCACGGTTTATCTCATGATGAACCAACGCGATGTGGGCCCGGGGGTATCACCTGATTTTCTCGGTGGCCTGCAGAACGGCTGGAACTCCCTGCTGGCACTGACCGCCGGACTGATCACCGCCGCAGGATTCCTAGCGCCCTACCTCGTGATCGCCGGTGTCGTGACCGGCGTGGTCTTCATCATCATCGCAATCTCTCGACGAAAGGAACGATCATGACGCGCTCTCACAAGTACCTGGCCTGGGCTGGTGCGGCCACCCTCACCGGTGCCATTCTCTTGTCGGGATGTTCCTCGACATCGGACTCCACGTCCACGTCACCGACACAAGACGAGACGGAGGTATCTAACGTGGACCCGGACATCACTCCCGAGCAGAACGCCTTCGTCTCCGACCTCCTCGCCACACCGCTGCCCCAAGATGAGGCGACGGCGCGGATCGAGGAAGCGGGGTACGTCTGGCGCCTGGGCACCATCGACGGCGAACCCCAGGCGGTCACCATGGACTACCGCCTCGATCGTTTGACCTTGACGACCCAAGACGGCCTGGTGATCGACGCCACGTGGGGCTGATGGGGGCCGACTAACCACCCTCATTCAGTACGACCGGGGTGGTCTCGGCTGGTTGCGGTGCGCTAGCCCGACCCAGCGGCACGCCGATCAGCACTCCGAACAGCACGAGCAGGACCGCGATCAAGATGGTCGTCGATCGAGCACGGCCCGACTTGTTTCGCTTGGCGAGCAACTGGGCCAATTCCTCACCGGACGCGCCTTGAACATCGTCGTCATTCACTCGCATTACTCCTATTCATGGCGGAGAGCTTCGATCGGCCGCAGCGACGCTGCACGCTTGGCTGGGTAGCTGCCGAAAAATAGGCCGATGGCCACGCTGATGGCGTAGGCGCCGACCACGGAGATCGGCACCACGGACGGCGATATCCCGGCAACCTCGACCTGGGCCACCAGGAGCGCTATGACCAAGCCGGCGGTAGCACCGAACACCGATAGCACCGTTGCCTCCAACAGGAACTGCAGCAAGATGAATCGTCGCGAGGCTCCGATCGCCTTACGGATACCGATCTCCCGGGTTCGCTCGGTGACCGACACGAGCATGATGTTGGTTATGCCTATGCCGCCCACCAGCAGGCTGATGGCGCCTACCGCACCCAACAGCGCGGTGAAGACTCCCAGCGCCGTATTGGCGGTCTCCAGCAGACTCGTTTGGTTGAACACTTCGAAGTCACGGGTGCCTTCGCGGGTTCCATGCTGCGCATCCAGGACCGCTATCGCCTGGGCTTCGGCGGCATCGGTCGCTTCCGGCGATACCGCCTGAACGGAGA
>CAYPSE010000169.1:0-3100 GCA_964413305.1 uncultured Rubrivirga sp. | reverse complement strand
GATGGTCAACGTGTGGGATCACTGAATCGGGATTCATCAGAGTCTCCAGCAATCGCCGCGCCTCACCGGACGCCCGACCACCTGCGGAGGCTGCCGAGGTCCTGACGAAGATGTGCTCCTTGCCTGGTCATTCCTTCGTGAGTGATTCCGTCCAGTTATCGCAACATGTCGAGTCACTGCAGGCCAATGTTCATGGAAGCGCACAAGTGACCGACCTGCACCTGATCCTCGTGGCTAGGCAAAACGATCTTCGATTCGTCACGTTCGATAGGGGAGCCGCGCAACTGGCGGACACGTTGCACGTGGGCGTGGACTTGCTGTCGATCTGACATGCTCGTTCAACTCGCGTAGACGGCCACATCCGTCGCTTTCAGGCTCGCCCATATTCGTTGGCCTGGAGCGATACCCAATTCCGCTACCGCCGCGGGCGTCACAGCTGCAGTCAACTCCGGAGGACCGGCAAGGCCCACCCTGACTTGATCATGATGCGCATCTATGGCGGTGATGGCGGCTTCCCAGACATTGCGGGCGCTGCCTTCGGGCCTGTGTGAGTGTAAGGAGATTGCTTGGGGACGAATGACGGCGACGACGTCTCCACTAAGGGACGCGCTCGCCACGAGTGTCCCACCACCGTCGCAAGCAATCACTCCATCATGCGCTGATCCTCGGATTAGCGTGACACCGAGGAGTGCCGCGAGGTAATCCGTCCGTGGCTCGCGCGCCACCTGCGCGGTGGGACCTGATTGCGTCACGCGCCCGTTCTCGAGAACCACGATTCGATCGGCCAAAACGAGCGCATCGAGAGGGTCGTGGGTGACCAGCAGCGTTCCGTGCTCGAACGTCTGCAAAAAGTGGCGCAACTCGGCCCTGACGCTCGCTTTGGTTGCTGCGTCCAGTGCCGACAGCGGTTCATCCAGCAAGAGCAGTCGTGGATCGGTTGCCAATGCGCGTGCCAGAGCCACCCGCTGGGCTTGACCACCGGATAGTTGAGTGGGCCTGCGCTCGAGTAGATCGGCGAGCTCGAAGGTCTCGATCCAATGGTCGAGGCTGCCTTCACTTCGATGGTTTCGCGGACCGAACTCGATGTTCTGACGCACGGTCATGTGCGGGAATAGCAGGTAGTCCTGAAAGACCACGCCTACGCGTCGTTGCTCCGTCGGAATGAAGACACGGTGGGCTGGATCGTCTACCATCCGTCCATCGATTGCTATCGACCCCTCCTCGATGGGTAGCAGCCCGGCGATGGATCTCAGCACCGTGCTCTTGCCCGCGCCGTTAGGACCAAGCAGGGCCACTGTCTCGCCGGGTTCGCACGTGAGCTCGGCGTCGAGGTGGAAGTCGCCCACGTGGGTGATGATCCGTGCCGTGACGCTCATGTGCGACCTCCGAGGAATCGGCCGCGAAGGGAGACCAGCACGGTGAGCGAGACCGCGAGGAGGACCAGGCTGAGGGCGATCGCTTCGTCGCGACTGACTTCGAGCGCCGAATACACCGCGAGGGGGAGCGTCTGGGTGACCCCCGGGAAGTTCCCCGCGAAGGTGATCGTCGCGCCGAACTCACCGAGTGCACGAGCCCACGCGAGCACAATTCCTGCGATAAGGGATGCCGAGATCAACGGGATCGTGATGCGCAGCAAGACGGTGCGCGGCCGTGCGCCGAGGGTCCGCGCGGCTTGCTCGTATCGACTATCGATGCCCCTCAGGGCGCCCTCGACTGTGATGACGAGAAAGGGCATGGCAACGAAAGTCGCGGCCATGACCACCCCGGCCGTACTGAAGGGAAGTTGGATACCGAACCAGTCGAACAGGTACTGACCCACAAGTCCACGCCGGCCGAATGCGGTGAGCAGGGTCACGCCACCTACCACCGGCGGCAGTACAAGCGGCAGTAACACCAGGCCGCGCACCAGTCTCTTGCCGAAGAACTCCTTGCGGGCGAGCACCCAGGCGAGTGGGACGCCGAGGATCGTTGCGAAGAAGGCGGCGAATAAGGACGTTATGAGTGACAAACGCAGCGCTTCGGTCGCGGCTTGCGAGGTGAGGAGTTCCGGCAGTCGCGTCCAGGGGGTCTCGAGTAGCAGCCCGATCAGTGGCAGCACGAGAAACGCCAGTGCCGCCAGCGCGAGGATGATGAGCACCCGCGGAGCTGGTGCGTTGGTCCTTTTCATGGTGAACCGAACCCCCACTGGCGAACTATCGCCTGACCGCCCTCGCTCAGCACGAAGTCCATGAATTTCTGTGCAGTTGGTTGAGATCCCTGCACGATCGCGATCGGATAGCTGGTGGTGACATTGCTGGAATCGGGGATCTGGATCGATTCGACCTGGTTTCCCGCAGCAAGGACATCGGAGCGATAGACGATTCCGGCGTCGACTTCATCGGTGATGACCTTCGTGAGCACTGCTCGGACGTCGGGTTCCAAACTCGATGGCGTGACGTCCAAACCGTTCCGATCGAACAGGGCGAGCGCCGCGGCACCGCAGGGGATCGGTGCGTCGCACATGACGAATGTCACGGAAGGTTGCGTAAGGTCCTGCAGGGATGTGATGCCTGCGGGGTTACCGGGCGGAACCGCAATGGCGAGTGCGTTCGATGCAAACTGCCGCCGCTCGTGGAGTTCACTCTGTGCTCTGTCCATCGCCTCATCCGACGCTGCGGCGAAGACATCCACCGGTGCACCGGAGTTGATCTGCTCGGCCAAGGTGGAGCTACCGGCGAAGTTGAATCGCACCGTCACTTTCGGATTGCGTTGCTCGAACTCTTCACCGATCTCGGTGAAGGCATCGCTCAAGGATGCGGCTGCAGAGACGGTGATCACCGTCGATGCGTCGTCCTCAGAAGCACATGAACTAAGGAGAAGTGGCAGTGCCAGCCCGACGAGCAACGCTCGACTCACGACACATCCACGATCACGTTCGTCGCCTTGATCGAAGCAGCCGCACGGACTCCCGGTTCCAGGCCGAGGTCCTCTGCTGCTTCCCTGCTCATCAACGAGATCACGCGGTGTGGCCCGGCTTGGATCTCCACCAGAGCCATGACCCCGTCCTTCTCGACCCGGGTGATGATCCCGGGGAAGCGATTGCGCGCTGAGACGTTGAGGT
>CAYPSE010000168.1:1846-3197 GCA_964413305.1 uncultured Rubrivirga sp. | reverse complement strand
TAGCGCCAGACCAGAAGCCACGGCCCGTGGTTCTGCCTGCACATCACCAGTGGGATCGTTCCGTCCGCGGCGTCCCGTTCCGCCTGCCGCATGAAGCCCTCCACCAACAGAGATTTCGGGCTGACGTTGTAGTCGCCGAGCTGGTCGGCCACGTTCATCAGCTTGGCGATGTCGCAGTAGTACAGGTCGTTTGCAAGGTGCACCAAGCCGTTGCGGGAGCGCTTGGACCAGTAGGTGAGCCCAGCCCGATAGTGCTTCACCTCCACGTGGAGCGGAAGTTGGTCGCATCGGACGTCGCCCGTGTCGGTCCCGCATCGTTGCGCGGTGCGATACCAGTGCTTGCGGGTGATGGCCGAGAGGAGCGCCGCCGCTTCGAGCTCCCCGCGCTTGCCCTTTGTCCGCGAGTCGATCATTCAGGAACCCTCCAACAGTCCCACCCACGCTCCTGGGCGACCTCCACCATCGTCCGTGGTGGCTGCGGTTGCATTTCCCGGATCGGATATGCAACTCGGCTGCACACCTCTCGCCTTGCCTCGTCGCGCTCGGCGCGGAGGATGTTGATCAGCTTCCCCAGTTCATGAATGTGGTGTTCCGGGTCGCTCATGCGTCCACCCAACTTCCCTGGACGAACTTCTGCGGCACCGTCACACCGCCCTCCTGGTTGCGTTCGTGCAGCCAGTCAGGGTTCTGCCCTCCCGGACGCAGGGCGCGGATCGAAGCCTCTTGCCGGGTGACCACCGCCAGGAGCTGGCGGAACTTGTCGACGATGTCCACGGGAAGGTGCTGCTTGTGCTTCTCGACGTAGACCTCGATGTCCTGCGCGATCTTCTCGTTGTAGGTCATGCTGCGATCCCCCTGATCTTGTGGAGCACCAGAGCCCGCACGTCGCGAGCACCGGCCAGACTCTCGGTCACCTTGTTCAACGTCGAGTACGGATCCGAGCCGGTGCGCGACCAGTGCACGACCAACAGCCGCCACGCGGCCTCGGCGTCCTGGCCGGTGAGCTGGTGATCCGCCAGCACCCGGCGGCAGACCTTCTCCTGGGCGACGAAGTCACCTCGGGGGTCAAGCGCCCGGATCCGGTCCCGTAGTTCCAATGGAACCCCCCACCCCCCCGTGCCAGCGTTGACTGGCCGGGGGTTAGGTTGGGAGTTAGTTTGGGAGTTAGGATCCCTGTAGCCGTGGGCTACACCACCTGTAGCTGTGGGCAACACCTCCTGTAGCCGTGGGCTACACGTGGTGTAGCCCTCCGCTACACCTCCTGTAGCCGTGGGCGACAGGTCGAGGGTGTAGGTGAGCGCCTTCCCGTAGCCCTTCGACCGCACCACTTGCTTCTCCCGGAGAGCAGCCA
>CAYPSE010000168.1:0-1746 GCA_964413305.1 uncultured Rubrivirga sp. | reverse complement strand
ACGTCGATGAAGACGTCAGCCACCTTGAAGCCGTCCCGATACGGTTCGAGCGCCACGGTCACGTGCTGGCCGGTGAAGCCATCGTCGATCGGCTTGAAGCTGGTGAACCACTCGACCTGGTCGCCAGCCTCTACGCCGACTCGCCAGTAGGGCTTCCCTGCCTTGCTCGTCTTCTCCTCAACTCCCGCACACTTTCCGCGAACCTCCTGAAACGGGCCTTGGATGCCTCCAGACGGGGCCGGAGCCTTTGGTGGGGCCGCGAGCCGTTTCGGAGCGGCGGACGCCTCTGGAGCCGACGTAGCGGCTTCTACGGGCATCTCCTCATGGAAGGAACCCTCCGTGCCGAGCAAGGCGGTGGCCCAACCCATCACACCCTTCAGAGCGCGACCGGTCGCCCGAGTCTGCGCCATCATCTGCCGAGCAAACTGTGGTCGCTTGTTCCACGGTGATTCATCATCGAAGACGCAGCCGACGCCGCGGCCGACGATCGCCTCACCAGCAAGCACCGTGGCGTGGGCCTCCCAGTAGCCGGCCATGCCATCGGAAGCAGCAACGTGGCGCACCGACTCGATGGCGGTCGTGTAGCCCATCGCCGTGGCAACGGCCTGGGCACCGGCAACGGTCAGGTACCCCCTGCCCTGAACCCGGATGACGTAATGGTCGGCGACCAGCTTCGACACGCTGGCGAGCACCGCCTGGTTGTTGCGCACGCGATCCTGCGGAGAGAGAAGGTCACCCACGGGACACCCCCCGGGTCTCCAGCTGCTTCGAGCTCCAGGCTGGGTTTGTGGACTGCGACAGTTCGAGGATGAACTCGATCTGTCCCCTGACCGTGCGATGGTTGGCCTTGGCCTGCTCGGCCAGGCGTCGGTAGAGATCGCCTGCGATCCTTACCGGGACGGCGTCATACGCCGGGACTCTCTTCGTCATGTGGGCTCCCGTTGCTGGGAGCCGTGCGGTCCGGATAGCGGTCCACGCTATCTGTGTTATGTTTCATTCACCGCACGGCTCTGGAGCGCATAGTATCGACCAATCTGCGCAACTGGATCAGATTTTGCGCTCGGAGGAGCGATTTGTTCCCTGTTAGTTCGCTGTGCCGTAACCTACGAACTGCACGTGACTTACAGGAACCAACTTTTACGCGCCAGTCCCATTTCGGTGCGTACGGATCTGCCGTAAGAGTCCACGGGCCGTGATCCTGCTTGCACATCCACCACTCCCCACGATGTAAATCCAAGTCCCGGAGTGCTTCCCGCGGAGTCATGCATCAGATGGTACAGTCTGATTCATGCAAGTCGATGTAGAGAGGCTCCGGGCGGAGCAAGTTGCCGAACTGCGGCAAGGTCGCGATGCCTTTGATTCAGTTGCACTTTCGTGCTTCTCGTACGTCGTGGCAATCGTGGTCTCGTACTTCGTCATTCGCCAAGCCGTCTATCGGGGCATCTTGTTGGCTTCCGCTCGACAGGATGCTGATCGCCTCAAGGCCGCGGAGAAGGCCGAACGCGCCGTACAGGCGCAGCGGCAAGCCACGCCAGCCACCGCGACACGAAGCTCGGCGTCGCCGCGTTCAACGCCGCCTGGCGCTTCTGGCACCCCCCGCAAGGCTTGATCCCGACCGCTTTGGTCGCCCCCGCGACCAGATCGCCTAGACCGGGTGTCGGCTTCGGTGCCGGGATGGGTTCGCCGATGGACGGGAGCGACCAGACGGCCTCCCGCATCGCCTGGGCGCTCACCTTCCGCAGCATC
>CAYPSE010000167.1:0-3209 GCA_964413305.1 uncultured Rubrivirga sp. | reverse complement strand
GCATGACGACGACCGCGACGATCAAGACCAACCTCGGCGACATCAACGTGAACCTGTTTCCGGACCACGCACCCAAGACCGTGCGCAACTTCACCGGTCTGGCTGAGGGAACCCAGGAGTGGACCGACCCCAAGGTGAAGGCGAAGTCCACCGCGCCGCTGTACAACGGCACGATCTTCCACCGTGTGATCCCTGGCTTCATGATCCAAGGCGGTGATCCGCTGGGTACCGGCACCGGCGGCCCTGGCTACCGGTTCGACGACGAGCCGCACCCCGAGCTCACCTTCGACAAGCCCTACCTGCTCGCTATGGCGAACGCCGGACCGAACACCAACGGCTCGCAGTTCTTCATCACCGTCGCCCCCACTACGTGGCTGAACTTCAAGCACACGATCTTCGGGGAGGTCGCCGATCAGCCCTCACGGGACGTGGTCGACGCTATTGCGGCCGTGGAGACCGGTGCGCAGGATCGTCCCAAGCAGGACGTCGTGATCGAGTCGATCACCATCACCCGTGACTAGCTGCGTGTGACGGCTACCCCATGACCGAACAGCCACCGTTCGGCTCCGCGGGACCCCCTGCTCCGCAAGGACCACGCTGCTACCGGCACCCCGAGACCGAGACCTGGATCCGCTGCTCACGCTGCAATAACCCGATCTGCCCCCAGTGCATGATCGCTGCGCCAGTTGGATACCGATGCCCGGACTGCGTGAGCGCCGAACAACGCGCGCAGCCTGTCACCGTTGCCGGTGCAACGGCCATCCTCAAGCCCTATGTGACCTACACCCTCATCGTCATCAACGTGGTCGTGTTCGCAATCCAGTACTCCGTGGGCATTAATGCCGTTGCCGGTGAGTTCGGCATGTGGCCGGTCGGGATTGCAGCTGGTGGTGAGTGGTATCGATTGGTCACGAGCGCATTCCTGCACGGATCCTTCCTGCACATCGCCTTCAACATGTACGTTCTGTTCGCCCTGGGTCCCACACTCGAGCGGATCCTGGGCCACGGACGGTTCATCGCGCTGTATCTCGCTGCCGCCCTAGGCGGAGCAGTGGCGTCGTACTACTTCTCCGATATCCGGACCGTGTCCGTTGGAGCGAGCGGTGCGATCTTCGGCCTGATGGGTGCGCTCGTGGTGGCTGGCCGGCGGCTTCGTTACGACGTCACGCAGGTACTGATCCTGCTAGGCATCAACGTGGTGATCGGATTCATCGCACCAGGAATCGACTGGCGCGCGCACCTCGGTGGGCTCGTCGTCGGCGCAGCTGTGGCGGCGATCTTGGTGCATGCCCCTAGACGCGGGCGAACGGCGATCCAAGTTGCCGGCGTTGGTGGACTATTCCTCGTCTTGATTGCGCTGACGATGATGCGCACTAGCCAGATCCAGGAACTCCTCGCGCCGCTGGGCGTCATCAGCACCTGACTACCGAGCGACGTCTTGCATTCACGCGTAGCGTGGGCACCGCCGCGTTGGCTCACCATGAAGGGATTCCCATGTCCGATGCAGTGATCGTCGAAGCGGTCCGAACACCCGTGGGAGTCGGCAAGCCCGGCAAGGGAGCACTGTCCGGTATCCATCCGGTGGACCTCTCGGCCACCGTGATTGATGCCTTGGTTCAGCGATCGGGGATCGACGCGCATGCGATCGACGATGTCATCTGGGGCTGTGTCAGCCAGGTGGGAGAGCAGAGCGCGAACGTTGCACGCAATGCTGCGCTCGCCGCGGGTCTCACGGAATCGGTCACCGGAGTGAGCATCGACCGCCAATGCGGATCAAGTCAGCAGGCGGTGCACTTCGCCGCTGCCGCGGTGATGTCCGGACAGATGGACGTGGTGGTCGCCGGTGGTGTGGAGTCGATGTCTCGGGTGCCGATGTTCTCCAATATGGCCGGTGGCGATGGGCCCTTCGGTCCGCGCATGTTGCAGCGCTATCCGGACTTGGTGAATCAAGGCATCAGCGCGGAGATGATCGCGCAAAGGTGGAACCTTTCGCGGTCCTACCTCGATGATCTCGCGGCGGAGTCGCAGCAGCGCGCGGCTCGGGCTGCCAAGGACGGGTTGTTCGACGCTGAGATCGTCGTTGTCGATACCGAGAGCGGAACCATCTCCGGTGACCAGGGAATCCGACCGGACACGACCCCTGAATCCCTGGCGGGGTTGAAGCCGGCGTTCACCGAGGACGGCGTTGTAACGGCGGGCAATGCTTCGCAGATCTCCGACGGTTCGGCTGCCCTGCTCATCACCACCAGCGATAAGGCGCGCGAACTCGGACTCACGCCGATAGCCCGGCTACATTCGTTCGCAATGGCGGGCGTGGATCCGGTGATCATGCTGACCGGCCCGATACCTGCCACGGAGAAGGTGCTCGCGAAATCGGGCCTGGCGCTGAGCGATATCGGCACGTTCGAAGTCAACGAGGCGTTCGCATCGGTGCTGGGGGCGTGGTACGCCGAGACCGGTGCCGATCCGGCTAGCACCAATTCTCAGGGTGGGGCGATCGCGCTCGGGCATCCGCTCGGGGCGTCGGGCGCGAGGCTGATGACCACGCTGGTGCACCGGATGAAGCGCGATGGCACCCACTACGGGCTGCAGACGATGTGCGAGGGCGGCGGAATGGCCAACGCGACGATTCTGGAGTTGCTCTAGTCACAGCAGCCACGCGCTTGTCACTTATCCCCAGGGTTTCCACAACTGGGGACAAATCACAACGGTGTTATTCGAATTCCCTCACGAATCAGCCTGTCTGCCCCGTGGGGGACTTGAACAAGGTGTGGATAAGTCCGCTATTTCCACTTCGTGGACAGGACGAACCCCACGATGATGAAGCCGAACCCGATTCCGACGTTGACCAGGCCGTTGGCCTGCCCACCGATGGAGTTCATGACCGGGATATCGGCCCCGGCGATGTAGAAGATCACGATGTAGAGCAGGCCGATCACGAAACAGGCGACCATGGCGGGGGCGAGCCAACCGGGCGAGCCGATCTTGGCGACCTTGCGCTCGCCCTTGGACGGCGGCGGGGTGAATGACTCCTTCTTACGACCTTTGGACTCTGGCACGTCCCTAGCCTGCCACACCCGCATGATTCCGGTACCGGAGAATGGCCCTGTGGAAGCGACCGCACCCCGGATCCTCGTGGTCGACAACTACGACTCCTTCGTGTTCAACCTCGTCCAGTACCTGGCCCAACTCGGCGCGGACGTGACGGT
>CAYPSE010000166.1:0-3228 GCA_964413305.1 uncultured Rubrivirga sp. | reverse complement strand
AACTCGCCACGGCCGATGTGAAGCGGGTGCACCTCGAACTCGGCGGCAAGGCTCCGTTCGTGGTGTTCGACGACGCCGACCTCGAGGCCGCCGTCCAGGGTGCCGCGGCTGGGGCCCTCATCAACTCCGGGCAGGACTGCACGGCCGCGACCCGCGCCTACGTCCAGCGCCCGCTGTACGAGGCCTTCGTCCAGCAGGTGAGCGACCTGTTCGCCCAGATCGTGATCGGCGATCCGCTCGATGAGGCGACCGATATCGGGCCGCTGATTTCGCGCCGTCAGCAAGAACGTGTGGCCGGCTTCGTGGATCGCGCCCGCAAGGATGGGGCGAAGGTGCGGGTCGGGGGGGAGATCCCGGGCGGCGCCCTAGCTTCGGGCGCCTACTACCCAGCCACGGTGATCACCGACGCCGCCCAGGGAAGCGAGATCGTGCAGTCCGAGATCTTCGGCCCCGTGCTCGTGGTCCTGCCCTTCGATTCCGACGACGAGGGGCTGGCGCTGGCCAACGACACCCCTTATGGCCTAGCCGCCTCGGCCTGGTCCAGGGACGTCTTCCGCACCCTGCGGGCCCAGCGGGAGATCCAGGCCGGGTGCGTGTGGATTAACGACCACATCCCGATCGTCAGCGAGATGCCCCACGGTGGGTACAAGCAGTCCGGCTTCGGCAAGGACATGTCCACCTACTCCTTCGAGGAGTACACCCAGGTCAAGCACGTGTCCATGGACATCACCGCCGAGGCCAAGAAGGGCTGGCATCGAACGATCTTCTCCGAAAAGTGACCTTTCGGGACTGCCATTTTCATCTTGAAAGGCTAGATTTTGCCCACGTCCGATTCAGTTTGATGCCCTCAAGCCCACGGGTTCCCCCGTGCCTGCCCTAGAAAGGACCGCCATGAAGCACAGCCCCGAGATGATCGCCGCCTTAGCGGGCACCATGCGCTCATCGGTTTCCCGTCGTCGTCTACTCCAGGCTGCGGGCATCTCCTCGGCTGCCATGGCAGCCGCCGCCTGCGGAACCGGTGGAGATAGCGGGACGGCTTCCGAGGGCAGCGCCCCCACCGATGTCTCCGACACCGAGAAGACCGTGAACTGGTCCAACTGGGTCGAGTACATGGACATCGACGAGGAGACCGGCGAGTACCCGACGCTGACCCGTTTCCAGGACGAGACCGGCATCACGGTGACCTACACCGAGGACGTCAACGACAACAACGAGTTCTACGCCAAGGTGCGCACCCAGCTCGAGCAGGGCCAAGACATCGATCGGGACATCGTGGTCCTCACCGACTGGATGGCGGGTCTGTGGATCCAAAACGGCTTCGCCCAAAAGCTGGACAAGGCGAACATCCCGAACTCGGTGAACCTCATCCCGCGCCTTCAAAGCGTCTCGTTCGACAAGCCGCGCGACTACACCCTTCCGTGGCAGGGTGGGTTCGCCGGCCTGGGGTACAACATCGCCGCCTATCAGGAGGCAACGGGCAACAGCGAGATGACCAGCCTCGACCAGCTCTTCGACCCGGCTCTGCGCGGACGAATCACGTTGCTGTCCGAGATGCGCGACACCATGGGCTGCATCATCGCCTGGCAAGGGAACGATCCCTCGAACTTCACCCAGGAGCAGTTCGAGCAGGCGATCGATGCCCTCACCGAGCAGGTGAACAGCGGCCAGATCCGTCAGGTCACCGGTAACGACTACCTCGCGGCGCTCGAAAGCGGCGACGTCATCGGCGTGATCGGCTGGTCGGGCGACATCTTCGCCCTCGGCGAGGAGTTCGCCTTCGCGCTGCCGGAGTCAGGCGGCACGCTGTGGACGGACAACATGCTGGTTCCGTCTACCTCAACGCACAAGAAGAACGCCGAAGCGGTCATGAACTTCTACTACGACCCCGAGGTTGCCGCCGAGGTTGCCGCCTACATCAACTACCTGTGCCCGGTCTCCGGCGCACAGGAGGCGATGGTCGCGATCGATCCAGAACTCGCCGAGAACCCCTACATCTTCCCGACGGAGGAGTTCTTGAGCCAGACCTACGTGTTCATGGACCTCACGCCGGAGCAGAACGAGGAGTACGAGCGGCTCTTCCAGTCGGCGATCGGCAACTAGCCGAAACGAACATGGTGCGGGGGCGAAAGCCCCCGCACTCGTTTCCGGGTGAGCCTGGGATCTCAGCAGCGAAAGGGTGATCGATGACCGAACGGCGCATCGTGGAGGACTTGCACCTGCGCAACCTGACGAAGAAATACGGTGAGTTGGCTGCCGTCGACGACCTCACCCTGACCATTCCTGCGGGCAGCTTCTTCGCCCTCCTTGGTGCCTCCGGTTGCGGCAAGACCACCACATTGCGCATGGTCGCCGGTCTGGAGGACCCCACTTCCGGAACCATCAGCATCGGCGATCGCGACATCACCGGCCTTCGTGCCTACAAGCGCCCCGTCAACACCGTCTTCCAGTCCTATGCGCTATTCCCGCATATGGACATCTTCGAGAACGTCGCCTTCGGGCTGCGACGCCGAGGCATCAAGGACGTCAAGGGGCCGGTCGAGGACATGCTCGAACTCGTCGAGCTCGCTCCCATGGCGCGCCGTAAGCCAACGCAGCTCTCCGGTGGCCAACAGCAGCGCGTGGCAGTTGCCCGTGCCTTGATCAACCAGCCGGACGTGCTCCTCCTTGATGAGCCACTCGGGGCACTGGACTTGAAACTGCGGCGGCAGATGCAAATCGAACTCAAGCGCATCCAAACGGAGGTCGGCATCACCTTCGTGCACGTGACCCACGACCAGGAAGAGGCCATGACCATGGCCGACACCGTCGCGGTGATGAACGCCGGTCGCATCGAGCAGATGGGCCACCCGGCCGACATCTACGAACTACCGCGGACCGTTTTCGTCGCGAACTTCCTCGGCCAGTCGAATCTCTTCGCCGGACGCAAAACCGGCACAACCGGTGAACTAGTTCTCGTCGAATCGCACGGCCAGACCTTCTCCGTGCCACAGTCGCGGAATGCAGCCGATGGCACGGAAGTGATCGTGGGCGTCCGTCCGGAGAAGATGACCATCCTCGATGAACCCGACGCGCACAGGGTTCCCGAATCGCACAACCGGCTGACCGGCTCGGTGATCGACGTCTCCTACACCGGTGTCTCCACCCAGTACCTGGTGAAGACCGACTGGGGTCAGGACATCACCGTCTTCGAGCAGAACGTGCTGGTGGGGGATCGCTGCGATGTGGGGG
>CAYPSE010000165.1:0-3256 GCA_964413305.1 uncultured Rubrivirga sp. | reverse complement strand
CGCCGGTAGCGAGGAATGCGCCCATGATCATGCCGGTACCGACACCGATCATGGTTCCCGCAATCAAGTTCCCGGTGATAGCGGCACCGAAGAAGCCAGCGAAGGCACTCATCAGCATCTGACCTTCGATGCCGATGTTGATCACACCGCTGCGTTCACAGATGATGCCGACCATCGCCGCGAGGATCAGCGGCACCGCATAGCGAAGCGAGAAGGACAGCACCGAAACGGTGCGGTTCTCGTCCATCACGAAGGCGACGATGATGCCCGCGGTGATCGCGATGGCGAGGGTGTAGGCGTAGCGGGCTCTCATGCGCCACCCCAACCCGAGCTGACCGTGGTCTTCTTCTGCGCCCGACCGCGGAACAACAAGCGCCCGACTATCGGGGCGGCGACGAACAGCAAGGTGAGCGCCAAAATCACGTCGACCACTTCGGGTTCGATCCCGGTTTGGAACTGCAACGAGGAGGCGCCAGATCGCATGGTGCCCACCAGGAGGGCCGCAGGGATCGTCGCGATCGGGTTGGCGCGTGCCAGCAGGGCGATGGTGATGCCATCGAAACCCAGGCCGGCGTTGAACGTCGGTTCGAAGCGCCCGGTTATGCCGAGGGTTTCCACCGCGCCACCCATGCCAGCAAGAGCACCGCTGACGGCCATGGCAAGGAAGATCGTCTTCTTCACACCGATGCCGGCGTAGTTGGCCGCATTGGGGTTCAGACCCACGGTGTTGAAGCGGAACCCCTGGGTGGTGCGGGCGAGGAACCAGCCGAAGAAGAGCGAGACGAACAAGGCGATGACGAAACCCGAGGGGACGAGGCCGATATCGGGTAACGCCGCGGTCTCGGCGATCTCCGGCGTACGTGTCAGTGGTTGGTCGGGCTCCTTCAGCGGCCTGCTAGCCAGGTAGTCCACCAGGGCGATCGCCACCGCGTTCAACATGATGGTGGTGATGACCTCGGACACGCTTCGGTACGCCCGAAGAGCGCCGGCGATAGACGCCCAGGCGGCACCGCACAGCATCCCGAAGCCGATGGCGAACGGAATGTGGATGAGCGTGGGCATCTGGAAGTTGTATCCGGCCCAGGCGGCACCGATCGCTCCGACGAGCAACTGGCCCTGCGCGCCGATGTTGAACAGGCCGGTGCGCAGACCCACGGTGACGGCTAGGCCGGTGAGGATCAGTGGCGTGGACTTCTCCATCACCCGGGTCAAACCATCGACGTCTCCGAGCGCTGAGGAGAAGAGCACCCAGTAGGCGGTGAGGGGGTTGACGCCCTGCAACCAGATGAGGATGCCGCCGACGGAGAAGGCGAGCAGAACCGACGCCAGCGGAAGGACGATGACCTGCGCTCGCGTCCAGGGCCCGCTACGTAAGGGATCGGGGTCGGTATACCCGAGATCGGTCTGCGCGGGATCGGTCACGGACATGGCGCCAGATCCTTGCACATACTTGCGGGCTCAGGAGCGGTCTTGACTAGATGCAAGGACGCAGACGAAGGGCGGGGGCGACCAGTGGTCGCCCCCGCCCTTTCGAACAGATCACCAGCGTGAACTAGTTGTCCAGGCAGGCAGGGCAACCGGTGTCGATCGAGCCGTCCTGCAGACCCGCGAGCACCTGCTCGACCTGGGCTTTCACGTCGTCCGGAACCGCGGCGTCGGTGTCGTGATACGGGGCCAGGCCGGTCGGACCGAAGAAGTTACCGCCGGGGAAAGCACCGTCGTACGACAGCAGGACCAGTTCCTCGGTGCCCTCGACGAGCTTCTTCTCCGCCGAGGTCAGCAAGCACGGAGCTGCCTGCGGCACGGTGAAGTACTGATCGATGTCCACACCGATGCAGAACACCTCGGTGCCCGCACGCGGATCCTTGGCGATCTCGATCAGGCCGCCGTTACCGGTGTTGCCGCCGGCGGCGAAGATGACGTCGGCTCCCTGGTCGAGCTGCTTACGGGACTCCGCAGCGCCCCACTCAGGATCGTTGAAGGCGTTGTTGGGCTCGTGGTAGACGAGCGTCACTTCTGCTTCCGGGTTCGCAGCGAGCGCGCCGGCCTTGAAGCCCTCGCCGAACAGCTTGACCGGCGGAACGGTGTCGGTGCCCAAAGCGGTACCGATCTTGTTCGTCTTGGTCATCAGGCCAGCCAAGTAACCGGCTGCGTAGCCTGCGCGATCCTCGTTGAAGACCAGACCGGTGAGATTCGGAAGCGTCTGACCCTGGAATTGGTCGACACCGATGAAGTTGACCTCCGGGTACGCCTCAGCGGCAATGGTGGTGGCCTCACCCATCAGGAAGCCGACGGTGACGATGGTGTCGTAGTTGGCCGATACGAACTGGCCGATGTTGTTTTCGTAGTCCTTGGGATCGGTGGTCTCGATGTACTTGGCGAACGCCCCGATCTTCTCGGCGGCCAACTGAGTGCCTTCCCATGCGGCCTGGTTGAAGGACTTGTCGTCCACCTTGCCGGTGTCGGTCACCAGACCGATGCAGTAATTCTCCGGAGCCGCGCAGTTGCTGTCGTCGGTGGTAACCGATGCAGCAGCTTCCTCGCCACCTTCGGACTCCTCGACCTGCTCCTCGGTGGTCTCCTCGGCTACCGCCGCTTCCTCAGCAGTGGTCTCGGCGGCGTCGCCACCGGAGTCGCTGCTGCAGCCGGCGAGCACAAGGGCCGCGGCGGCGAAGCCGGCGACCAATAGCTTGCGATGCATGCACATGCCTTTCTGTCGGGACTTCGTCGTCGCCTGATCACACCCGAGGGCGCGAGTGAACGTCGCGAAGATTCGTATGGGCGGACACTAATCGGGTGGGGTTACCGAATGGAAGGTGGCACGTATTTCGAAACACTCCGGTACCAACTTGTAATACTCACGACCCGATAAGTGTGACCGGTGTTACTCGTGTGACTACTTGGGCTCAGAAGGGCGCTCGCGCGCTGGCCGACCAACCGCCGTCGACCGGCAGCACAACGCCGCTGATGCCCGATGCGGCCCCACTCATCAAGAAGGCCGCCGCAGCCGCCACTTCCTGAGCCGTAACGGGCCGACCGATGGGCGGACTTTGACTCCACCACGCGTGGCCCTCGGGCCAGTCGGTTGCCAGACCTGTGCGTTCGATCAAACCCGGGGCGATCGCGTTGGCGCGGATACCCCGCGGGCCGAGTTCCAGGGCCAGGGATCGGGTGAACGATTCGAGTGCGGCTTTGGACGCTGCGTAGTGCGCGTGATGGGGAAACGCCGACGACCCCTCGACCGAAGAGACGTTGA
>CAYPSE010000164.1:0-3275 GCA_964413305.1 uncultured Rubrivirga sp. | reverse complement strand
CGCGCCGGAGTCCACACCCCCGTCAGCGCGTGTGCATCCGGCGCCGAAGCCATCGCCTACGCCGCGCGGATGATCCAAACCGGTCGCGCCGACGTGGTGGTGGCCGGTGGCACCGAGGCGGTGATCTGCGGCATCACGATGGCCGGCTTCTCGGCGATGCGCGCGCTGTCCACCCGCAACGACGATCCCCACGCAGCTTCCCGGCCATACGACGTCGACCGCGACGGCTTCGTGATGGGCGAGGGCGCCGGAACCGTCGTCCTGGAATCCCGCGCATTCGCCGAAGCACGCGGCGCCACCATCCACGGTGTCTACGGCGGCGCGGGACTGACCTCCGACGGGCACCACATCGCCCAACCCGACCCCGAGGGCCGCGGTGCCACCCGCGCGATCACCGAAGCCCTGGCCGATGCCGGTCTCAGCGCAGCGGACATCCACCACGTGAATGCTCACGCCACCTCCACCCCGCAAGGCGACATCGCCGAGGCCGTCGCCATCCGCGCGGCCCTGGGATCACACACCGATCAGGCGATCGTCACCGGCACCAAGTCGATGACCGGGCACCTGCTCGGTGGCGCGGGAGCCGTCGAGTCGATCTTCACGATCCTGGCGCTACGCGATCGCATCGTCCCGCCCACCATCAACCTGCTCGCGTTGGATCCGGAGATCCCCCTCAACGTCGCCGCGAACACCGCGCGCGAACTTCCCGCAGGCGACATCGCCGCGCTGAACAATTCCTTCGGCTTCGGCGGACACGACGTCGCCCTGGTATTTCGGAGCGTCTAAGTGACCACCACCGCTGAACCCACCACCGCCGCAACAGCGTCCACAACCACCGACCTCGACCCGCGCTCCCCCAAAGTGCGCATGAGTCGGTTCTTCGACGACGGCACCTTCGAGCTCATCACACCCGACGATGATCGCGGCGTCCTGGTGGGCGTGGGCAAGGTCGCCGGCGCACCCTGCGTGGCATTCGCCACTGACCCGACCGTGCAAGGCGGCGCGATGGGTAACGACGGTTGCCGCGCGATCGTGACCGCCTACGACCGCGCCTTCGCCGATTCGGTTCCGGTGGTGGGCATCTGGCACTCCGGTGGCGCGCGCCTGCGCGAAGGCGTCTTGAGCCTGGATGCCGTGGGTCGCGTCTTCGCGGCGATGACCCGAGCCTCCGGCAAGGTGCCGCAGATCTCGGTGGTGCTCGGCCCTGCCGCCGGTGGCGCCGCCTACGGACCGGCTCTGACCGACCTGGTGATCATGGGCCCCAAAGGTCGGATCTTCGTGACCGGACCCGAGGTCGTGAAGTCCGTTACCGGCGAAGACGTGGACATGGACATCCTGGGCGGGCACGAACCGCACGGCCGACGCAGCGGCGTGGTCCACATCACCACGGACACCGACCAAGAAGCCCTCGACGAGGCCCGCACGCTGGTGAGCCTGCTCGGCCAGCAAGGCTCGCTCAACGTCCATGCCGTCGAGGACACCGACCTCGGCCAGTTCATGCCCGAGTCCTCGCGGCGCGCCTACGACGTCCACCCGCTGGTCGAAGGCTTCCTCGACGAGGGCACCTTCACCGAGTTGCACGCCAAGTGGGCCCCGAACATCGTGGTGGGTCTCGGGCGACTCGGCGGCCGCACCGTGGGAATCGTCGCCAACAACCCGCTTCGCCTCGGTGGCTGCCTGGACTCCACTAGCGCCGAGAAGGCCGCCCGCTTCGTGCGGATGTGTGACGCGTTCGCCGTGCCGCTCGTTGTCCTGGTCGACGTCCCCGGTTATCTCCCGGGCCTGGGCCAAGAGTGGGACGGTGTGGTGCGCCGCGGCGCGAAACTGCTGCACGCGTTCGCCGAGTGCGTGGTCCCCCGCGTCACGGTCGTAACCCGCAAGGCGTACGGCGGCGCCTACGTTGCGATGAACTCCGCCTCCTTGGGTGCCACCAAGGTTTACGCCTGGCCCGACGCCGAGGTTGCCGTGATGGGTGCTGTCGCGGCCATCCGGATCCTTCACCGCAAGCGGCTGGCTGAAGTTCCCCCGGAGTCACGCGAGCAGGTGGAACTCGAACTCGCCGCCGAACACGAAGTCATTTCCGGCGGCATCAAGCGCGCGATCGAACTGGGCGTGGTTGACGAAGTGGTCGAACCGATCGCCACCAAGCGGACCGTCGCGAAGATCCTGTGGGACACCCCCGGCGTCCGCGGGGTGCACGGCAACATCCCGCTCTAGGGCACTAGGCCTGAACGGAAGGTACGTCATACTGCAGGACCCGTTGATCGCGGCTGATGATCGTGCAATCCTCAACGAGGGCTTGCGCCACCAACATCCGGTCGAAAGGGTCACCATGGTGATCGGGGAGTTGTGACACACGCCGCGCATGCGCCCACTGGATCGGCAAGACGTCAAAACCGTCGGAAGTAATCGCTTCACCTAATTCCGGTGGGACCTCCAACCGTCCCTGCGCTTGCTTAATGGACATCTCCCAAATGGACGCAACCGACACGAGCGTGTCAGAGCCGGCATCTCGGAGAATCTCGGCTGCCTGGTTCGACAATGGCTTCCCACCGAACCACCACAGCAAGACGTGCGTGTCCATCAGATAACGCATTAGAGATCACCGGCGAAGGCCGCCTCAATGTCCGGCATTGGGTCATCGAAATCATCGGACATCCAGATCTTGCCCTTCAGGCTGCCGCGACCAGGACGCTTGCCCGTGCGACGTTCAACCAGGACTAGCCGCACCACCGGCTTGCCCGCGCGGGCAATCACCACGTCCTCGCCCGCCTCGACCCGCTTCAGTAGGTCTGATAGTTGGGTCTTTGCCTCGTAGACATTCACCATCACGCTCATAAAGCGACGCTAGTTGACCAACCTTGGTCTAGTCAAGGTTGGTCAACTTACGAGCCAGCTAGCCGACCGGCGCGAGGCTCCGGGCGATCCGCACCAACTGCTGGGCGGACAGGTTGTTGGCGCTGTAGGTCTCGATCCACACCCGCGTGGGTCGAAGCCCCGGACCACCGGCCGGCAGCGTCACGTCCAGGTGGCCGCCGTGCTTTTGCACCGAAGCCTTGTTGCACGGAGCGCTCGATTCCGGATCGCAGTACGCCACTACAACAGCCTTGGCTCCGTCGATGGTGGTCGTCATGACCTCCTGGCCCACACCGATGTCCGAGCACATCGGGTTGCCCTGCCACAGCGTGAACTGGCGCTTGCTGCGCTTGCCGTAGGTAGCAAGAAGGTTCTGCTCGGTTCCCGGAGGACACAGGTCATTGCCACCGATGTGCTGG
>CAYPSE010000163.1:0-3311 GCA_964413305.1 uncultured Rubrivirga sp. | reverse complement strand
TCGGGCGTAGATGGGGTACGGATCGGATTCGAGGTCCTGGACCGTTATGGATTCGGCGAAACTCACCTCCCGCTACCCCCGTCCGGGTGGTGGTGGGTGAATCGCGTCCTCCCTCTCCACCCCACGGATCATTTCGCGCAGCGCCTGCGCGGCAGCTTGCTTCTCGCGGATTCCCAGGTGCTGGGTCACGCTGCGCTCTTGCGCATTGAACTCGGGGAACAGCCGCTTCATGAGCCGCCGTCCGGTCGGGGTCAACTTCACCAGCACGAGGCGTCCGTCGGTGGTGTCCCGTTCCCGAGTGATCAGATTCCGCTTCTCGAGCGTGGTCATGACCCCGCTGAGGGTGGCCTTGGAAAAGCCTCCCTCGGCGGCGATCTGCCGGGTCTCGATCGGCTCCCAGATCCAGGTGACCCAGAGCACCACGAAAGCGGTCCAGGTCAGGTCCGACCGGGCCAGGACGGTCCGCTCGAGGTGGTTGCGGACCGCATTGGCCGCCCGGAACAGGTTGGACACGACCGACATGGCCTCGAAATCCAGTTCGAGGTCCCCGAGACGACCGCGAACCGCGGATTCGGTCTCGCTGAGCGTGTGCTGGCCGGCCATTGGCTCCCCTCCTGATGCTGAGGGGTCACGGTAGTGGAATGCCCGAACCCCTTGCATCGGATCGTACGGATACGGATAATTTGGGCCCAAACGAGTTTTTCACCTCGGGAGGATCCATGACAACGGCCACCACCATCACCTTGGCCGATCTCGACTTGTTCGCGCATGGCGCCCCATGGGCGACGTTCGATGAACTTCGCGCAGCGGATCCGGTTTCGTGGAACGAGGAGGAGTCGCCCAACAAGGGCTTTTGGGCGGTCACCCGCTATCAGGACATCGTTGAGGTCTTGCGCGACACCGAGACATACTCCAGCGAGGTGGGTGCGGTGAACCTCGAGGAACTCGACCAAAGTCAGATCGAGATCCGCAAGTCAATGCTCGAGCGCGACGGCACACGTCACCGCGCGCTTCGCAAGTTGCTGCAGCCTGCATTCACACCGAAGGCGTTAATGGCGTATGAGTCTTTTCTGCGCGGTGTGACAGCCAACTCTCTCGATGCGGCCTTCGCAAAGGACCGGTTTGACTTCGTCGACGAAGTGGCGGCTGACTTCCCCATTCGGGTATTGGCTCGATTGCTAGGCGTCCCCGAGGAGGACACCGATCAGCTGATCGAGTGGGGCAACAGGATGATCGGGAACACCGATCCGGAGAGCGCTGATGTCCTTGCAACCGACCCCGAGAGCGAGAAGTACCGAGACCTGCCGTTTCGCTCGCCCGCCGCACTCGAGGTCTTCGAGTACGGATTCAATCTTGCGAATGAACGTCGTGGTGGCAGTGGTGACGACCTCGTATCCAAGTTGGTGAATCAGACGCCGATCGATGGCATCCCGTTGGATGACCGTGACTTCCGGAACTACTTCGTCCTTCTGGTGATCGCTGGTAACGAGACGACGCGGCACACGATTTCGCACACCATGAACCACCTCATCAACCACCCCGATCAAGTCGCGATTCTGCGTGAGGACCCGACCAAGATCGAGTGGGCGGTCGAGGAGTTCTTACGCATGGCAAGTCCCGTCTACCACTTCCGACGGACGGCAACGAAGGACACCGAACTAGGCGGCCGCACGATCAAGGCGGGTGACAAGGTCGTCGTGTGGTTCGCATCGGGTAATCGCGACGGTTCGGTATTCGATGACCCGTACCGATTCGACGTCGAGCGACGCCCAAACGAACACATGGCCTTCGGCCGCGGCGGACCTCACATGTGCCTCGGCAACTCCCTGGCACGTTTGGAGATCCGCGTGATGTTCGAGGATCTACTCAGCCGTGACCTCGAGCTCCAGCACGATGGATCCATCGACTACCTGCGGTCGAACTTCGTACATGGGATTAAGCGGTTTCCGGTGCGAGTCGTCGGCCGCTAGGAGCGAGCTACGCGATCGAGG
The DNA here is from genome assembly GCA_964413305.1 of uncultured Rubrivirga sp. Lineage (GTDB taxonomy): Bacteria > Actinomycetota > Actinomycetes > S36-B12 > S36-B12 > S36-B12. The sequence continues at coordinate 1,320 of CAYPSE010000163.1, read as the reverse complement.
AATGCCCCGACGAGGGAGTCCGCCCGGTCGGCCGCCTCGCCTTCGATGGCGCGGGTGTGCGCCATCAGCGCCTCGGGATCTTGCCCGTCCTTCTCGACCAATGCGTACCCATCGCAATCCAGCCACAGTTGCAGTTCGTGGGCAGTGAGTTCGGGGTGGAACTGCAACGCCAGATTGCGACGTAGCACGAATGCCTGTGACGCCCGACTGGTCCGGGCGATCTCGCGGGCGCCCTCGGGCAGCGTCCATCGGTCATAGTGGAATTGGAACCACGGGCCAGCGCTGACGAGCGCAGGATCGTCGGTGTGCAGCGTGCTCCAGCCGATCTCGCATGAGGGGGCCCTTCCGACGGACCCACCGTGCGCCCGCGCGAGCAACTGGCCACCGAAGCAGATTCCGAACACCGGAATGCCGCGTCGATCCGCCTCTCGCAGGTACTCCAATTCCGGAAGTAGCCAGGTGCCGATGGTCTGGTCGTCCCAGGCGCCCCACGGAGATCCCATCGGGACGATGACGTCGTAGTCCTCCAGTGGAGGGAAGTCGAACTCGACGTCGGGGGAGTAGTAGCGCTCTCCGGGTACGACCACCCGCTCATCGATTTCAAACCCGCGACGAGAGAAGGCGTCACCGATCGGGCCCGGAGGGCTCGTGTGGTCGTGTTCGATGAATAGCGCCTTCATTTCGCTCCCTCTCGCGTAGCTTCGGGACTAGTATCCAGTAATTCGTTGGCTACCGAACGATCTAGGGGATTTTGGATGCATCACGATCTTTCCGACGTCCGACAAGGCCTGCAAGACGATGGTGTCGACGTGCTGCGCCTTATCTACAGCGATGTCCTGGGTATCACCCGATCCAAGGACCTGCTCGTCTCGCAGCTGGAACGTGCAGCCGCCCACGGACCGGCGTTCTGTCAGGGGGTATGGGTCACCAATACCCGAGGTGGAGTGCTCGATGGGCACGGCAGCATCTCCGACGGTCTTCCGGATCTGGTGTCGCGGCTGGATGCGACCACGATCCGCACCATGCCCTGGGAACCCGGTGTCGCCTATGCGATCGCCGACGCATTCGAACCGAATGGCGACGTCTCTCCCATCGCGCCGCGGTCGGTGTTGAAGTCGATTCTCGGCGCCTACGACGCGCAAGGGCTTGTCCCAGTCCTGGGTCCGGAATTGGAGTTCTACCTTGCGCATCGCCCAACCGGCAGTTGGGAACGGGTGTTGAACAAAACCGGTCGCGTGTACACGACGGGAAGCATGGTTGACCCCGACGGCGTCTTCTTGTGGATGCTGCGGATGATCGACCAACTCAACATCGGCGCCT
>CAYPSE010000162.1:0-3350 GCA_964413305.1 uncultured Rubrivirga sp. | reverse complement strand
CGGGCAAGAAGAAGGACGTAGTGATCAATGCCGCCGATTCGATCTACGGCAAGACATTCCAGTACACGCTGAATGTGTACTGGGAAGGGACCGGCTATATTCACCCGGTTTTTGGCACCAAGAGCAATGCGAACACCAAGCTGACTCCGACGAGCGTGACATTCGCAAACGATCCGTTTGCATTGGGGCGCACCGGCGTGCAGATGTGGAAGGTGTCCCGAGATTGGCAGTGGACGCCGGGGTCTGGCGCCTACTTCTTCGGGATCCGCATTGAGGAGTCCGACCCCAACGATCCAGTCAGGAACGTCGTGGCGCTTGTCACCAACGTGCGCGAAGTGCTGTCGCCAGGAAGTGCGACGGAACCGCCGGTATTCGGAAGTGTCATCTACGCGGGATTCGATGAAACGAACTACACCGCGTTTGCGCTGTATCCGTCGGCCAAGGAGAGGTGGGACCGTGCCGCGTGCTTGCGCATGACGCAGTTGGGTTACGCGCACGCATCGAGAGCCGAATACGACAACTCGCTGTGGGCAGAGCATGTCAAGGACGGGAACGGTGACGATCTCGTCATGGGGATGTACAACTTTGAAAAGGAAGCGTCGGAGTACCCGGTCTGGAAGACCATCGTGGGTGCCAGCAAGCATCCGTGCGGAACCGAGCTTGGGATGGAGGCGATATGCCGCCCGACCCACGTCTGTGTAGGCCGGTCTCTCCGGGCCATGATCGAGATCTGTAACCAGTGCGACTGCGACTTGTGGTGGACGCACCCGTTTCATGCGGTCACCGTGGCGACCGAAGTCGACGGCGAACTGGTGTATCCGTTGACTGGGAGCCTTGCACCGGACGCAAGCGATCCGAACGAGAGCGGCTACCTTCGCGTTGACCCGGACTATGCCGATTGGTTCGTGTCCGAGATCCAGAAGCTGAAGCCGGGCCTCAAGGTCTACAGCGAGTTCGCGAACGAGGTCTGGAACACCTTGAGCAAGTTCGCGGTTCCGAACTTCACCGCGTTCAACTGGGTCCAGAAGGCAAAGGCGGATCCGCAATATGGCGGCGACAACGAGTGCTTGATCAGGGGCTGGGCGCAACGCACTATCGGATCGTCCGGGCATTTTGCTGGCACAGCCATCAAATCGGCTGGTGGCAGGGCTGGCGTGCTGATGTCAACGCTCGGCACGGCGCTGATCGCCAAGGCGCTTCGAGATCGCAACATCAGCCGCGAGCTGGTGTGCGTGATTGGCGGATGGCATCAGAATCTAAGCAACTCGTTTGAGCCAATCGAGATGGCGTTCGCGTTGCAGCCATATCTGCTGCGTGAGATCGATGCGGTGGCGACCGCTCCGTATCGCGGCGCTGAGACCGGAATGACTCGACCGCCCGGGTACGAGAAGGCGCAGAGGGCGACGGTGTGGCACGATGTCTACGGCTCGTCGGATGCGCTCTGGAACAACATGGTCGAGGAAAATCGGTGCCACGACCCGATCACTGAGCCTGCGGCGTGGTGGAATCGTCTTGGCAACGTGCATCAGTGCAGGGCCTGGAAGAACTTTGCGCTTGACATCGCATATCCAGATGACACGCGATCGGAATTCGTCCGAAACCTGCCGGTGGGGTGGAACGCAAGCAAGCGGCGATGGAACTGGCAATTGCTTGCCTACGAGTGCGGGGTGCCGACACAGCCTGTTGTGGATGACAAGAAAGTCGTCGATGCGATCGAGATTTGGGCATACGAGCGGACGCCCGAGTTCAGTTACGATCCGCGCAATCGCCTGCATGCACGGCGATACTACGAGATGCTGTTCCAGCCGTGGAAGAAGGGGCTGACGACGGATCCGCAGGCCGGATCAGCCGACGCGCTTCTCTATCGCTCCGGCATGATGCCAGGGGGCGTCGCCGCTGAAGACGAGCCGATGTATGCACTGCTGGTGGATCTGGTCACCACGCAAGAGTTTCAAGGCACCGTTATTTGGTCGTGTCAGGCCACATCGCTGCACGACGATGCGCCGGTGCATCAGGGGCGTCTGGAAGCAATGAACCGAGGCGTCGGCCTGCCGAATTGGTGGGTTGGCTACGACTACGGAGACTGACATGCGGTGGATGTTCGTAGCGGCAACCGGCGGCACGACGGCGTGGGATCCGTCCCAGCTCGCCTCTCTGGCGGCGTGGTGGGATGCGTCGGATGACTCGACGCTGTTCGACGCCACGACCGGCGGCAGTCTGCCTGCCGACGCCGCGACGGTGGCCCGCATCGAGGACAAGTCCGGGAACGGCTACCACTTGACGCAAGCGACGAGCGGGAACCGCCCCGTGCGTCAGACCGCCGAGCAGAACAGCCTCGATGTCTTGGAGTTCAACAGGACGAACCAGACATACTTGTCACGCAGCACGGTGCCGATTGCCAAGAACGTCGCTGGCGTGACCATTGCAGCGGTGTACAAGGAAACACAAGTTGTCTCGGCCCCCAATGGCAACCTGGTTCACATTGCCGTCGGCGGCAGCAACGTCGCGCGGGCGGACTTGGTTTCGCAGATGGGTCTCAACTCGATCAATGCGGGCGGCAGGCGGCAGGACGGCGATTCGTACGTCAACAAGATCACAGCCAACGACACACTCAGCAACGACACCTGGTACGTCGCAATGGCGGTTCACGACTTCGCCAACAGCGAGCTGGACATCCTAGTGGACGGCACCAGTGTGGCCACCGAAAGTTCGTACCACTCGGGCGGCAACACCTCAAACACCGACGCGAACACGATTGCGATCGGCACCAACACCAACGCGGTGTCGACGTTCGCGTTGCAGGGCCAGGTCGGCGAAGTGGTCATCGTCGATGCGGCATTGAGCCAGACAGACCGCGAGAAGCTTGAAGGCTACCTCGCGCACAAGTGGGGGCTGGAGGCGAGTCTGCCAGGCGGCCACCCGTACGCATCCGCACCGCCGACCGTGTAAGGACTCAACATGGCATCACTCAACGTCCCCATCCGAATCAAGCGAGGCGACGGCACCCCGACGCAACTCCGTCAGGGCGAACTGGCGTTCGACCAGACGGCTGCGAAGTTGTACATAGGCTCTGGAGCCGAGGTGAACGGCTACGCGCCGAACGTCGTGGAACTCACCACGCCGCCTACGGTGCTGGCGGATCTCGCCGACATCAGCGTCGGGAGCGGTGCGTCGGACGGCGATGTGCTGGTGTACGACTCCGCGAACGATGAGTGGGTGGCGGAGGCGCTGTCGATTGCTTGGGACAGCGTGACGAGCAAGCCCGCGACGTTCGCGCCCGAGGCTCACACGCATGGCAGCATCACCAACGACGGCAAGATCGGCTCCACCGCTGGTCTCGTCGTGCAGAC
>CAYPSE010000161.1:0-3431 GCA_964413305.1 uncultured Rubrivirga sp. | reverse complement strand
GCGACGAAGGAATCCACATCCTCAGGTGTGGTGTCCCATGCGCACATCCACCGCACTTCGCCGGTCTGCTGATTCCAGGTGTAGAAGTGGAAGCGCTCTTGCAGCGCAGCGGTGATATCCGCGGGCAAGATGGCAAAGACCGCATTCGCCTGAACCTGCTGGGTGAGCCTCACTTCGGGCAAGGTCCGGACACCTTGCTCCAATCGACGTGCCATTTCGTTCGCATGCGCTGCATTGCGCAGCCACAGGTCATCGGTGAGCAGCGCTACGTATTGCGCGCTCATGAAACGCATCTTGCTGGACAGTTGCATAGAGGTCTTGCGCAGGAAGTCGATGCCGCGAACGCGCTCGGAATTCACAACCACCACGGACTCGGCGACCATCGCGCCGTTCTTGGTCAAGCCGAAGGACACCAGATCCACACCGGCATCGGTCGTGAAGGCGCGCACCGGTACTCCCAGGCTCGCGGCTGCATTCGACAGCCGCGCACCATCCATGTGAAGGGCCAAGCCGTTGGCGTGCGCAGCTTCCGCTATCGCCGCTACCTCGTCCGGCGTGTAGACGGTGCCCATCTCACTGGATTGGGTGATGCTCACGGCCCCCGGCTGGGAGCGATGTACGAACTCCATGTCGAAGCACTGGGACTGAACGTCTTCGGGTCGCAACTTGCCATCGACTGTCGGGACCGTCCACAACTTCAGACCCGCCATCACTTCCGGCGCGCCGCCTTCATCGGCGTGAATATGTGCGGTTGCCGAGGCGACCACCGATTGCCAGCGCATCGTGACCGCCTGCAGAGCCACCACATTCGCGCCCGTTCCGTTGAACACCGGGAAAAAGGCAGCTTGGGAACCGAACAGGTCCTGCACCATCGTCGTAGCCCGGGAGGTGACGACGTCGTCGCCGTAGGCGGACTGATGGCCCACGTTCGCAGCGGCCAGCGCCTCGAGCACCTCCGGGTGCGCACCGGCGTAGTTATCGCTCGCGAAGCCTCGCCAGGGCGAATCGATCATGGAGGCACTCACCACTAGTCGAACTGCGGTTCGACGTCGCGGGTTCGTTTGATCTCGTAGAAGCCGGGGGTCTGCACCATCAGCACGAACCCGTCCCACATTCGCGCTGCGTCCTCACCGAGCGGAGCGGGGGTCATGATCGGACCGAACAGACCCACTTCCTCGCCGTTTCGATCGGCGATTGCCACGATCGGGGTGCCGGCATCCGGACCCACGAGTCGGGCACCTTCATCGTGGCTGGCGCGCAGTGCTTCGTCGAAGGACGGGTCCGTCGCGGCATCGGCGATGGATGTCGGCAGTCCCACCTCGGCCACCGATTCGGCGATCACCTTGGCGTAGTCCGTTCGGCTCTGCAGATGGAGTCGCGTCCCCAGGGCGGTGTAGAGCTCTCCCACGATGTCGGGACGCTCGGCACCGAATTGCTGCTCAGCGGCAATGCACACGCGAACCGGACCCCAGGCCGCGGCCATCGCCTCGGCGTACTGCGGTGGGATCTCGTTCCCCTCGTTCAAGATCGCCAGGCTCATCACCTTCCAGGTGACCTGGACATCACGCATACCCATCACCTCGTGCATCCATCGGGACGTGATCCACGCCCACGGACACAGCGGGTCGAACCAGAAACGTGCCTTCACGCGGGCAAAGGTAGTGCACGACGCGCGGAGCGCATGTTGGTGAAAGGATCAGGTCATGACTGCCAAGAACGAGAACATCACCCGCGCCGAGGCTCAGGCACGAAGTTCCATGATCAGCGTCGACTCCTATGCGGTTGACCTCGACCTCACCGGCACCGGCCCCGCGTTCCGCAGCACTACCACCTGCATCTTCGAATGCTCCGATCCCGGCTCGGAGACCTGGATCGACCTGATCGCCGCGGGCGTCGATTCGGTCACGCTGAACGGCTCCGAACTCGATCCGAGTCAAGTGGTCGAGGGTGCACGCATCCATCTGCCGAACCTCGCCTTGGACAACACCGTCACGATCGTGGCTCAGTGCCGTTATATGAATACCGGCGAGGGTCTACATCGGTTCATCGACCCCGTAGACGGCGAGACGTACCTATACACCCAGTTCGAGTCCGCCGATGCACGTCGGATGTACGCGTGCTTCGAACAACCCGATCTGAAGGCCACCTTCCAACTCACCGTCACCGCACCGGCGCACTGGCAGGTGGTCAGCAACTCCCCCACTCCCATTCCCACGAACAACGACGACGCCACCGCCACCTGGGCGTTCGAACCCACCCCGCGCATGTCCACTTACATCACCGCGCTGGTTGCCGGTCCGTACCACGTGGTGCGCGATGAATACGTGGGCCCAAACGGCACCTATCCCCTCGGCATCTTTTGCCGCGCTTCCCTCGCGCAGTACCTCGACGCGGACGACATCTTCGGACTCACCAAGCAGGGGTTCGCCTTCTTCGAAGAGCAGTTCAAGGTGCCTTACCCCTTCGCGAAGTACGACCAACTCTTCGTGCCCGAGTTCAACGCTGGCGCGATGGAGAACGCAGGATGCGTGACGTTCCTCGAGGACTACGTCTTCCGGTCCCGCGTGACGCAGGCCGCGTATGAGCAACGCGCCAACACGATCCTTCACGAGATGGCCCATATGTGGTTCGGCGATCTAGTCACTATGCGCTGGTGGGACGACCTTTGGCTCAACGAATCCTTCGCCGAGTGGGCGGCGCACCACGCGAACGTGCACGCAACCCGTTTCTCCGAGGCGTGGACCACCTTCGCGAATCTGCGTAAGGCTTGGGCCTATCGCCAGGACCAACTGCCCTCGACACATCCCATCGCCGCCGACATGGTCGATCTCGACGCAGTGCGGGTGAATTTCGACGGCATCACCTATGCGAAGGGTGCGTCTGCCCTGCGCCAACTCGTGGCTTGGGTCGGCGAGGAAGAGTTCCTCGCAGGCCTGCACGAGTATTTCACCAAGCACGCGTGGGGCAACACCGAACTGCGCGACCTACTCACCGAATTGGAAGCCACGAGCGGTCGAGATCTGTCCGAGTGGACGAAGGAATGGCTGCAGACCAGCGGTGTCAACTTGCTGCGTCCTGCCGTCGAGCTTGGCGATGACGACACCTACGCCTCGGTGGTCATCGAACAAGAACCGCCCACCGTGCCCGAAGGCATCGCACCCACATTGCGTTCACACCGGGTGGGTGTCGGCCTGTACGACCTCACGGGCGATGCGCTCACCCTCCGACAGCGCATCGAAGTGGACGTGGTGGGCGAACGCACGGAGATTCCCGACCTCACCGGTCAGCCACGCGCAGATCTGCTACTCGTGAACGACGGCGACCTCACTTTCGCCAAAGTTCGACTCGATGACCATTCCTGGCACACAGCGCGAGAGCACCTTGGTGCACTGGAGGATTCTCTGGCTCGAGCAGTGGTCTGGGGAGCCGCG
>CAYPSE010000160.1:0-3519 GCA_964413305.1 uncultured Rubrivirga sp. | reverse complement strand
ACACCTTGACGAGCACCTGGTTCTTGTTGGCCAGCGCACCTTCGACCTTCTGGCGCAGGATCGATTCGTCGAACAAGTCCTGGACGCGAATGCCGATGCGTGCGATCTTGTCGCTGTAGGTCGGACCGATGCCGCGGCCAGTGGTACCGATCTTGCTCTTGCCGAGGAAACGCTCGGTCACTTTGTCCAACGTGACGTGGTACGGCGTGATCAGATGCGCATTCGCACTGATCACCAACTTCGAGGTGTCCACGCCTTGCTGCTGCAGTCCAGCGATTTCTTCAAGCAACACGGCCGGGTCGATGACCACGCCATTGCCGATGACCGGTGTGACCTCCGGGGTCAAGATGCCGCTGGGCAAGAGATGAAGAGCGAACTTGCGATCACCGATGACCACGGTGTGCCCAGCGTTATTGCCGCCTTGGTAGCGAACGACGTAATCAACGCGACCACCGAGTAGGTCGGTCGCTTTTCCTTTGCCCTCATCGCCCCACTGGGCGCCGACGAGCACGATTGCAGGCACGAGCGGAGAGGCTATCGGATATCGATAAGGCCCCGAATCCAGCGAGGATTCGCGGCTTATGCCTGGCTGAGGGCCCGACCAAGCGCCCGCCCGGACAGCCACGCCGCCTCCACACGAGGCCCGCCGGCCCACGCATCACCGGCCAGCCCGATCGGCAGGTCCGGGTGCACCCAGTAGTCCTCATCCAAGGCTGCGATGGGGCGGGCCAGGGACCATCGATGCGCCCACGACCACGACGGCAGGGCTTCGATGCCGAGCACGCGGCGTGCGGCTGCGATTGCGTTCGGCAACACGCCACTCGGATCCTCCAGGTGCCCAGCGGCGAAGACCGGATTCACGTGAGCGACGAGCACCGGTGCATCGTCACCGCGGCGCTTGCCGTCGTCGGCGATCCAGGTGATCACCGGATCGTCGTTGACGAATACGCCGTCGATATCGGTCCATAGCTTTTCCTCGAACACCAACGTCACCGCGATCACCGGCTCCCAGGTGATTCCGACCTCCGGCAACAGGCCATCGGGTACGAGCCTGTTGGCCTGGGGCTGCGGCATGCACAGGGCAACTCGTTGCGCTTCGAACCGATCGGCTCGAACACCTGCATCGGTGATGTCGATGCTTTCGACATGTGTTTCGGTCACGATCGTCGGCAATGACTGCGCGAGATGTTCCACTACGGAACGCAATCCAGCCGGAGCTGCGTAGCGCATCGGCCCGGTGCGCACTCCCACCATGGCGCCCTCGGTGTGTACATGGAATGTGTCCGTCCACGCACGAACGACACCCGCAGCCACTAGTTCCTCGACCACAGTCAGAAAGTCCGGATCGCGCGCGGTGAAGTAGCTCGCGCCGTAATCCACCACACGACCGTCAAACGCGGTTCCGGTATCCCGCAAACGGCGCGACGCCATGCGTCCACCGATGCGTCTTCCCCGATCGACTACCTGAACGCGACCCCCAACTTGCGTTGCTGCATTTGCCGCGGCGATTCCCGACAGTCCTGCACCAACGACGAGCAGATCAGATGAACTCACCCGCGAATCGTCGCATCACAGTCATCGAGGAACGCATCGATACGTTCGACTTCCTCGGTCTCACCGATCGCTGAGGCCGCTCGACCCAGCGCAATCAGACAGCGCAGAAAGCCTCGATTGCCCTCGTGGCTCCACGGCACCGGTCCGTGACCCTTCCACCCGTTGCGGCGAAGGGCATCTAACCCACGGTGATAACCCACGCGCGCGAACGCATAGGACTCGACTACGCGCCCTTCGGCCCACGCTTGGTCGGCGAGCACCGCCCAGGCCAAGGAACTTTGCGGGTGTGCGCGCACCACCGAATCCGGATCCGCGCCCGCTGCCAATTCCGCTTCCACTGCAGGGTCCGCCGGCAACAGCGTCGGCGGCGGACCCCCCAGCAGGTTCTCTCCTATCGCCACGAGTCGTGTCGCCTATCTCAGGTGATCGACGCGGCGTAGATCTCGGCGATCGCTGCATCGAGCGTGGAGGTGAACTCCTCCTCGCTCATCTGCGCGGTGAGGCCTTCGCTGAGTGCGCGCGAGAAGCTCGCGATCATGCCGTGGTTGGCGGTGAGGATGTCGCACGCTTCGTCGCGCGAGTAGCCGCCGGACAACGCCACCACACGCATCACCTTCGGGTGATCGATCAGTGGCTTGTAGAAGTCGTTGTGGCTTGGCAGCGAGAGTTTGAACACGACCTGCTGACCTTCGGGCACCCGGTCCAGCCATGCAGCGAGCTTGTCGCGCAAAGACTCCTCGATGGCTGCCTTGGTGGCGCTGTGGATGTCCACCTCGGGCTCGATGATCGGCACCAGGCCGGCGTCGAGGATCTGCAGGCCGACCTCGAACTGCTGATCGACCACTGCGGCGATTCCGGCGTCGTTGTTGTCCTTGATGACCGAACGCATCTTGGTGCCAAACACACCCTTGTCCCGCGCGCGAGCAAGCAGCGCGTCGAGTTCGGGCATCGCCTTCATGACCTGCGCGCCGTTCTCCTCTTCTGCCAGGCCCTTGTCGACCTTCACGACCGGCACGATGTTCTTGGTCTTCCACAGGTACTCGGCGGTGCCGACACCCTCGATGTCGCGATCCATGGTGCCCTCGAACAAGATCGCCGCGAGCACGCGGTCGCCGTTGAAGGCGGAATTCGTGATGATGCGCGAACGCATCTGGTGCACGAGGTCGAACATCTGCTCCTCGCCGGAGTACTCGCTCTCCTCGATGCCATAGAGCTTCAAGGCCTTGGGCGTGCTTCCGCCGCTCTGGTCGAGCGCCGCGATGAAGCCCTTGCCCGAGCGGAACTTCTCCGCCATCTCCTGGTTCATGGGGGTCCTTCCCGAATTAAATGCCAGTGAGCCTCAACCTTACCGAGGATCGTGCAAGCGCTTCCAGGGGCGAGCCGCGGGCTTGATCGGTTACTGGGGAGATTGACCGAAACGACGACGACGTATCCACGCGTGCATGGCGATCGCAGCTGCCGCACCTACGTTGATCGAGCGGGTCGAGCCGTACTGGGCAATCGACACGACGGCATCGCAGGCGTCGATCGCCTCGGGTGCTAACCCCGTGCCCTCCTGTCCGAAGAACAGCACGCAGGCCTCGGGGAAATCGAAGGTCTCTATTGGCTGGGATGTCGGCACGTTGTCGATGCCGACGATGGGTATCCCGGCCTTGGCCGCCCACGCCTTCAATTCGTCCACCGATTCGTGGTGTCGAATGTGCTGATACCGGTCAGTGACCATCGCACCGCGCCGGTTCCAGCGTTTACGGCCGACGATATGGATCTCCTTGGCCAGGAACGCGTTGGCCGTTCGCACGATCGATCCGATGTTGAAGTCATGCTCCAAGTTCTCGATCGCAACGTGAAAAGGGTTCCGTTTGGTGTCGAGGTCGGCCACGATCGCGTCGAGTGTCCAGTACCGATACTCATCCACCACATTGCGGTGGTCGCCATCGCGCAGCAAATCCGGGTCGAATCGCGGAT
>CAYPSE010000159.1:0-3539 GCA_964413305.1 uncultured Rubrivirga sp. | reverse complement strand
GAAGACGAGGTCAGCGGCATCGACCTCGCCGAGCACGCCGAGACCGCCTACGAGTTGGGCGATTCCGGTGCTGGTGGTGCATTCGCAGGCGTCGGGCACGCAGCCCGCACGAGGGAGGTGTAGTGATGAAACTGATAACGGCGATCATCAAGCCTTTCAAGCTGGACGACGTCAAGAGCGCAGTGGAGGCGCTCGATGTGCACGGCATGACGGTGTCGGAGGCGTCCGGTTTCGGTCGGCAACGCGGTCACACGGAGGTGTACCGCGGAGCCGAGTACACAGTCGAACTCGTACCCAAGGTGCGAATTGAGATTGTGATCGAAGACGATCGCGCCGGGGACGTGATCGACGCCATCGTTGGTGCAGCGCAAACCGGAAAGATCGGCGACGGCAAAGTGTGGTCTGTCCCGGTCGACTCCGTGGTTCGCGTGCGTACCGGCGAACGTGGAGCTGAGGCTCTCTAACCCATATGGAAGAACGGCTGCAGATTGCGCGGCGCTCGGACCTTTCGGGGTCCGAGCGCCGCTCGCTGCTGACCGCATGGACAGACGACTGGTTGCGTGCACTGTTCGTCGATGCAGTGGACCGCCACGGAGTTGATCCCACGCATGTCGCACTCGTGGCGGTGGGTGGATACGGCCGCGGTGAGATGTCACTACGCAGCGACATCGATGTCGTCTTGCTCCACGATCCCAGGGCTCGCAAGGTGGACGAGCTTGCCTCGGCGCTGTGGTACCCGATCTGGGATTCGGGCATCGCACTCGATCATGCGGTGCGCACCGTGCCGCACGCACGCAAGCTCGCTCAAGAGGACTTCAAGGTTCTGTTGGGTCTCATCGATGCTCGACCGATCGCGGGCAACGTGGCATTGGCTGAAGCCCTGCGCGCGGGGGTGCTCGGTGATTGGCGAGCATCCGTGTCAACGCGACTAGCCGAGGTCCATGACTCCGTGCGCGATCGTCGCGCGCGAGTGGGCGACCTCGCTCAACTGCTCGAACCCGAACTGAAGGAGGCGTACGGCGGACTTCGGGATGCCGTGGTGTTGCGCGCGCTTGCCGCGTCCTGGGTCGTGGACGTTCCGCGAACCACGTGGCCGGCGTCGACGTCGCTACTGCTCGATGTCCGAGATGCCCTTCACCTGCACGGAATGCGCGATCGGCTCTCCATGCAAGAGCAAGACGAGATCGCTGCGGACTTACATGAATCGATGCCGCAGGTCCACGACGCCGATGACCTCCTGAGGGCGGTGTACCTCGCGGGGCGGGATATCGCTTTTGCCAGCGACGTCGCCTGGTACCGCGCCTTGCGCACCATGCGCAAGTCATCGAATGTGGTGCCGCGCGCCATCCGCCGGCTCGGTCGCCGCACTTCACCGAGCCAACCCGAGCGAACCCCGCTAGCCGAAGGCGTGGTGGTGAGTGAGGGTGAAGTCTTGTTGGCGAGGGGGGCGTCGCCGGAAACGGATCCGGGATTAGCCCTGCGGGCGGCTGCGGCAGCGGCCCAGGCCTCGGTGATCCTCGCCCCTGCGACACTCGAGCGGCTGGCATCCGTGGATGGCGCCCGTGAGCCATGGTCGGAGGAGATGCGACAGTCCTTCGTCTCGCTGCTCGGTGCAGGAGAGCCGAGCCTGGCGGTGATCGAAGCACTCGATCAGACCGGAATCCTCGAGGGGTGGATTCCGGAATGGCCGGCGGTTCGGTCGTTGCCGCAACGCAACGCCATTCACGAGTACACGGTTGATCGCCACCTGCTGATGACGGCCGTCCACGCCACAACGCGGGCACGAGACGTCGATCGTCCCGATCTGTTGCTCGTCGCTGGACTCCTGCACGACATCGGCAAAGGGTTCCCCGGTGATCACAGTGAGGTCGGTGCTCCGATTGCCCGCGATATCGCCCTTCGCATGGGCTTCGACGCGACCGACGTCGCCACCATCGAAGCGCTCGTGCGGCATCACCTGCTGCTACCCGACACCGCAACGAGGCGGGACTTGGACGATCCGGCGACCATCGAGGCCGTCACCACTTGCATCGCCGACGTTCGGACATTGGAACTGCTGCACGCCTTGACCTGGGCCGATGCCGAGGCGACGGGACCGAGTGTCCGCAGTTCTTGGCGCAGAGGCCTCATCGCGCAGTTGGTCGCTCGATGCGCGGCTGCCCTTCAAGGTCAGTCCCTACTCCCGGTCGAGGAATGGGGGGCCCTGGAAGACGCGTTGGCGCAGACGGGTCCGACCTCGGTCACGCTGCGAAGCAATGACGACGGTGCGTCGATCGTCGTATCCACCCCCGAGCGATTCGGGATCTTGAGTGTGGTCACCGGAGTCTTGTCCATGCATCGGTTGCATATTCGAGGCGCCCGCATCCGGACCGAGGGGCAGCGCGCAGCACAGGAGTGGTTCGTGCGTCCGCTGTTCGGGGATCCTCCCGATGAGAAAGCCATCGCGTCCGATATCCGCGCGGCCATCGCCGGCGATCTCGACATCGGGGCGCGTATCGCTCGCCGTGACCTGGAGCGGGCACCGACAGGTGCGACCGTGGCGCCCAAGGTGATGGTGGATAGGACGCCTCACACGCACACCGTCATGGAAGTTCGCGCCCATGACGAACCCGGATTACTGTTCCGAATCACGCAGGCGCTTGTAGCGTCGGACGCGGTGGTGACCGGTGCCAAGATCGACACGCTCGGCTCGGAAGTTGTGGACGCATTCTTCATCACCGACCGACACGGCTCACCGCTGGGCGAGGAGCATTCCGATGCCGTGCGCGCCACGGTGCAGGCTTCGTTGGAGGCCCGTTAGTCTGACTGTTCGGCCGCTGGCGCCTAGAGTCGCTGGTGTTGAGGGTCGGTGGTGCTGAGAGTCGCTGAGGAGCTGGTGTGTTCGGGTCTTTGTCCGATCGGTTGTCCGCGACCTTCAAGGGGTTACGCGGCAAGGGTCGGCTTTCCGAGGCCGACATCGATGCGACCGTTCGTGAGATCCGTACTGCACTGCTCGAGGCTGACGTCGCGCTTCCCGTCGTGCGCGCGTTCACCGCGCGCATCAAGGAACGAGCACTGTCCGCCGAAGTCTCCGGTGCCCTCAACCCCGGACAACAGGTCGTCAAGATCGTCCACGAGGAACTCGTCGAGATCCTCGGTGGGCAGACCCGGTCATTGCACTTCGCCAAGACCGGACCCACGTTCATCCTGCTCGCCGGATTGCAGGGTGCCGGCAAGACCACGTTGGCGGGCAAACTCGCGACGTATCTGAAGAACGACGGACACACGCCGCTGCTCGTCGCCGCGGATCTGCAACGTCCGAACGCGGTCGATCAGCTGAAGGTGATGGGGGAGCGGGCCGGCGTCCCGGTGTTCGCACCCGAGCCGGGCAACGGCGTCGGCGATCCCGTTCGAGTTTCGCGCGATGCCAGGAAGTACGCGGAAACGGCCATGCACGACGTCGTGATCGTCGACACCGCTGGTCGGCTGGCGATCGACGCGGAGCTGATGGATCAACTCCGACGGGTGCGCGAGGCCGTACAACCGGAGAACACGCTCCT
>CAYPSE010000158.1:0-3633 GCA_964413305.1 uncultured Rubrivirga sp. | reverse complement strand
CGCACGCCGTAGTCCGAATCGTGCTTGTAGCCGTCGAAGAAGTGCTCCATGTCCACGAACACTCGGCGGCCCTCACCGACGAGGAAGGCGACGGTGTCGCGAATCATCGCCTCGTTCTCCTCGCGCGTAGTCTTCAGCGCCTGCTCCACGTGCCACACGTCGGACTTGGCAACGATCGTGATCACCGGCGCACCGGATTCCAGCAATGCCTGAACCTGCTGATCCTCGGCCACTGCAACACCGGCCTTGCGAGTAGCACCGAAGGCCACCAACTGCGCGTTCTTCAACTTCAATTCGGCCTGCGCTCGGACGAAGAACTCGGTGTCCTTGGGCAGAGCACCAGGCCAGCCACCCTCGATGAACCCCACGCCGTAGTCATCGAGCAGCCGCGCAACGGCCAACTTGTCGTTCACCGAGTACGAGATGCCTTCGCGTTGGGCACCGTCGCGAAGCGTGGTGTCGTATACGTGGAACGAATCCGACCGGCTCATGTGTCTCCTACTTCCTTGGAATCTTCCTTCTCATCAAAAAAGCCCCCCGCTAGGCGAAGGGCAGCGCGTCGAGAGGACTCGACGCGCTAGGTAATGATGATGGTGCTGGTGTTGATGCTGGTGGGGCTGTTGCTCACGGGCGCAGTCTGCCACACCCCGCGAACTGCCAGATTTCGGCCCGCGAACTGCCAGATTTCGGCCCGCGAACTGACGCATTTCCGCCCGCGAGAGGTCACTAGACAACAGCCAGAGTGACCGAGCAGGTATCGCCGGCGCCCAACGCCTCAGCCGAGCGGACCTGCCTTTTGATGGGAAGGATGAAACCTTGGTGCTCCTTGCTCGGGAAAAGCGACGTGCGCCAGGTGCTGGACCCGATGGTCACCTCGACCCGCACCGAACCGAAGCCACCCCGATTCAGCGGCATGTCCTCGATGTCGTCCGTCACATCGTGGGGGACCGTGATGAAGTGCCATGCGGCATCGGACTTCCACAACCACACGTCGGCGTCGAAGGTCCACTCCACGAACGAACTCAGCAGATCGCGTGAAGCCAGTTGTGTCGGTCGGGAATGGCGCCGGTTTGGATGTCCAGCAGTTCCTGGCGCAAACGCGAAGTCACGGCTCCGGTGCCCCCGTCCCCTACGGTCCACGAACCGCTCATGCGCGACTTCACCTGCCCGACCGGGGTGATGACGGCGGCCGTCCCACAGGCGAAGACTTCGGTGATCTCCCCCGACGAGCATCCGTTCTTCCAGTCCTCGACGCTGACCTCGCCCTCGTCGGCGCGTATGCCGAGATCGGCAGCAACCGTCAGCAGCGAGTCACGCGTGATGCCGGGAAGTAAAGAGCCCGTCAGGCGTGGCGTGACCAGGCGAGCCGCATCCCCGGATCCGTACACGAAGTACAGATTCATGCCGCCCATCTCCTCGATCCACTTCCGTTCGGCAGCATCGAGCCACACCACTTGCTCGCAGCCGTGCTGGGCTGCCTCGGCCTGAGCGACCAACGACGCCGCGTAATTGCCCGCGCACTTCGCCTCCCCCGTGCCACCCTTGGCGGCCCGGACGTAGTCGTCCGACAGCCACACGCTTACCGGCTTGATGCCTTTCGGGAAGTACGCCCCTGCCGGCGAGGCGATCAGCAGGTACTCGTAGGCGTTCGCGGGCTTGACCCCCAAGCCGACCTCGGTTGAGAACATGAACGGACGCAGATAGAGCGACTTCTCGGCATCTCCAGGAACCCAGTCACGATCTTGTCGAACCAATGCCTCGATGCTGCCGACGAACAACTCCTCCGGAAGTTCAGCCATGGCTAGCCGGCGCGCCGATGCTGCGAAGCGCTGGGCATTGCGGAAGGGCCGGAACGTCTTGATGGAGCCATCTGCGTGCCGATAGGCCTTCAAACCTTCGAAGATCGCCTGTCCGTAGTGGATGAAGCTGGTCGCGGGATCCATCTGCAATGGTCCGTAGGCGACGAGTTCCGCACTGTGCCAGCCTTCGCTTTCCGTCCACCGTGCTCGGACCATGTTGTCGGTGAAGTTACGTCCGAAGCCCGGGTTGGCAAGGATCTCCTCGCGCTCAGCAGCGGACAGAGGCGAGGGGGCCGGGTTGAGTTCGATGTCCCACAACCCCGTGCCGGCATCCGTTGCAGTCATGCGCGAAACCTACCGACCTGAAGCAGAGCGCGCGCCGGCAGCGAGTGCATCGCCGATCTCCGCGGTGGATCGGTCCGCGTCCCCACGAGACGCTAGGTCGGCGGCGACGGCTACCTCCACCCAGCCTGCCGCCTCGGCTAGGCCCACGTGCTCCAACAGCATGGCCAAGGACATGACGGTAGCCGTCGGGTCGGCCTTCCCCTGACCAGCGATGTCGGGAGCAGACCCGTGCACCGGCTCGAACATCGACGGATTGGAGCGCGAGGGGTCGATGTTGCCGCTGGCGGCCAATCCGATTCCCCCGCCAATCGCTGCACCGATATCGGTAAGGATGTCGCCGAAAAGATTGTCGGTGACGACCACGTCGAAGCGATCGGGATTCGTGATGAAGAACATCGACGCCGCATCGACGTGCTGATAGTCCGTAGCGACGTCGGGGTATTCCGCCGCAACCCGATCGAAGGTCCGTTTCCAAAGGGATCCCGCATTGACGAGCACATTCGTCTTGTGGACCAAAGTCACGTGCTTGCGCCGCTTCAAGGCTCGTTCGAACGCATCACGCACGATCCGCTCCACGCCGAATGCGGTGTTCAGGCTCTCCTCGACCGCCACCTCCTGTGGAGTGTCCTTGCGCAGAACACCCCCAGCACCCACGTACGGACCTTCAGTGCCCTCCCGGCACACGACGAAGTCGATCGACTTGCTCCCCGCGAGCGGACCCGAAACGCCCGGGTACAGCTTCACCGGCCGCAGGTTCACATGGTGATCCATGACGAAACGCAACGGCAGCAGAACCCCACGCTCCAGGACACCCGGGGGCACCGAGGGATCTCCGATGGCTCCCAGCATGATGGCGTCGTACGAGCGCAATTCCTCGATGACCGGCTCCGGCAGTAACTCCCCCGTAGCGTGGTAGCGACGAGCGCCAAGGTCGTACTCCGTCGTGGAAACCTCGAGGTCTGCTGCGGGGGCGATGGCCTCCAGCACCTTCATCGCTTCGGCAACCACTTCGGTGCCGATGCCATCGCCAGGAATCAATGCCAGGTTCAAGGTGCGCGCCATGGGGCGTAAGGCTAGTGGTCATGCCCATCGCACAATTGGGCAGTACGCATCCCAGCAGTAGACACCGGCGTCGTAAACAACGAACCATGGTCGAGTCGCGCCAGACCCGGGATACGGACTCACGCGACCGACCCACGTGACCGATCCAGGAGACCCACTTAGGAGGCGGTACCCATGCAACGCAAGCGGTGGAACGACCTGAGCGACGGCCAGAAGACCGCCCTCCTCGTGGCCGGCTCCGTACAGATCTCCCTCGCGGTCACCGCGTGGGTTGACCTTGCTCGAAGGCCCGCCGAGAGGGTGCGCGGGCCCAAGCCCGTGTGGGCCGCGGCGATCGCCATCAACTTCGTGGGACCGATCACGTACTTCATCGCAGGGCGGCGCTGATAGCCTGTTGCGCATTATGGACGGCTTGTCTCAGCCCGAT
>CAYPSE010000157.1:0-3658 GCA_964413305.1 uncultured Rubrivirga sp. | reverse complement strand
GCCTGTGTGCAGCTCTTGAAGCACCATCAGTGAGCGCGAGACCGGCGTGTCATCGCCGGTGCCGTTGGAATCGTGCATCTCCGCAACGATCCCTCGCAGATGATCCAGCATCGCGCCGCGGTCCGGCCGCGGACGAACGTCGCAAAGCAGCACGCGGCACCGTACCGGCACGACCGCGCCAAGGATCGCGTTGTCCGACCACGACCCGGCCTGCACCATTGCGGACTTCAGCAGCGCGAGAAAGGCGGGCATCACCAGAAGCCCGCTGACCAGACACGCGTCGTCACGCTCTCCGGCGTAGTCCATCGCCCAGACACCGGTGCCGGAACCAGCGGCGCGCGAGACGATCTCGTTCAGGTCAAAGGTCTCCTGATGGGCGTCGAACAGACGGGACAGGTTTCGCCCGGCGCTTTGCAGCAACTCGTCGGCGGTCAGCCCGAACTGCTCAAGCATCGAGTGCGAGATCTGGTGGTAGATCGGCATCTCCGAACTTGGGCAGGTGAACTGGGTCTGGTAGTCGTCGCAGAGGCGGATGGACACTGCCTGCGACGGATCCCCCGGCGTAGGCGGCTCGACCCATTCACGGACCACGGGGTAGATGCGGTCGAGAGAGATGCTGCCGAGTGGACCGAGATCGATAATGGGGGTCTTGGCCATGGGACCTCCTGGTCGCACTGGATGGATCGAGGGTGCGCACACTCAATCGCTTGGAAGCGATCGGGTGGACAGTCGGCAGGGGATCGCTCACGGCGCGATGACGAAAGTGCGAGCAGTCGGAGTCGTTGGGGCTTCACAAGTCACTCCGGTGTGCGCACAGACCGCGCAGATCGCAACTCCGACACCGCTTGGGTGATGGCATTGGCGTGAAGGTCGACAGTCGTAGCGCTGAGGCTGCTGTCGCGACCTCGGCCTTCACCTCGTTGATGAAGTGGTCATCGATCGACCGTGGCTTGCGAGTTTGCGAGTCGAGTTCGTAGATCTCGACGAGGTTCGCGTCGCGACCGGTGAGCTCCCGGTAGCCGAGGGCGTAGACATGAAGCTGTCGCTCGGTCATCGATTCCTCTTGGGCGACATCCGAGCTCTTGAGATCGACGATCGCGGTCTCGTCCTGGTCGGTGCGTCGGACCAGGTCGATCCGACCTACGACCGTCACACCGTCGTCGAGGACGATCTCAATCGGCTTCTCGCTGAACTCCAGCCTCGCCAAATCCTCGCGACGTGCGCGGAGGTACTCCGCGATGACCCTGGTGCCCGACTCGGCCATCGTTTCGCGCAACGTGGGGTATGCAAACGGAAGATGCAGGTGCCGGTCGATCAGTCCCGGCACGCACTCTGGCGTGCAGAGATCGCCTCGTAGCGCTCGCTGGTGCACCTCGGCGAGGCAGTCGTGCAGCGACTTCCCATAGCCGAGCGCCTCGTGAATTGGCGGGTTGAACCCGTACAAGACTCGCAGCTTGAACTGGTAGGGGCACTCGAAGAAGTACTTCAGATCCGAGAACGACAGCACCACGCTCGACACCGCCTTGAGCGGCTCCGGGGTGGACCGTCCAGTACGGCCGGCGAGAGGTACATCGTGCCGCCGCACCTGCCGGGTCTGTCGCATCCAATCCACGAACTCCGACTCGCGCTGATACAGCGGATTCCCGATCACCGGCGCCCATGACATGAAGAGGAACTTCTGGGCTCGGGTCATCGCGACATAGAACAGGCGCCGCTCGTCCTCGATCCCGCCGCGATATCTGCCCGCGTTCTCCACGGCGTGCTCCGGAAGCAGGTGCCAGACGCTGCGTCCCTTCGGCTTCGCTGCCGGAAAGCGGTTCCGAATCAGCGCCGGGAGGAAGACCGCCGGCCACTGCATCCCCTTCGCCTGATGCACCGTCATGATCCGGACCGCATCGGGCACGGCGTGCTGTCGATCCGACCCGCCTTCCGCGTACGCACCGTCAGCCTGATGCTCGAGGAACCCCGCGAAAGTCTGGTACTTCTGCTTCGGTTCAGAGTGGAAGTGGATCTGCTCGAAGTCCGAAATGACCTGGCTGAACTTGCCCAGGTTGTAGAGCGCCACCTCGCCGCGGCCCTCTGGGACCGTCTCCTCACGGATCCCAAGGGTCTCGACGAGCCCAAGGAATGTGCGCTGTATCGAGTAGATGCTCCAGCGTTGGTTCTCGGAGTCCTGCAACGAGCGTCTCGTCTCGGCAAGGAACCGCATCGCCGCATCCAGTCCAGTTGGAGCGATCCCGAGTGCGGCATCCTCCCACGCGGTGCGCACGATCGCATCCGATGGTGCGGTCTCGTCGGCGAGCCAACGGAAGGTGGTTCGGGCAGCCTCCGCTTCAGGTGCCGTGAACAGCCCGTTGAGGCCGATGACGACATGCGGAATGCCGGCCGCCTTGAAGGCCGAAACGATCGGCAGACCGTTGTTCGCGACGCTCCGCAGCAGCACGGCGATGTCGGAGTAGGCCAGACCGCGCGTCCGATCGCCGTGGGGAAGCGGAAGGCCCACCAGGGACTTGACCTTGTCCACCACGAAGGCCGCCTCCGCCTCGGGGCTTTCGAAGCCCATCAGGACAAGATCGCCATCCTCGAATCGCTGGGTCGACGCAGCCTTCATCGCCTTGGCGAGCCGAGTCGGGTTCTGCGCGATGAAGTCGCGCGCGACCTCGACGATCGCGGGAGAACTACGGAAGTTCTCCTCGAGACGTATCGTCGTGACCTCGGGGTAGCGTGTGGTGAACTCGACGATGTTCCGCACATCGCTTCCCCGCCACTGGTAGATGGTCTGGTCATCGTCGCCTACCACGCACAGACGAGCGCCGAGATCATAGATCGCCCGAACGACTCTCTCTTGCACCGGATTGACATCTTGGTACTCGTCGACGACGAGGTGGTGGACCCGGGATGCGATCCGCTCTCGGACGCCTGCGTCTCGCTCAAGCACCCGCGCGGCCGCGTCAAGGATCGCCGAGTAGTCGAGATACCGGCGATCGTGAAGCAGCGCGACATACTTGGCGGCGCCGGCCGCAAGTGAGCAGCCCGACATGGCGGTTCCGTCGATGCGGTCTTCCCGCACAACGTCGAGCGCTTGGCAATAGACCCGCGTGTCCGAGTAGCGCTTCAGCGGTCGGCCATCGAGCGTTGTGGTGGTGGTCAGACCCGACTGTTGACTGCTGCGATCGACGAACAGAGTCCGCCGCACGTCGTCGAGCACGCCGAACTTCAGGTACTCGGGGATCTCCGTCTTGATGAGATCGAGACAGAATGCGTGGATCGTGCCGACGAACAGCTCCGCGAGTCCATGAATGTCCCCAAGCCGCTCGCGGACGCGGGTGACGATTCGCTCCTTGAGCTCTGCCGCCGCCTTGTCGGTGAAGGTGAACGCGACGATGTTGGCCGGGCGCAGTCCGGTCGCCCGGCCGTCGTCGAGCAGGCGCGCTACTCGGCACGCCACGACCTCGGTCTTGCCAGACCCGGCACAGGCAATGATCTGGAGGTTGCGACCATCGTGGTCGATTGCACGCTGCTGCGACGGGGTCAGTGGCATGGTCGGGTCTCGTGCGGGTCGGACCGGTCAGTCCAAGGCCCGGGCGTGGAGCTTGTGCCGACCGACGAACGGTTGACCGGCTACGTAGAAGGGCGGGTAGATGTGGTAGGTGAAGAC
>CAYPSE010000156.1:0-3780 GCA_964413305.1 uncultured Rubrivirga sp. | reverse complement strand
ATTCGGATGCAGGATCACTCCGGGGATTCGGATGTGTTCATTCGTTCGATGGCCTCCCGAGGCCATTTGGGTGGATTGGCAGCTACTGCCGGACAGGTCTTGAGGGTCTACGACGCTGCAGGATTCGACGTCGTCTTGATCGAGACCGTGGGTGTGGGTCAGTCCGAGGTGGAGATCGCGGCGGCTGCGGATACGACCGTCGTTCTCCTGGCGCCGGGAATGGGAGATGGCATCCAGGCGGCTAAGGCCGGCATCTTGGAGATTGGAGATGTCTTCGTCGTCAACAAGGCCGACCGGGAGGGTGCGCAGGGCACCGCACGGGATCTTCGTCAGATGATCGCCCTGGCGACCGATCAAGGACCGACATCGTGGATTCCGCCCGTGGTGGTTTCCATCGCGAGCACCGGTGAAGGTATCCCTGATGTGGTCGCAGCGATCGACGGGCATCATGCATGGGCGCGTGATCACGGTGAACTCGAACGGCGTCGCGCACAGCGAGCTCGTGAGGAGGTCGTCTCGGAGCTACTGGGCATGGTGCGTGCTCACACCGCAGTCGAGCCTGCATCGAGCCTCGTTCGCGACTTGGCCGTAGATGTCGCGAGCGGGCGGACGACCGTTAACGATGCTGCCGATCGTCTATGGCAGAAAATGCGATCGCAGTCCTGGGAGTGAGTGCGCTAGCGGCGACGCCAGGCATCGGGCTCGTCGAGGTACTGGCGGACCCGATCGGGAAAGTCGCCCGTTCGAACGTCGGCGATAGTCGTGTGCTCGAGGACGTCACGCATGGCAGATCGCAGCGCAACCCACACTTCACGCAGGTGATCAGCACCGCCGGCGTAGTGGACGTCCTCCGGACGAAGATCGCGAACGGCAGCCAAAGGACCGTCGAGGGCCCGAACGATGTCGGCGATCGTTATGTTTGAGGGGTCCTTGTCCAGTCGGTAACCGCCTTCGGCCCCGCGCTGGCTGGCCACCAGTCCGGCCTGACGCAACTGTCGCAAGATCCCCTCGAGGAACTTCGCGGGGATCTCCTGGGCCCGGGCGAGCTCATCGCCCTTGGTCAACCTGTGGGGGTCATCCACCCAGGCTGCAGCGAGTTCGACCATCGCTCGGGTGCCGTAGTCGACCCGAGCGGAAACGTGCATGATCCCATTGTCCTGCTTTCGAGGAGATAGTCGTGCTTTCGGGGGAGTAGGCGCGCTCACGGGGCAATAAAGGTGTGTTGGTCGGGGCGAGTCTGGCGTGGACCAGAATGGGGCACATGAGCACGCCGAACTTCTCTGGAGCAGTGGACCTGGGCGCCCTGGTGGCGCAAAAGGAGCAGCAACGCAAGACCGAGGCTGCTCTCGCGGGAGCCCCGGCAGGTGTGATCGTCGATGTCACCACGGCCACGTTCCAAGCCGAGGTCCTCGATCGATCCATGACGGTTCCCGTTGTGGTCGACCTGTGGGCCTCGTGGTGTGGTCCGTGCAAGCAGCTCTCACCCGTCCTCGAGAAACTCGCCGCCGAGTACGCCGGACGGTGGGTGTTGGCCAAGGTCGATGTCGATGCCGAGCAGCAGATCGCCGCTGCATTCCAGGTGCAATCGATCCCCTCGGTCTATGCAGTGATCGGCGGGCAGGTAGTGCCGCTGTTCCAAGGAGCCATGCCCGAGCAGCAGATCCGCCCGGCCTTGGACAAACTGCTCGAAGTGGCGGCAAGTCAGGGAGTGAACGGAACTTTGGCAAGTGGGGAAGCACCCGCTTTGGTAGAGGAAGAGCCTCCAGGCGATCCGCGCTTCGACGTCGCATTCCAAGCTATCGAAGTGGGCGACTGGGCGGCTGCGCGGCAGGCCTACAAGCGGATCCTCGACGAGACACCTGCGGACTCCGAGGCTGCTGCGGGCCTGGCCGTGGTCGATCTCTATGAACGTACGGAGGGGTTCGACCACGACGTTGCTCTCGTTGAGGCAAGCGAGTCCTCGGATGATGTCGCCACCCAACTACGAGCAGCCGATGTCGAAGCCCTGCGGGGTCAGTGGTCTGCCTGTTTCGATCGCCTCATCGCGGTGGTGCGCGCTACTGGGGGAGATGAGCGTGAACAGGTGCGCAATCGTCTGATCGAACTGTTCACCGTGGCCGGCGACGATCCTGCTGTGGGTCCGGCGCGCCTGGCGCTGGCGAACGCTCTGTTCTAGGGAGTCGCGATCTTCTTGGAAGTCGCGCTCGGCGAGTCCTCCGGATTGCGGGACGTGAAGTAGCAAGCGGCCAAGGGCGGAATGGTGATCTCGGCGCTGGCCGGTCGACCATTCCACGGCTGGGCTTGGGCCTGGACCGCTCCGAGGTTCCCTGCGCCGGATCCGCCGTAGATCCGCGAATCGGTGTTCAACGCCTCGACCCATTCACCCGACCACGGCAGACCCAGGCGAACTTGTGTGCGGGGCACCGGTGAGAAGTTCACGACCACGGCGAGGCAATCCCCATGGTTGTCCCATCTCAGGAAGCTGAACGTGTTGTCTGCTGCGTCTTCTGCATCTATCCACTCGAAGCCAGTCGGTTCATGGTCTCGTTCCCACAAGGCCGGAAAGTCGCGATAGGCACGATTCAGGTCACAGATCGTGCGCCAGATGCCCTCGTGCTCGGGGAACTGCAGCAACCACCAGTCCAGCCCGCGCTCACTGGACCATTCGTCTGATTGCGCGAACTCCGCGCCCATGAACAGCAGTTTCTTGCCCGGGTGCGCCCACATGAAGGCCAGATACGCCCGCAGATTCGCAAGCGCTTGCCATCTATCCCCTGGCATGCGGGCGATCAAGGAGCCCTTGCCGTGAACCACTTCGTCATGGGAGAGCGGCAGGATGAAGCGTTCCGAATAGGCGTACATCATCGAGAAGGTCATGTCGTTGTGGTGATAAGCGCGATGTATCGGATCTCGTTTGATGTAGTCGAGCGAGTCGTGCATCCAGCCCATGTTCCACTTGAACCCGAAACCGAGTCCTCCGGTGTATGTGGGCGTCGTGACTCCGGGCCAGGCGGTCGATTCCTCGGCGATGGTCACCGCCCCGGGAACGCGCTTGTAGACCGTTGCGTTCATCTCCTGGAGGAATCGAACGGCATCGAGGTTCTCTCGCCCACCGAACTCGTTGGGCGACCACTGTCCAGGCTCACGTGAGTAGTCCAGGTAGAGCATCGACGCCACGGCGTCGACCCGAAGTCCGTCGATATGGAATTCCTCGAGCCAATACACGGCGTTGCTGACCAGGAAGTTGCGCACTTCGCGCCGTCCGAAGTCAAAGACGTACGTACCCCAGTCCGGGTGTTCCCCCCGCTGCGGGTCGGGATGTTCGTACAACGACGTTCCATCGAAGCGGGCCAGCGCCCAGTCATCTTTCGGAAAGTGCGCAGGAACCCAATCCATGATCACGCCGATACCGGCTCGATGAAGAGCATCGACCAGGTGACGGAAATCATCGGGATTCCCGAGCCGCGACGTCGGGGCGAAGTAGCCGGAAACCTGATATCCCCACGACGGGCCGTAGGGGTGTTCGGAGACGGGCAGTAACTCCACGTGCGTGAACCCGGTATCGGTCAGGTAGGCGACGAGTTCACTCGCCAGTTCACGGTAGGAAAGGCCCGGCCGCCACGACGGCAAGTGCACTTCGTATATCGACATCGGGCCGATGTGCGGGTCACGTGCACTCCGCTGAGTCATCCACTCGTGGTCGGTCCACGTGAACGTAGATTCGAAGACGATCGACGCCGTATCCGGGGGCCGCTCGGCGTAAAGCGCAACGGGGTCGGC
>CAYPSE010000155.1:0-3805 GCA_964413305.1 uncultured Rubrivirga sp. | reverse complement strand
CTGCGCGGACCAGGGCGTAGCCGATGATGTGGGTGAAGGAAACCTTGCCGCCGCGTCCTCGCGCGAGGTGGTTATTGATCACCACTCGGTTATCCATCAGCAGTTTGACTGGAATCGATCGAACGCTCGTGGCGGTGGGAACCGTCAAGCTCGCTTCCATGTTGGTTACGACGCGGGCCGGTGCGCCTCGAATGACCTCCACCTCGGCCGTAACCGGTGAGGTGGTCGATGCGGGCGTTGCCGGCTCTGCGGTCGGCTGCGCGGGCACCGTGGTTGCCGCCGTTGCCGACGTGTCCGCAGGCTTGACGGCGGGGGGGTTGTCGGTGGGGGAGTAGTCCTCGAAGAAGTCCCACCAGGCTGGGTCGACCGAACCCTTGTCACGGAGGAATTGTTCGTAGATCTCGTCGACCAGCCACTCGTTCGGACCGAAGCGACTCGATGAAGGGTTGGGAGGCTCACTGGCCACTGTGCGTTCCTCTCGCACGCGAAAAGTGGATACGAAGGTCACACTATCCCCATGGGCTTCATCACGAATGAGTCGGTTGCACTGATCACCGGAGGCAGCCGCGGCATCGGGTTCGAGGCGGCGCGCGGTATCGGTGGCCTGGGCGCAACGGTGGTGCTGATCGGGCAGGACGCCCAGCGCGCGAAGCAAGCCGCTGATGCCTTGGTGGCCGAGGGGATAGATGCGGTGGCCGAAGCTGCGGATGTCGGTGATCCGCAGGCGTTGGCTGCGGCCAGGGAGCGGCTTGGACCACTGGGGGATCCGGACATCCTGGTTCTCTCCGCCGGCGTCATGGCCGATCGCATGACACGAACCTTGCGAACGTCGCCGCAGGAGTGGCGTCGGGTGATGGGCGCAAATCTCGATGGCGCCTTCTATTCGATTGCCACCTTCGCGCAAGGAATGGCGCGTCGACGTTCGGGCCGGGTCATCGGCGTCTCGGCCTGTCTGGGACGCATGAGCGGTCCGGGAACCTCCGGTGGCCTCGCGCCCTATCGGATCAGCAAGGCAGGGTTGAATGCCCTGCTTCGCAATTTCGCGGCCGAAATGCAGTGGGGAACCCGCGGGGTGCTCGTCGATGCGATGTGCCCTGCGCACTGTCGAACCGACATGGGCGGACCCGACGCCCCGCGCAGCGCGGAAGAAGGAGCGGACACGATCGTGTGGCTCGCGGACCGTGATGTCTCGGCGAACGAATCCGAAAGCATCGAGACAGGTCTGCTGTGGGAGGACCGGCGGGTAGTTCCTTGGTGAGGTGTTTACCTGACGCGTTCCCGCGCAAGGTGCCCGCGCTCAGGCGATCGTGCCGGGGCGGTTGCCCTTGCCCACGAGTCGACCGCCGGCCGATTCCCACGCCGCCATCCCGCCGGAGAGGTTGAACGCCTCGACGCCCTTCTCACGCAGGATGCGGGTTACGCCGCGGGAGCGGGCGCCGGTTCGGCACGTGACGATCACCGGTCGACCTTTCGGCAGTCGCTTCATCGCCTGGGATCCGACGTTCTTGGCCGGAACGTGAACCGCCCCGGGAACGTGGCCGGCATTCCACTCGGCGTTATCTCGAACGTCGAGCAACGTAGCTCCCGAACGGAGCATCTCGGTGGCTTGTTCGGGCTTGACGGACGGCAGCTTGAAGCGGTCGAAGAATCCCACGGGCGATCACTGTAGGCAGGTGGGCTGTCGTGAAGACTCGGGGGAGTCGTACATTGGGACGCGTGAGGCTTCCCCGGGCGTTCCGTGCTGCGTCGATGATGTTGTCGGCAGTCCTGGGTTTGACCTTCCTGGCGAGTGCGCCCGCATCCGCCGAGGACGCAGCGGCTCCAGGCATCGCGGCTCCGGTCATCATCGGGGTTGATCCAGGTGACCGATCGGCGGTGATCCGCTACACGGTCGCCGACGATCCCACCGTGGTCGGGTACCAGGCTTCGCCCGATGGCTTTTCCTGGTTCGACTGTCCGGATACCTCCGGCACATGCTCGCTGAGCTCACTCGCGAACGGCCGCGAGTACCTGGTGGCACTACGTGCGGTCACTTCCAGCGGAACCTCGACCCCTGCGGGTCCGATTCCCGTGATCCCGGTCGCTGCCGTGGGAGCCGATCCGTACAAGCCCGAAGTTCTGCCGCGTCCGCGCACTCGCGTGACGGCTCGGTTCGATGCCGCCGGCAACGGACTAGGTGTTCGCAACACGCGAACCAAGTTGGGAGTCGGCACGCTGCCATACCTGACGTTCAATCGAGCGATTCCAAATAAGCGCGCAGTCGAATCGCACCTGGTCGTCACGGCAACACCGAACGATGGTCCTACCCGCGAGGTTCCCGGAGCGTGGGGATGGATCAACGATCGCACCGCGGTCTTCCGCCCGAAAGATTTCTGGCCCGGTAATGCAACGATCCGCATTACCTCCACCCTCGACGATGCGGTGCTCGGAAAGTCCGGTGGGCGTTATCTCGTCGGAGCATCGAGCCTGGGCACCACCTATGCCTTTCGCACCGACCGAGCCTTGATCGCGCGCGTCAATGGCGCAACCAAGGAAATGGAAGTCTTCATCGATGGCCGCAAGCGCAAGACCTTCAAGGTCAGCCTCGGGGGTCCCGGCTGGGAGACCCGCAACGGCGCCAAGGTGATCAGCACCTCGAAGGAAGCGGACAAGGTCTATCGCAGCGCAAGCCTGGGATTGACCGATCCGGACGACTTCTACGAACTGCCCGCGAAGTGGAATACGCGACTAACCCCCACCGGTGAATTCCTGCACACCGCCACCTGGGCGTACGGTCGTTTGGGTCGCTACAACGGTTCCCACGGATGCACGAACATGTTCGAGCAAGACGCCAAATGGATCTTCGACAACACCATCCCCGGCGACGTCGTCGATTTCACCAAGACCGGTGGCGACATGATGGAGCCGTGGAACGGCCCCGGTGGCCTCTGGAACATCCCCTGGGCCAAGTGGCTGAAGAAGTCCGCGCTGGGAAGCGGAACCGACAAGGTGGACACCTCGCTCGACGACGGGTCGCTTGCCGATGCCAGGCCGGACGGAGCATGACCCTCGCCGACTTCCCAGCGAGTTGCCTTCTCGAGCGCACCGGACCTGGAACATTCGAGTGGTCCGTCCCCGAGGGATGGCTCCAGGGCCGGGGCGCCTGGGGCGGGCTGGTGGTCGCCGCGCACGTCAATGCAGCAGAGGCCGAACAGAACGTCGCCGATCGGGCGCGACGCATTCGCAACGTCTCAGCGCACCTGTTCGGTCCACTGCCCCCGGGCCCGGCAAGCGTCGAGGCAACATGTCTGCGCGCCGGCTCGGCGATGACCACCTGGCAGGTCTCGATCACCGGGTCCGATGGCGAACTGGCCTCGCAGGCGGTGGTGATCGCAGGGATACCGCGTCCCGTCGGCTCGGATGAGCGTTGGGGCACGGCGCAGATGCCCGAGTTGCCGAACTGGGCCGACCTCGCGTCGGCGCCGGTCCGCCCGCCGATCGGGCCGGAGTTCGGAGCGCACTTCGACTATCGCCCGGTCACGGGCATCCCGGGAGCCCAGTCACCGCCTCATGCACTCGGCTGGTTGAGCCCCGCCGGTGCGTTGGATGACGGGAACTGGGATGGCTGGACCGCAGGCACGGCACTGGGGATCGTGGATGCTTGGTGGCCGGCCAGTTACGTATCTATGGCGACTGTGCGGCCGATGGGAACCGTGTCCTTCAGCGCCCATCTTCTACTCGAACCATCGACCCTGAAAGCCGACGAACCCCTCGCCTACGAAGCGTGGGTATCGGCAACGGACGACGGCTTCACCAGTGAGACGCG
>CAYPSE010000154.1:2395-3806 GCA_964413305.1 uncultured Rubrivirga sp. | reverse complement strand
CGAGGACGATTTCCTCAGCGAGGACGACTTCCTCACCGAGGACGACTTTGCCACGGGCGACGGCTTCGACACGGGAGTCGCCGAAGAGGACATGCTCACCGAGGACGATTTCCTCAGCGAGGACGATTTCCTCACAGACGACGACTTCACCACCGACGAGGGATTCACCACGGACGAAGTCGCTCCTGAGGAGACCTTCGACGAGGAAGCCTTCGGCGTCGAGGGCGATCTCGGGGCCGACGTGGCTGCACTCGATGGGGTGGATGCCGGTTTCGTCATCGAGCAGTGGCAGGCATCCGTTGCGATCGCCGTCGCCTGCATCGTGGGATTCGTCGCCCTCAACCTGGTGCGCGGTCGCCAGGGGCGGGTCTGGCAAGCGGTCCGCGACGACCCGATCGCCGCTGCCGTGTCCGGAATCTCCCCCTCGGGGTCGAAAGTGTCGGCGTTCGTCGTCAGCAGCCTGTTCGCCGCCCTCGCCGGGGCGGTCTTCGCACAGATCCTCAGTTTCGTAGGCCCAGGCGCCTTCACCCTCGGCCTGTCATTGTCCTTGCTCGTGGGGATCGTCCTGGGCGGTCGGACATCGTTAATCGGGGCGATGATCGGTGCGGTGATCTTGGTCTGGCTGCCGGAGTTCGTGCTAGACGTCTCCGCCGACCGTGGCTGGGACGACCAGGTAACCAACAACGC
The DNA here is from genome assembly GCA_964413305.1 of uncultured Rubrivirga sp. Classification (GTDB taxonomy): domain Bacteria; phylum Actinomycetota; class Actinomycetes; order S36-B12; family S36-B12; genus S36-B12. Next base: position 3,119 of record CAYPSE010000154.1, on the reverse strand, counting down.
ACCCAACCTCCTCTACGGGCTTCTCGTGGTTCTCGTGGTGCTGGCAGCCCCCGGAGGCCTGGTCGGGGGAGTCCAATCCCTGGGGCAACGACTTCGCCGCCGTTAGGCCGATAGTCGGAGGCAGTTCACTTTTTTCCGGCGAAACTGTTGCCCTCTGGGGCTGGTGTGACTAGCCTCACGGTCACTCAGCGTTCACTCGTCGTTCATGCCGCGCCGCGGCGTTCGGGTGCGCGCGAACCTTGGGAGGGATCCACGTGGGTAAGGCCTTTGCAACGCGGGCTGTCGCCGTCGGCGCAGTCACCGCACTCGGTCTGGCAGGAGCGATCGCACCTGCCTCGGCAGCAGATCCGGGGGTGACCGCCAACAAGATCACCATCGGCATGACCACGCCGCTGACCGGTCCGGCGGCTCCCGGCTATAAGGACATCGCCCCCGCGGTGGAGGCGTACTTCGATTACGTCAACGCGAATGGTGGAGTCAATGGTCGTGACCTGGAACTGAAGGTCTACGACGACCAGTACAACCCCGCGAAGACCAAAGTTGGTACTGCCCAACTGATCAATCGCGACAAGATCTTCGCGATGTTCGGTGCGTTGGGTACGCCAACGCACTCGGCCGTCATCGCCGACCTGAACCGTCGTGGCATCCCGGACATCTTCGTCAACACCGGTGCAGCGAGCTTCGACAACCCGCGGAAGTACCCGACCACCTTCCCGTACTTCCC
>CAYPSE010000154.1:0-2295 GCA_964413305.1 uncultured Rubrivirga sp. | reverse complement strand
GCCGGCTCGAAGGGCATCCTCAACGGTGTCTACGCACCGAGTTTCCTGGCGGAGATCCAGGACACTCGTAACCCCTACGTCCGCCAGATGAAGGTCATCGCCGATCGCGCGGGCCTGCCGTGGAACTTCTACACCTACTACGGCATCAACACCGCGTACGTCTTGGCCCAGGCCATCGATGCCGCGGGACCGAACCTCACTCGCAAGGGTCTGATCAACGCTCTCCAGACCGGCTCGGGTGACCTGCGCTCGGCTGCAGTCGTACCGCTTCGGTACAGCAAGACCTCGCACCAGGGCCTGACCGGCTACTGGATGGGTCAGTACTCGAACGGCCTGCTCGAGCGTCAGACGAGCTACATCATCACGGCGACCAGTTCGTCGAGCGGTGAGGCGAAGCGGGCGAACTTCAAGCCCGGAAACCCGACCCGGAAGCTGCTGCCGTAATCGGCGGGGACAAGGAGAAGAGGATCACTGTGAAGATCAAGATGCCCCGCCGCGTCCTTGCGGCCGTAGCCTCGATCGGTCTGGCCTTGGTGGCCGTGCCGACCGTGGCACCAGCAGCGAACGCGGCAGATGCCTGCGGACTAGGGGAGACGTGCACCGGCGCGCTCACTGGCTCGCTCGGTGACACCACGTTCCAGATCACGATGCCGGCGAAGTTCAATGGCACCGTGCTGCTGTACTCCCACGGGTACCGCATCGCTCAACCAGTTCCAGCGCAGATCGCCGGAGCACTCGGGTTGAACAGGTCTCCGTACTACTCGCAGACCACCGTCCCGGGGATCGGGCCGGCCTTGGTGGGCAACGGCGGAGCGCAGGTGGCTCCGTCCGCTGAGTCCGCTGCGAACCTCCTCGCTCAGGGCTACGCCCTCGCGGGTGCCGGCTATGCCCGCCAGGGCTGGGCTGTCGCCGAAGGCGTGGAAGCCGGTGAGCTGCTGATTCAGCACATCAACTCCGGCGCAGTAGGCGGTGTCAAGGAGATCCTCGCCTGGGGTGACTCCCTGGGTGGTCTGATCACCCAGACCCTCGTACAGGCAAACCCCGGCAAGATCGCCGGCACGTTGCCGTTGTGCGGTGTCATGGAGGGCCCGGAGCAGGCGTTCAGCTCGGCCATGACCGTGCTGTACACCTGGAAGACGCTCATCGATCCGACCCTCAAGGTCGCCAACTACTCCGCAGGCCAGGCCGGCTACGCGGAAGCCGTGGGCGACCTCGCGAAGGTCTTCGGGACGCTCAATGCCGTGGCCACCGGCCAGGCGACCGTGTCGGCGGTGGGCTTCCCCATCGCCCAGTCCAATCTCCTGGCAGGGCTGATGGCGGGCTTGCCCACCAAGTCGCAGACCTACGACGGCATCACGGTCAATCCCGTTGTTACCGAGCAGGGACTGGGCGCCGCCATCGTCGGTGGATACGCTCCGTTGTCTGCTGGCGCCAACTCGACTGCGGCGATGCTGCAGAACGTCGGCGCGGCAGCGGCTCTGGGCATCATGGGTCGCTACGAGTTGGAGCAGCGCGTTCGCGCCATCGGTGGATTGGCACCGACGGACAACGCCAACTTCAACAACAACGTTCCTGTCGTCTACAGCAAGTTGCTCTCTCCGGAGCAGCGAGCGGAATTCGAGGGAACGTTCACCGCGGCTGGCCCGGGTGTGCTCGACCGCATGCTCGGTGCTTTGGACGCCTCGGTGGGCAGCAACACAGCGCGCTTCCCGGCTAACCCGGCCGCGGTGGCGATCGTGAACGCGCTCCCCGCAGCCAAGCCTGAGTACGGCAAGCCCGCGGTGTTCATGTCCACCACCTACGACCCTGTCGTGGCTCCTGGGAACACGTACACGTTCTTCGAGGACATGGCGGGGACCAAGGCGGCCCAGAAGGCAGCGGATAAGGGCATGTTGAAGGCGGCTCAGTACTACACCGTTCCGCTGGACTTGGAGTACACCAAGTTCGATCCGGGTGCCAAGAGCCCGAACCCGGTGTTGAGCCTGGCGGCAACGGGCGGGTCCGGTGTGGGGCACTGCACCTTCACCGTTGATCAGCACGTGGGCGGCGTCAAGGCGCTCCAGGCGCTGATCAAGGCCAAGACGGCCAAGGCCGTCGCGGCCGCCAAGCGCTCCGTGTACCGCGCACCGGGCGTGAACCGTGACCGGTTCTTCGCACCGGAGCCGCTGAAGTACCCACTGGCCACGGCCAACTAGGGGGAGCGGCGCTAGCCAACTAGCAACAACCTCAAGCGGAGGGCCAGCCCGGTGGGCAGGCCCTCCGTCATTCCCGGACCCCGGTGCTCGGAGTGCTGAG
>CAYPSE010000153.1:0-3832 GCA_964413305.1 uncultured Rubrivirga sp. | reverse complement strand
CCGCTGTCGCGCAACTGTGGGAGCAACGTGCCTAGGGCAGTCGACGTGAGCGCGATAGCCACCGCTAGGTAGTCCTGAACCAAGCCAGTAGCGACGAGGGCGCCCACGAGCAGCACGGAGAGGGCCAGTGAGATGAACCAACCCGAGACGGCGAGTTTGCCGCTCGTACCACGGAGGACGCGCCCTTCGAGTTCCAATCCGGCGAGGAAGAACAGCATCCCCAGGCCCAGGTCTGCGAGTAGGTCGATTGCGCCATCTACCTCTATCCAGCCCAGAACCTGGGGTCCGAAGATGATCCCCAGGCCGATCAGTAGGACAGCCCCGGCCGCGCGAATGCGCGTAAGCCCCAGGATGAAAGGGACGATCGCTGAGATCGCGGCAATGACGAGAAGGCTGGCTAGTTCGCGCTCAAGGTCCACGTGTGAAACCTAGGGGTTAGGTGTCCTCGGTGGGGACGGTGATCCGCAATTCCTCAGTGTGGTCCCCCGGTTCCCCGGTGCGCGAACCTATTACCGAACGTTCGTCGGGTTTGGCCACGAGAACGGTATCCACGTAGCTTCGGACCGCGTCGAAGAACGGCACGCTGTGCCCGGCTTGCTCGGACATGAACCAGCGGTGCTCGAGGATCTCGTGGAACATCTGCGCGGGCTCCATCCGCGAACGCAGATTCGCAGGGATTTCGACCATCGCGCCCTCGAACCGCTCGGACACCCACTGGTGGGCGGCCAATTCCTCGTCTTCCGGACCCAGTCCGATCTTGACGCGGAAGGAATCGAGATCGTTCAGCAGCCGACGCGCTTGGTTCTCCTCCACGTCCAGACCCGTCAGGCGAATCAACCGACGTGAGTGGTGACCGGCATCCACCACCTTCGGCTGTACGGTCATGTGCTCGCCGTCCTCGGCTGTCATGACCTGCAGTTCGGCGAAGTCGAAGCCGAGTTCGTTAAGGCGGCGGATGCGTGCCTCAAGCGGATAGCGGTCCTCGCGGGAGAACACGATTGGGCTGGTGATCTCTTGCCACAAAGTGTCGTAGCGGGTGCGCAGGCTCACACCGATCACGATCGGATCTAGGTCCTGCTGCAACTTCTCACCGGCTTGCAGATCCATCAGTTCGCCTGCCACATTCGTTGCAGCGGTCTCGAGATCATAGGTGCGCTGGCCATCCGTGAGTGCTCCGTGCAACTCCCCGGTCTCCGCATCGACCAAGTACGCCGCGAATGCCCCAGCGTCGCGACGGAACAAGGTGTTGGAGAGCGAGCAGTCGTTCCAGGAAAAGCCGGTCAGGTGCAGTTGCACCAGCAAGACCGCGAGGGCATCGAGCAAACGATCGGCTGTTTCCGCTCGCAGAGTCGAGGAGAACAACGCACGGTAGGGAAGCGAGTACTGCAAATGCCGGGTGATCAATGCTGCGGGTAAGTCTTCGCCGCTTGCATCGACGCGATCCCGTACTACCGCTACGGGTTCCACGGCTGGTACTTCGCGCTTGTTCAAGTCGGTCAGTAGTCGATACTCGCGCTCGGCCAGTTCCCACTCGACTTCCTTGATCGCGTAGACGATGCCGTCCAGTCGAACGAACCGCACGATGTGTCGGGAGATACCGCGTGGCAGAGCCACCACCACATCCTCGGGCCAGTCCTCGAGAGGTAGCTCCCACGGAAGGAACGCCAATTGAGGCTCAGTGGCGACTCCGGTCATCTGCACCCCTAGAGCCTCCCACGACCCCGAGAAGCGCGGAGTTGGCCTGGGAGACTGTCGTAGTGAGTCTGGATATCCAGAGCAGGACCGATGCGCTCGTCATCGGTGCAGGCATCAGCGGGCTATCTGTTGCCGATCAACTCATCCGCGCCGGTCACACAGTCACCGTCCTGGAAGCACGCGACCGCATAGGTGGCCGACTGTTCGGCTCACCGTTTGATCTTGGTGCATCGTGGTTTTGGCCCGGTGAACAACGAGTCGCAGGGCTCGCGCATCGCTTGGGTATCGAAACGTTCGATCAGTATCGAGACGGTGATGCGATCATCGACGATCTCACTGGTGTGCAGCGCTACCCAGGAAATCCGATCGACGTCCCCGCCTATCGCATCGTTGGTGGAACGGCCAGACTTGCAGCAGCACTTGCCGATGAACTCCCTGCCGGCACGATCCGCCTAGGCGAGCCGGTGCGCGAGATCGCCGACGATCTCGACGTCATCACGAATGATCAGGTCTGGCAAGCAGAGCATGTTGTCCTTGCACTCCCGCCAGCGCTTGCCGTGCAATCGATCAGGCTTCCACGCTCCTTGCCACCGGAACTCATTGACGTTGCTTCTCGGACTCCGGTGTGGATGGGTGATTCGGTGAAGGTTGTCGCGCTGTTCGGCGAACCCTTCTGGCGACATGACGGATTCGCCGGTGCTGCGATGAGTCGTCGCGGTCCGCTCGCGGAGATCCACGACATGTCCGGGCCAGATGGAAAGCCAGCAGCTCTGTTCGGATTCGCTCGCGGGACATCCATGCATCCAGGAATCGAAACCGACATCCGCGAACAACTCACCCGCATGTTCGGACCGGGAGCTGCGGCGCCCATCGACGTTGTCATTCAGGACTGGAGTCGGGAGCGCTGGACTGCTGCACCGAGCAGCGGGGGTTCCCTCGAGTACGGCCTGTTCGGCCACCCGCTCTACCAACACTCCAAGTTGCAAGGTCGGTTGCATTGGTCATCCACCGAAACCGCGCAAGGCTATGCCGGCCACATCGAGGGTGCGTTACAGGCGGTCGAGCGCACCGTGCGCGCAATCGTGCGTGAGTCTTCGGCCTAAATCAAGCTTCGGCCTGAATCAAAGTGAGTTCGGGGTGATTGCCGCCGTTGCGTGGGGGTAGGGACTACACCTGAGTCAGTCCGGAGGTCACGGCGAGTGCTCCGAAACCCATGAGGACGACCCCGGAAACGCGATTGACCACCAGCATTGCGCGTTCGCTCATAGCGTGCCTGACAGACCATGCCGCGGTGACCAGAGCTATCCACTACAGGAAAGACCCGAGCGCTACCCCTGTCGTCACGGTGATGGCACTGGCGATTCCCGGTTGGGCGACGAGGCCGGCACCGGCGAAAATTGCCGCGAACGCGATGATGGTCATCGGATTCGTCAGAGTCAATCCGACGGCGGTGGTGAACAGTCGCGTGTGACCGACTCGGGTCGAAGCATTCCGACGCACTTGGGTGTCGGGCTTCGTGCGAAGCGCTCTCCACCCCAGCCACAGCAATCCGCCTCCGCCGATGATTCGCAGGGGTGTTTGGTAGCCGACCAGTAATCGAGAGACGGCAGAGACCCCGAAAGCCGCGAGTGCTGCGTAGACGGCGTCGGCGGTGGCAATGCCCGCACCCGTCGCTATTCCAGAACGCCAGCCTGATGCGAGAGTGCGCTGGATTGACAGCACGGCCATGGCACCGACGGGTGCCGCGACAGCCACACCGATTACGAGCATCCGGATGAAGAGTTCAACCTCACCGGAGTTCATGGTGGCATTCACCTTGTCTCTACGGGCCCATCTTCAGAATGAAGCAATGTACGCAAGTACCTTAGTTGAAGGAAGTTAAGGTTCCGAATCTTTGGCTCTGTTAATTTGATTGCTGAGATGGTGATGAACGCAATCGAAGTTCGATCCCTGCGCAAGGTCTATGCAGACGTTGTTGCGGTGGACGACGTCTCCTTCGACGTCGCCTCCGGTGAATGCCTGGCACTGTTGGGTCCCAACGGCGCTGGAAAGACGACCACCACCGAGATCCTCGAGGGTTATCGCAAGCCCGATGGTGGAACGGCCCGCGTGCTTGGCGTGGACTCTTCTTCGGGAG
>CAYPSE010000152.1:0-3841 GCA_964413305.1 uncultured Rubrivirga sp. | reverse complement strand
CGTTGCAGCACAATGTGTATCCAGACGTCTTCGCGCTAGGTGATTGCACCACCACCCCAAACTCCAAGACAGGCGCAGCTATCCGCAAACAAGCACCCGTGCTGGTGGAGAACCTGCGGGCGTCACTGAAGGGTGGCGTTGGAGCTGGGAGCTACGACGGTTACGCGTCATGTCCGATCACCACCAGCCGCAAGAAGATGCTGTTGTGCGAGTTCGACTACGACCTCAACCTGAGGCCGTCGTTGCCGCTGATCGACCAGAAGAAGGAATTCACCGACTACACGATGCTGAAGAAGGTTGGCCTGCCCAACCTCTACTGGAACCTCATGTTGAAGGGGCGTGCGTAGGGGTCGCGTCGACTCACAACAGTCAGCTCGCTGGCCTCAACTTCCTCCATTTGACTGGGGGAGGACCGTTCGTGGCTCGGTAGACTGAGCGCATGTCAGGCATTGCCAGGGTGGTGACCAAGACATCCATGAAGGATGCGCCAAGCGACTTGGAGTATTGGCGATCTCGTCCCCCGGCAGAGCGGATCGAGGCTCTGACCCGAATGCGCCACGAGTTCGAGGGGTGGACTGATGCAACTGAGCCCAGACTTCCGCGAATTGCTCGAGTGCTTCGATCGTCATGAGGTCCGGTATCTCGTCATCGGTGGGTGGGCGCTAGCTGCCCATGGTGTTCCACGTTTGACGAAGGATCTTGATCTGTGGGTGTGGCCAGATGCGGGAAATGCCGCGGCCGTAGTTCGCGCGCTGGAGGAATTCGGATTCGCTGAGCTCGGGCTGACAAGCGGCGACTTCACAAGCCCAGATGTGGTCGTGCAATTGGGGTATCCGCCCAATCGCGTAGACCTCATAACCACGCCCTCAGGGGTTGACTTCGAGCAGTGCTGGGCGGACCGCTTGAACCTCACGTTGGACGGCTTGGAGGTGGCTTTCATCGGACTGGAGGGCCTGAAGGTCAACAAGCGTGCCTCTGGTCGGGCGCAAGACGCAGTGGACGTCCAGGTGCTCGAGGGGATCGAGGAGTAGGTCAGTCCTGTCGCGGGACGGAGTAAGTCATCCGGGTGAAGATGTCGTGAAGTTGTAGCCGCAACGGCCGCGCGCGCTCGGCGATAAGCCGCTGTTCGCGCGCATACTCCTGTCGTCCCTCCGAGGTCTCGATCGCGATGGGTGGGTAGCCGAGATCGGCGACGTCGTACGGCGAGGCACGCATGTCAATTACGCGGGAGTGGGCGGAGAGTTCGAAGCAGTCCAGCACTAGATCGCCAGGGACGTAGGGCTGGAACCACATCGCATACTTGAACAGGTCCATGTTCGCGTGCAGGCAACCCGGCTGCTCCATTTCCGGCTGATTTGCTCGGGTGGGTGTGTTCGCGTTGAGTGGCACGGCCTCGTCGGCGAAAAAGCGGAAGGCATCGATGTGTGTGCACCTCAGGCCGACCTCGTCGACCGCCGCACTGATCTCCTCAATACTCAGCCGCAGCGGCTGCTGCTCGTGCCTTACCTGCTTCGGATCCATCCGGTAGACCATCGCCCATTCATGCATGCCGAAGCATGAGTGCTGCGCTGGTCGAGACATCGTCCCCTCGAGGATTCGAAGGGCGAGGGCGAGTCGCGTTTGGTCAGCCGTGCGGGCATCGACGGTCCAGCCGTTGTCCATCTGTTTGTACGAGGACTTCCCGGACGGTGGATTCCAGTTGCCTTCCAGTGCGACGCCGATTCCCGGATGCCAGGTCCGCAGTTTGCCGGGGGAGTAGGGGTAGTACTCGAAGAGGAAATCCATCACGGGGTGCTTCTCGCCGCGCTTGCGGCGTTCAAGGTGGGGGATCGTCCACTGCTCGGCGCGCCGGGCGTGCGCTGCGGCTCGCGAACGCCATGTCGGTTCGTCGAGAACTCGATCGCTCACGGTCTGACCGTACGCTCCGAGCGGTAGTCGATTGACGTACCCTCCAACGCATGGGACCGGAAGATCTGTTGCCTGAGCAAACGCGTGATGACGTCGATCACGAAGACGCGCGCGACGAGGCCGGACACGATCAGTGGCTCCGTGATCAGGTACCCCCGCACCACGGCTAGCTGGGGACTAGCGGGTCTACGAACGCTTGAGAAGGTCGCGAATCTCGGTCAGTAGCGCGATGTCCTCGGGCGTGGGCTCGGGCTCGGCTTCCTTCTTTGCCTCCTGACGCTCACGCATCCTGTTTACCGGAACGACGAGTGCGTAGTAGATAACCAGCAGCGTGATGATGAAGGTGATGAACGAATTGATCAACAGTGTGAAGTCGAAGACCTGATCGTTGACGACGATCGTTCCAACGTCCACGCCGCCACCGAGAGCAAGCCCAATGAGTGGATTGATGATGGCTGTGGTGAAGTCACCTACGAGTGTTGTGACTGCGGCGCCGGCAACAACAGCCACGGCAAGATCTATGACGTTGCCTCGGTAGGCAAACTCCTTGAACCCTTTGAACATCTCGCCTGCTCACACCTCACTCGCTTGCAGTTGGTCGAATGATGACACTCAAACCTGGCGAAGCGTGGGATGCGAGCGCGAGTCCCTGGGACTCGGGGACGGCCACCACCACGACAGCGTCGGAGGTTGGGCCGAAGCCCGATGCGGGTATCCGAATGATGCGTGCTTCACGCGTGGTGTGACCGTTGCCGATGAGATCAATCGTCATACCGGGAGTCAGTGCCCCGACGACGACCCCGGGTGTGACAACAACTGGCACGGCGACTTCATCAGCCCGAAGCACGGTGTCCGGAGATGCGCTCTCCAGCGCAACCGGGGTTGGTGCGCGCAGCGAGGAGATCAAGAAGATGACGCCAAAGCCCGCAAGTACCGCGGCAACGATCCGCCGGCGTCTGCTCAGGGTGTGCCGAATGCGCTGAAGGTCCAGGTGCCGCTGGTAACCGAGCAAAGAGATCACCGTGCGACGTTACGACGATCAGGTGCACCAGCGCGAACGCTTATCCACAGGCACGTAGTGAGCCTTGTGTTGCTAGGAGGTTGAGGACTTCGTGGACGTTGTCGCAGACGAACTTGACGACGAGCCTGACGACGAACTCGAAGACGAGCTACTCGAGGAGGAATCCGAAGACTTGTTCGTGGATTTCGCGGCGTCGGAGGTACCCGAACTCTTGCTGGAGGAACCCTTGTCCGAGGATCCCTTGTCGGAGGATCGCGAGTCGGTTCGGTAGAAGCCGGACCCCTTGAAGACCACGCCCACTCCGTTGAAGAGCTTGCGCAGCGTGGGCTTGCCGCAGTCGGGACATTCGGTGAGGGTGGGATCGGTCATCTTCTGAACGATCTCGTGGTGGGCATCGCACGAGCCACACGTGTATTCGTAGGTGGGCACCTGTCCTCCTTGTCGAGGAGTGAGATTAGCACTCGATTGCCACGAGTGCTAAATCCGAAGTTCCTGCCGATACGCTCCGCGCGTGCGGATCGGGCTGGCGGTATCCATCGGCGGGGCGCTGGGTGCCCTGGCGCGCTGGCTGGTGGGTGAGTCGATCCTCGCCTGGACGGGGCCGGCAACTGCCTTCCCCTGGGGAACGCTGGCCGTGAACGTCGTGGGCTGCGCCCTCATCGGGTTCCTCGCCCCGGTTGTCGTGACCAGGAGTCCGTGGGCGGCGGGGTTCGTCGTAACCGGCTTCCTCGGTGGCTTCACCACGTACTCCGCCTTCGCGGAGGAGACCTTCTCCCTCGCCGATCGTGGGGATACGGCGGGCGTGGTGCTCGCAGGGATCTACGTCCTTGCCACCATCGCGACCACTGCAGCCGCGGTGGCACTCGGCAGCCGGCTAAGTCCGGGGAATGAACGGGCGGTTGCCCGATGAGC